>JAAYOJ010000194.1 GCA_012520405.1 Peptococcaceae bacterium
CTAAAGCAGGATCACTAATTACACAATGATCCAAATAATAAGTATTATTTAGAGCTTCTATACCGGCTACCTCTATAATTGGACCGGTGCCCCAGCCGTCTCCACCTAAAATGGGTACATCAATCCCAGCCATTCGGGCTTGATTTACCAACAGCCCTGCTTCGCCATAAAAGCCAGGCATAAAAATAATATGCGGGCTTTTCTGCTTAATACTGTTTATAATTGGAGTGAAATCTTTATCCTGTCCGCCTGTATACTCTTCGGCAAGAACAACACTACCCCACAGAGAGGTAAATTCGGTCTTAAATGTTTCTGCCAGCCTTATTGAGTACTCAGAAGACCGGTCAACTACCAACGCAGCAGTTTCAGCCTTTATATCATTGTAAGCAAAATTTGCTGCGATTTCTCCCTGGTAAGCATCTATGAAACAAGCACGGAACAGCCAATCATTCAGGCCATTTTCTCCTACCGTAATCAAGGTGCTTGTCCCGGTTGGGGTAATCAAGACTGTTTCTTTTTGAGTTGCAACCCTTGCAGCTGCCAGAGTGTTAAGATTAGTCATCGGGCCAATTATTCCAACTACTTTATGTTCATCGACCAGTTCTGTTACCGCAGATGCTGATTCCATATCATTTGACTTATTATCAGTGCTATAGTACTCGATTTTCGCCCCAAGAATACCGCCTTTATCATTAAACTCTTTAATAGCTAATTTTGCACCATTTTCTCCCTTCAAGCCAAATTCACAAAGCTGCCCGGATAATTCAAAATTTCCACCAATTTTGATCGTTCCTTGTAACTTAGGAGGGCTATTGCTTTCTGTCTTTGATCCGCAACCAGTTAATATCATACCCATTACAATCACTATGAACAGGCTAGTCAAGAATATTTTTCCTTTCATCTAAAATCCCCCTAATTAGTAAACTATTTATTAGACTTTCAGGTAATTTTTACTTGAATATTCATAACAGTATAATTAGACGCATATAAGTAGCTAAATATGGAAATATATTAATTGAGTATTGCTTTGGAGGTATTTGTTTGAATACAATATCCATATTTAGTGAAAATCGTCATCTGCGAGCGCACTATAATGATCAACAAGGTATTGCCTATCTCCAAACATGGTTAAAAAAATATTTACTACAAGCAAAAAACAGACCGGTAATACTTTTATGTATCGGAACAGACCGTTCAACAGGGGATTCACTCGGCCCTTTGACGGGTACAAAAATTCAAAAAAAACATCTGCCAGGTCTCAAAGTAATAGGAACGCTTGATGAACCCGTTCATGCCGAAAACTTAGGAAGCACCTTACACAAAATCAATTTAGTTTACGCCAATCCCTATATTATTGCCCTTGATGCCTGTTTAGGAAGTATTGAATCCGTTGGTTTTATTACTTTAAACCAAGGGCCGCTGAAACCAGGAACTGCAGTTAATAAAGAACTGCCAGAAGTAGGCGAAATCCACCTGACCGGCATAGTAAACATTAATGGTTTTGCTCAATATATGGTTCTTCAAAATACTCGTCTGAATACAGTATGGCAAATGTCCGATGTAATTTGTAACATATTTGCCAACATATATAGCGGTTATACTAAATAATTAGATTTTTTTTGCGTTGAGACATGCTTTTTCTATGGCCGTCTTTTCTTCTTCTATCAATTTTACAGCCGCTCTTCCTTTTTCAATTGCTTTAGCATATATTCTACATTCTTCTATACTTTGAATGGAAGTTAATAAAACCCCTGTACCTTCTTGATCTAATAATGCTAAGGCAAAACTTAAATCCGCTCCCATATGGTCAAAGGAATTAAATTTTACTAAGCCAACATTATCAACTGCACATTCCACCTTGTTTTCTATCTTATTGATTTTTGTTTCCTGCACTTGGATTTTTTGTTTAGCTTCTCTTATTTCTCCCAAGTTAGCCTTTAGTAAATCTTCAAGACTGTCCTTAGACATAAAGGTCTGCAGACTAATATATGCTTTCTCAAACTTTTTCATTCGCACCAACAAAATCGTAACTAGAATCAGCAACAACAGTATAATAGCTGAGGCAATAACAATTATCAGAGACAATATTTGTTCGTCAAGGTATAGATTCAAAGATAATTCCTCCTAAAAACTAATGTGAAATATATATATCCTTCTGAGAATACTTTAAGTCTCAATATATTCCCAAATAATTAAAAAGGATTACTAAGGGGATAGCAAAAAAAATACTCGGAAGCAGATTGGCTACCTTAACATCTTTAATTTGCAGTATATTTATTCCTATACCGAAGATCAACAGCCCGCCAACAGCTGTCATCTCCACGATCACAGCATCTGATAAAATACCTTGTAATATTCCGGCAAACAAAGCTATACTGCCTTGATAGATCAATACCGGAAGAGCTGCAAATATTACACCAATACCCATGGATGCAGAGAAAATTATGGAGGTAACCCCATCTAATGCGGATTTCGCGAATAGAATGCTATGATCGCCATTCAAACCGTCTTGTAAAGCGCCCACAATGGCCATAGCCCCGACACAGTAGACCAGACTTGCAGTAACAAAAGCCTTGGTAAAATTGCCTCGACCACGACGCGAAAGCTTTGTTTCTAAATATTTTCCAAATTGGTTTAATCTACACTCGATATCAATCAATTCACCAACTATTGCCCCCAAGACTAAACTAGCTATAACTATTAATATATTGCCTGTCTCTAGAGCCATCTCTAACCCTATTAAGATTACGACTAAAGCGAGGCCCTGGAGAATTGTGTTCCTGATTCTCTCCGGAATAATTTTCCCAAATATAGTTCCTATTAAACCTCCAGCAACGATTGCAATAACATTCACTTGAGTTCCAAACATAACATTAAGGTTGTCCTTTCATTATGCTATTGTTCCACGTAGAACACTGGCCTAAACTTTTTTAACCTGTTCCACGTGGAACTATTATAGTATCTATTATCTTAATGTTCCATGTGGAACATTATATTTGAACATCCATGGCCTTTAATAAGCGATCAAGTTCTTCTTTAGAATAATAATTAATTTCTATTTTCCCTTTACTTTCTCCCCCTTTTACAGTGACTTTTGTTTGAAAAATATTTTGCAGTTTTTCTTCTATTTCCATAAACTCGCTATACTTCTTGATTTTCTTTTGTTTTTCCTTTTTAGGACTAGGCGAATTGTTTTTTAGGGAAAGAACCAGGCTTTCCAGTTCTCTTACTGAAAGTGATTCTGAGTAAACTTTTTCCGCGAGTTGAATTTGGTCATCAGGGCTATCCACGGTTAAAATTACTTTTGCATGTCCTAAAGAAATGCTTCCTTTATTTAATAAATCTAATATTTCCTGCGGTAGTTGAATAATCCTTATTAAATTGGCAATTGTCGGCCTGCCTTTACCGACTCTTTTTGCTACTTGTTCCTGTGTCAGGCCGTAATCCTCGATCAGTTTGGCATAGGCCAGACCCTCTTCCACTGGAGATAGATCGTCTCTTTGAATATTTTCAATGAGTGCTTTTTCTGTCATTTCTTGTTCCGTGCAATCTCGGACTATACATTGAATCCGGTCTAAGCCTGCCAGTTGGGAAGCTCTAAAACGTCTTTCTCCGGCAATAATTTGATAGAAATTGCCTTCGGGTTTTACTAAAATCGGTTGAAGTAATCCGTGTTCCCGTATCGAATCTGCAAGCTCTTTTAACTTTTCTTCATCAAATTCTTGGCGTGGCTGTTCAGGATTTGGAATTATATCTGTGAGCATAATCTCTTTGATTTCTGAGCCGTCAGTTTCTTTTTCTATCAATAGGGCCCCTAAACCACGCCCCAATCCTTTCTTAGACACGTCCTAAAACCTCCTCGGCTAAATCTCTGTATACTTCGGCTCCTCTGGATTTTTTATCATAAAGACTGATTGGCATACCATGACTTGGTGCTTCGCTTAAGCGTACATTTCGCGGAATAATAGTTTGAAAGACTTTATCACGAAAATAATTCTTTACCTCATCCACGACCTGAATTGATAAATTTGTTCTGGCATCGAACATGGTTAGTAAGACACCAAGGATTTGTAATTCTCGATTAATTGACTTTCTTACCTTATCCAGGGTTCCTATCAATAAGCTTAAACCTTCCAAGGCGTAATATTCACACTGAATGGGTATCAAAACATCAGTAGCAGCGCACAAAGCGTTTAAAGTGAGTAAGCCTAAGGATGGAGGACAATCAATAAAAATAAAATCAAAATCGTCTTTGACTTCCTTTAATGCTATGGTGAGTTTGCCTTCTCTGTACATTTGGGATACAAGTTCGATTTCAGCACCCGCCAGTTCAATACGAGCCGGAGCAACTTTTAAATTTTCTAAGTCCGTATCATGTATAATGCTCTTGATAGATTCCTCATTGATAATAACGTCATATATGCAACGGGAAAGTTTGTGCTTAAGTATTCCGCAGCCGCTTGTTGCATTTCCTTGAGGATCTAAATCGATGAGCAGAACTTTTTTTTCTCTCTCAGCTAAACATGAGGAAAGATTAACTGCAGTTGTTGTTTTTGCAACACCTCCTTTTTGATTTGCTACAGCAATAATTCTAGCCATTTTTCTTCCTCCTCTGTATACACCAGAAGAACCTTGTTAGTTCCTCTTATAACTATATACTATTAAACTGGATATGAAAACAAAAAAAGCACTTTTAAATGCTTTTTGTTAGATATAAGGAGAAATTCTAAGAGAATCTTATAAAGGGTCTTTCTTTGGTTTTCCAGGCTTCCTAGGATATTGGGCTAGGGTTTTAGCAGTTTTCTTCACGACAATTAAAGAACGATGATCCGCTCCTTCGGCTAACTTGTAATTTTCGTAATACTCAATTTGGCAATTGAGCACATTGAGGGCATTTTTAGCTAAAGAAATCTCCCTTTCCGGGTCAAGACCTTTTGCCGCTATAAACCGTCCCCCTATCTTTAACAAAGGTGTACAGTACTCCAGTAACACAGGAAGTTCTGCTACAGCTCTGGCCACTACAACATCATAAACCTCCCTGTGTTCTTTATCCCTGCCAATATCTTCAGCCCGAGCATGGATTGCTTTAATCCCAGTTAAATTCAAACCTTCAATAACATGATCCAAATAAGCAATTCTCTTAGCCAAGGAATCAATTAAAGTTATATTAATCTGCGGCCGGAGAATCTTGATTGGAATTCCAGGAAAACCGGCGCCTGTTCCTATATCAGCCAACAGAATTTCCTTCTGGGCATAATAATAGTCCAGCTTTTTAACAAAGGCCATAGAGTCTAGGAAATGTTTAATCATAATTTGCTCCGGATCTGTTATAGCAGTTAGATTAATTCTTTTATTCCAATCCAAGAGCATGACTGTATAAGCAGCAAACTGTTTTATTTGGGTTTCACTAAGATCTAAACCCCAATAAGCCATAGCCATATCCTTTAAAGCATTAACATGCCAACTAATTTTTTGATTTTGATCCGGCATCAGCCATACCCCTTTTCCTTTGTTCCAAGTAAACAAGTAGAACCGAAATATCAGCAGGATTGACACCGCTTATCCTAGAAGCCTGTCCAATATTCAGAGGATTTACTTCCTTCAGCCTCTGTTTAGCTTCATTTGATAATCCCCGAATATTATCATAATTTAAATCGTTGGGCAGCTCTTTTTCTTCGAATTTAATAAATTTATTCACTTCTTCTTGCTGCTTATTAATATAACCCTGGTATTTCAATTGAGTTACAGCTTCTTGTAAAACTTCGCTGTTAAATTGAGACATCTCAGGCATTATTTCTTGAAGGTGTTCAATGGTGATTTCCGGTCTTTTTATTAAATCCTCAGCTCGAGTACTGCTACGCAAAGGAGAAGACCCTATTGTTTTTAAAACTTCTTGCACAGCAGAATCTTTTATATTGAAAAAAGTTGTCCGCCATGTTTTTTTAATATTCTCCAATTGCTCTAGCTTAGTGTTAAATATCTTCCATCTGTTGTCATCAACCAATCCTACCTGTCTTCCCTTTTCCGTAAGCCTAAGGTCTGCATTATCCTGCCTTAATAAAAGTCGATATTCAGCTCTGGAGGTAAGTAATCGATAAGGTTCTGTATTCTCTTTATTAATCAAGTCGTCAATCATAACACCCATATAGCCCTCAGAACGTTTTAAAACGAAGGGAGGATGCCCCTTAACCTTTAAGGCAGCATTTATGCCGGCATATAAGCCTTGGGCCGCTGCTTCTTCGTACCCTGACGTGCCATTAAGTTGTCCGGCCGTAAAAAGACCGGGTAAAGATCTTACTTCTAAACTAAGGGATAGCTGATAAGGCTTAACAAAATCATATTCAATAGCATAACCGGGTCTTAGTATTTTAGCCTTTTCTAAGCCAGGTATACTCTTTAAAATCATATACTGTATTTCTACCGGCAGACTAGTGGACACTCCTGCTGCATAAAGTTCTTCACTTTTAGCACCTTCCGGCTCAAGAAAAATTTGATGAGCTTCGCGCTGCGGAAAACGCACTATTTTATCCTCGAGTGACGGACAATATCGCGGTCCTATACCTTCCACCACTCCAGTATAAAGTGGTGCTCGATGCAGGTTGTTTCTAATTATTTCATGTGTTTCCTTCGTAGTGTAACCTAACCAGCATGGCATCTGCTTGGAGGGGTCATTTCCCCAAAAAAAACTCTCCGTGGGTAAAAAAGAAAATTTTTTAGGTAACGAATCTCCTGGTTGTATATCAAACTTATTAAAATCAACCGAACTTTTAAGTATTCTTGGAGGCGTACCTGTTTTGAAACGCCCTAAATCTAACCCTAATTGCTTAAGATTTTCAGATAGAGCGGAAGATGTGGTATCACCACTAGGTCCACCTTCATAAACTGCTTCCCCAATAATTATTCTTCCTCTTAGATAGGTACCGCCGGTTAAGACGATACTATCCGCTTCAAATCTTCCGCCGGTTCTAGTAACAACGCCTGTAACTCTATTATTATTAACTTCTAGTTCTACTACTAAAGCCTCAATTAAAGTTAAGCCGGTTTGTTTGAAAAGTTCCCCTTGCATCTTATAATGATACTGGCGTTTATCCAACTGCACACGTAAGGCTTGCACCGCCGGCCCTTTACCTGTATTTAAAGTTCTAGCCTGAAGAGAGGCATGATCGGCAACAATAGCCATCTGTCCGCCTAAGGCATCTATTTCTCTGACTAGATGTCCCTTAGCCGGTCCACCTATTGAAGGATTACACGGTAAATTGGCAATTCTATCTATATTACTAGTTATAAGCAGGGTTTCACACCCCATGCGCGCCGCCGCTAAAGCAGCTTCACAGCCGGCATGCCCAGCCCCAACAACAATAACATCATATTTTCCAGCAAAATATTTCACGATAAACCTACTTCCCTATACAAAATCTGCTAAAAATATTATTAAGTAAATCTTCTTGTACATTATGTCCGGTTATCAAAGAAATTTCTTCTAAGGAAGAACGAATATCGATTGATACCAAATCAAAAGGCACATCGGCATATACTGCTTCCTGTGCTTTTTCTAAAGCATTTATGCATTTCTCTAAAGCATTTATTTGACGTATATTAGAAAGAAGAGGTTTTGCGGAGATAGAAGAATTTCCTTCATACACACGTCGTAAAATTTCATCTTTTAGTTCTTCAAACCCAAGCCTGTTCTTTACTGAAAGGGGCAAAGTAAATATTTTTGGATCAAGAAAGGAATCATTAAATTCATAAGCTGGAATTAAGTCCACTTTATTGATGAGTACAATAGTCTTTTCAGCATATTCCTCCAGAATAAATTGTTCTTCCTTTGTAAACTGATGAGCATTGTATTCATTAACATCAAGAAGCAAGAGAATTAGGTCTGCCATATTTAAAGCTTTCCAAGCCCTTTCAATGCCGATCATCTCTACTGGGTCTTCGCTGTCTCTTATACCCGCAGTATCTATCAAATGTAAGAGAACATCTCCTACTTTTATATATTCATGTATTTCATCTCTTGTTGTACCGGGAATATCTGTAACTATTGCCCTTTCCTCTTCTAAAAAAGCATTGAGCAAGCTTGATTTACCCACATTGGGCCTACCTGCAATAACAGTTAACAGACCTTCTCTGATAATTTTCCCCGTTTTACTTCCTTTAAGTATTTCAACTGCCTTTTCTTTGGCTTTCATTATTTTTTCTGCCAATTCTGTTTGAGCGAGGTCATCAACTTCATCTTCAGGGAAGTCTATAGTAGCTTCAATAAAAGATAATATATCCAGAATATCTTGTCGAATTTCGTCGATTTTAAGAGAAAGGCTGCCCTTCAACTGAGTTAATGCTAAATCCGCAGCTAGATCTGTTCGCGCAGATATTAAGTCAATAATGGCCTCGGCTTGTATGAGATCCATTTTTCCGTTCAGGAAGGCTCTTTTACTAAATTCTCCGGGTTCAGCTAATCGTGCCCCTTGATGAAGACAGGCCTCAATAATTCTTCTGGCGGGAAGCATCCCCCCATGACAGTTTATCTCCAATACATCTTCCCCGGTATAAGAAAAAGGCCCTTTCATCCTGGCAACTAATACTTCATCAATCTTTTTATCACCGTCTAAAAACCAACCATAATGCAAGGTATAACTAGTGTTGGCTTGCCATTTCTCGCGATTTTTAGGCTCAAAACAAGCCTTTCCTATTCTAAAAGCATCTTTACCGCTTAGACGAACAATATGCACAGCACCCTCTCCGGGGGGCGTAGCTAAAGCTACAATTGTATTCTCCATAGCAATACCTCTCTGAGTATGAAGATTACTATTATATAAAACATATTTAGAACAGCAAATTATAAAAAAGGGGGTTACCCCCTTTTAAGAAACATCCTTATTAGTGCGTTTTAAAGAAATAACTACTCTTCGGTGTGGTTCTTCCCCTTCACTAAAAGTTGCTATTTTCCATTCATTTTGTAAAGCCGTATGGATGATTCTTCTTTCCTGAGGAGTCATTGGCTCTAAAACTACACGATTTCCGGTGCGCTTAACTTTTTCAGCTAATCTTTTAGCTAATTTGATTAAAGTGTCTTCTCTTCGTTTCCTATAACCTTCCACATCAATAATTATTCTTATTTTATTAGATAGCTTTCTACCAATAGCCAAATTAGTCAAGAATTGAATTGCTTCCAAAGTATCTCCCCGACGACCAATTAATATTCCCAGATCAGATCCGGTAATATTAATCAAGATATGGTCTTCCCGGCGAAAAACTTCAAAATCCGCTTTGACATCCATTGCCTTAATGAGTTTTTTCAAGAATTTGCAAGCCAATGAACCAGGATCATCATCTAGTTTAACTTTTACTTTGGCAGGTTTATTACCAAAGATCCCAAACAATCCTTTTTTTCCTGGCTCCTCCAAAATTTCGACTATTACTTGGTCCCTCGTTACACCAAGTTCTTTCAAACAAGCCTCAATTGCCTCTTCCGTTGTCCTACCGGTTTTTTCAATGACATTCATTATGTAATCCTCCAGTACCAAACATTATTGTTCGGCCTTTAACTTTGCCTTCTTTTCTTCTCTCTTAAAAAATACTTTATAGATATATATTGTTTGCAAGATGGACACGATATTCATAGTTACAATATAAATACCAAGTCCAGAAGGTAAGGATAATACAATGTAAGCCATAAATAAAGGCATGACATACAGCATAATTTTTTGTGTTTGCTCCGCACTAACAGCTACATTGTTTTTCTTATCATTTGCTACCATAGGTTTAGGTGAATTAGCCATAGATACTTTAGTCATAAAGTAGGTCGTAACCCCAGCAATAATCGGCAATAATAAATGATAATCTAATGTTAAACCATAGGTTTCCGTAATATTAAAGCCTAGAAATTGAAAGCTCGGATCATTGCTGGCCCGTGCAGTCAGATTAAATAAGGCTCTATAAAAAATCAATAGAATAGGAAGCTGAACAAGAAGTGGCAGGCATCCAGCATAAGGGCTTGCCTTTTCTTGACTATATAATTCCATAACTTTCATATTCATTTTTTGTTTATCGTGGCCATATTTTTTTTGAATTTCCCTAACCTTTGGCTGTAACTCAGTCATTTTCCGCATGGAAACCATTTGCTTAACTGTCAATGGATAAAGCAAGATCTTAATGATTATGGTAAACAAGATAATAGCCACACCCCAATAGGGGAGCCCAATCGTCGAAGAAAAATTAAACAACCACTCTAAAATAGTAGTCATTCCTTGGATAAGAGTACTCACAAAAACCCTCCTTAAACAGGATCATATCCGCCGGGATGAAATGGATGGCACTTTAACAATCTTATTATGGCCTTTCCTGTTCCTTTTAGTATACCATATTTATTAATCGCCTGAATGGCGTATTCGGAACAAGTCGGATAAAACCTACAACTCCTAGGTAGTATAGGCGAAATAAACTTTTGATAAAAGGTAATTACACCTATAAGTAAAACAGCACATATTTTAACTACATTCTTCACATAAAATTCCCGCTTTTTTCCATATATTAATCATTGAATTTTCAACTTCACGTAAGGAAGCATTATTAATATAGCCACGTGCAATAAAAATCATCTGACATTCTGTTTTTATTTTACCCATATTTAAGCGCAAAGCTTCTCGCATCAGCCTTTTTGCTCGGTTGCGTTTTACTGCGTTGCCTATTTTTTTTGAGGCAATAAAACCAAATTTAAAAGAGAGTCCTTTAAAAATGTATATTACTACATGCCTTGAGGCATAACTTTTGCCGCAGGTAAATACTCTCTCAAAATTAGACTTTTTTGACATTCTGTAAGCTTTGGGCAGCATATTGCCCTCCTATAAACCACAGAGTTATTATTCAGTACAAAAAAGGCCACAAAAATGCGGCCCTAAACAGATAACTTTTTACGACCTTTCAAACGACGTCTTTTTATCACATTTCTTCCGCCATTTGTTTTCATCCTTGCTAAAAATCCGTGAACTCTTTTATGACGACGGGTTTTTGGTTGATATGTCCTTTTCAAAGTATACACCCCCCTTAGTTGCTACATAAACACTAAAAACAATTAAGCACATAAATAAACTATACAAAATTATACCCTACTTATTTTTATTGTGTCAAGGAAATAGGGTCTTCAAGCAAGTTGAAAAAAATGTTGATAAACTGTGAATAGCCTTTCAGAAATTAGTGGATCAAATTTCATAATCTTAAAATGTTGTTGATAACCCTAGGAAAAATTGTTATTATTAGTTTGCATTTCGGGTTAGTACTATGATATTAAAATCTTAGATTTTGAAATAAATTCCGGGCTGGAGGTTAACAATGTCCCCTAATTCATTATACTTAGAGGCTTTTTGGGAAAATGTTCAGGAAAAATTAAAAAATGAGTTGTCTAAAGAAAGTTATGAAACTTGGCTAGCACCTACAAAACTAATTGATTTTGCCAACAATAATTTAACTATAAATGTTGTTAATGAATTTGCTAAAGACTGGCTAGAAAGCAGATATGCTAATTTAATTAAATCCACAATTCAAAACTACCTAAACGTTCCTGTTACTTTATCCTTTGTAGTTGATCAAGATCAAGACCAAGTAAGCAGTGGATTTCCTATTCAAACAGAAAAAATGAGTTTTGGCACTTTATCTTACTCCCTTAATCCCAAGTATACTTTTGACACTTTTGTTATTGGCAATGGCAACAGGTTTGCGCATGCTGCCGCCTTAGCAGTGGCAGAATCACCAGCAAAATCATATAATCCTTTATTCGTTTATGGCGGCAGCGGCTTAGGTAAAACTCATTTGATGCATGCCATCAGCCATGTAATTCGCAAAAATTATCCTACTATGAAACTTCTTTATGTTACCGGCGAGCAATTTACCAACGAATTGATTGATTCTATTCGTTATGAACGTCAAGTAGAATTCCGAAATACTTATCGCAAAATAGATGTTTTGCTCATTGACGATATTCAGTTTTTAGCAGGGAAAGAAGCAACTCAGGAGGAATTTTTCCATACATTTAATACACTTTACGAAGCAAATAAACAAATTATTATTTCTTCCGACCGCCCACCAAAAGAAATCCCTACCTTGGAAGAAAGACTCCGGTCGAGATTTGAATGGGGTTTGACAACGGATATTAACCCGCCCGATTATGAGACTAGAATAGCTATTCTAAGGAAGAAAGCTGAACTTGAAAACTTTAATGTACCCGATGACATAATAATTTTTATTGCTTCTCAAATTCAATCCAACATTAGAGAGCTGGAAGGAGCTTTAAGCAAAATCACCGCCTATAGTATGCTAACTGATCAACCTATTACTATAGATTTAGCAGAAGAAATTCTTAAAGATATGCTCCCCCAAAAGAGTCAAAAGATAATTACTGTAGAAATGATTCAAAAAGTAGTTGCTGATCATTATAAATTGACTGTGCAGGAATTTAAAATGAGAAAAAGAACAAGGTCAGTAACTTTTCCCCGCCAAATTGCTATGTATCTTTGTAGGGAGCTAACTGACTTATCCCTTTTGCAGATTGGAGAGGAATTTGGAGGAAGAGACCATACTACTGTTATTCATGCTTGTGACAAAATAAATGAACTTAAAAATAAAGATCCTTTAGTTGAAAAAAGTATCAACGATATTATTATCAAACTTAAGTCTTGAACTTAAGTTTAAGAATATCCTTACAATTTTTTTATTTAGGTTATCCCAATAGTAACAACCCGTTATACACAAACTATCTATAAATTAATTAACATTTTAAAAGCATAATTTAAGCGCTTGCCAATAGTTATTCACATTTTTCTTGGCAATACTACTATGACAACTAAATTAATATCATATTATTAATACTTGAAAATTATGACTAAAAATATATTGCTTCAAAAAATTTTTGGAGGTAAATATGAAAATAATTTGTTCCAAAGATAATCTTCTTCTAGGGGTAAACACTGTCCAGCGTGCTGTAGCCACGAAAAATACTATGCCTATTCTACAGGGAATAAGGTTAAGAACCGAAGGCTCAAGCCTATGGTTTGAAGCTACTGATTTAGAAATTGGCATAAGATGCAATATTCCTATGGAGGTTCAAGAAGAAGGCGAAGTTGTTCTACCTGCCAAGTTATTTTCCGAATTCGTTCGAAAGCTTCCTGATACAGATATAATATTGGAAAGTATTGATAATAATGTAAATATTCATTACAATAAATCAAATTTTGTTATTAACGGTTATGATCCGGAAGAATTTCCCGAGATTACTGAATTCACCTCGGCCGATATAATTGAAATTCCCGCTACAATCTTTAAAAAAATGATCAGACAGACTATTTTTGCCTGTGCCGTGGAGGAAACAAGACCGGTTTTTACAGGAATTCTAGTTCATGTAGAAAAAGAAAATATTTCTCTTGTCAGTACCGACAGCCATAGGTTAGCTCATAGTAAAGCTATGATTTCCGATAACGATAAAGAGTTTAAAGGGATAATTCCTTCAAAAACAATGCAGGAGCTATTAAGATTATTAGATGATAATGAAATTCTTACCGTTCAATATAATAGTTCTAAAATTATCTTTAAATTCGGTTCTTGCCAAATTCTAACCAGACTTATAGACGGCCAATTTCCTAGTTATAAACAGGTAATTCCTCAGTCTTGCAATACTAAACTCTTATTAAATTGTAAAAACTTCTTGGATACGGTTGAAAGAGCATCTTTATTATCTAAAGATAATTATCTTAAAATAAATAATGTCAGGTTTAATATTGAAGATTCTATCCTGAACGTAAATCAATATTCTGAAATGGGAAAAATATCAGAACAAATTGAAATTGAACAAGAAGGCGAAAACGTTGCTATTTCTTTTAATGCCAAATACGTTATAGATGTTCTAAAAATTATAGATACAGAGAATATTATTATGGAAGCTTCCGGACCATATAGCCCTTGTGTTTTTCGACCTGAAAACGAGGAAGATTACCTGTACTTACTATTACCCTTAAGAAATTAAAAAACAAAGAAAATGGAGATAAAAAATTTAACTTTATATAATTTTAGAAATTATGAAAACCAAAAAATTTCTTTTGAATCAGGATTAAATTTGCTCTGTGGCTCTAACGGACAAGGTAAAACTAATATTCTTGAAGCCGTTAATTTTTTATTAACCGGCAAATCTTATAGGGTCAAACAGGAAAATGAATTAATTTTATGGGGACAAAAGAACTTTTATCTACATGCCGCTTGCCAGGTTCAAGATAGGCTTATTTCTTTAGAAAGTTATTATGAGCCTGGAAAAAAAGTCATGAAAATTAATAAAGTAGCATGTAGACGTCTTTCGGACTACGTTGGTACAGTAAACGCAGTCTTTTTTTCTCCCGATGATCTTAGTATTATTAAAAAGGGCCCTAATGAAAGAAGACGTTTTCTTGATGTTCTTATTTCTCAAATAAAACCAAGCCATGTATCTTTATTGAATTCCTATTATAAAATTATTAAACAAAAAAATAACTTATTAAAAAATGAAAAAAATTTAAACTCTTTAAAAAGCCAAATTGAGGTTTGGAATGAACAACTACTCGATGTAGGTTCTAGAATTATTATTAATCGGGGTGAGTTTACTGAAAAATTAAATGATTTATGTCAAAAAATTTTTAAAAATATTTTTTTTCCTACTTTTAATATCAATTTAACTTATTATTCCCTAGGAAAAAAAGATATAAGCCAAGCTTTAGATAGTTTTCCTAATATGTTAGAAAGTAGGTTAGCTACGGAGATTGAAAGAAAAACTGTGGTTATAGGTCCTCATAGAGACGATTTACTTATTGATCTCAATGGTAAATCTGCTAAACTTTTTGCTTCTCAAGGGCAACAAAGATCAGCGGTTCTTTGTTTGAAGCTGGGGGAAATGGAAATAATATTAAAAGAAAAGGGAGATTATCCAATTCTTTTATTAGATGATGTTCTTTCGGAACTAGACGAATATAGACGGAGATTTCTTATTGAATATATTGATAATTCTGTTAAACAAACTCTTATTACCATGACGGATTTAGATAAGAAACTTATTGGTAAGGAAAACGCTGTGTTTCAGGTAATAAATGGAACCATAAGGAGGGAGAATAATGTTTCTTCACTTAGGAAATAATTTTATGCTTCGTAAGGATAAAATAATCGCAATTATCGATGTGGAAACGGGCGCCAATAACAATACATTTCAAAATTATTTAAGCAATATTGAAAGTAATAAAATTATGAATATTGCCGAGGATGGAAAGCAAAAATCTATTATTGTTTCTGATCAAGGCATCTATTTATCGCCTATTTCATCTTCTACTCTTTCCAAAAGATCCATGATCGGTATAGGACTTGAGAGTTAGCTTTGGTATAAATCAAAAAATAAACAAATTTTTAAATGTGAATTTTAGTTATAAAGTAATTAATGCATGTAAATTATATAAAATAATTACATGTAAATATTAATGCATTTTTTAATCATTATTTACTATTGGTCTATACCTCTCACTAAGAGAGGTATATATAATTGAAAAAATAGATTATTTATAATACAATAAGAAGGTTATAAGGATATTAGTAAGGATATTATTGAGGATAATTTTGGGAGGAAGTTGCTTTGCAAAATAGTGCGGACCTAAGTAATAATAATGAATTTGTCTCTGATTATAATGCAGAGCAAATAGAAATCCTGGAAGGGTTAGAGGCCGTTCGCAAAAGACCCGGTATGTATATCGGATCAACAAGCAGCCGAGGGCTTCATCATTTGGTCTACGAAATAGTCGATAACAGTATTGACGAGGCCATGGCTGGTTTTTGTGACGATATTCAAGTTATTATTCACCAGAATAACGGTATTACTGTAAAAGATAACGGCCGGGGTATACCGGTTGATATTCATCCAAAGATGGGTAAACCCACAGTTGAAGTATGTCTAACAGTCCTTCATGCCGGAGGAAAGTTTAATAATGGCGCTTATAAAGTTTCGGGTGGTCTGCATGGAGTTGGGATGAGCGTTGTTAATGCTCTTTCCGTTAGACTTAGAGTTGAAGTAAAAAAAGATGGTAAAAAGTATGTCCAGGAATTTTCTCGCGGAAAAACCATGACCGAATTAAAAGAAGTAGGGCCTTATAAAGGCCAATCAGGAACATTAATAAGTTTTGAACCTGATCCTGAAATATTCGAAGAGGTTGTTTATGACTTTGAAATCCTGGCCCAGAGATTAAAAGAACTTTCATTTCTAAACAAAAATGTAGCGATTACTTTGATTGATGAAAGGAAAAACGCTAAAGAAGTTTATAAATATAGCGGTGGACTCGTTGATTTTGTAAAGTATCTTAATAAAAATAAAGATCCGCTTCACCCTAAACCAATAGTTATAGAAACTAAAAAAGATAATATTCAGGTAGAAGTTGCGCTTCAGTATACCGATAGTTATACAGAGAATCTTTTTTCATATGCCAATAATATCAATACCACTGAGGGCGGAACTCACGAAGCCGGATTTAAAGCTGCTCTCACTCGCGTAATTAATGATTATGCTCGTAAGAATAATATTTTGAAAAGTAATGAAAGTAATTTAAGTGGTGAGGATGTACGAGAAGGAATTACATCTATTCTTTCGGTCAAAGTTCCGGAACCCCAATTTGAAGGCCAGACCAAAACTAAACTTGGCAACAGTGAAGTACGCTCTATAGTTGATAGTGTAGTTGGCGAAGGTTTATCAATATTTTTCGAAGAAAATCCTGCTATTGCCAAAAAAATTGTGGAAAAAGGACTCCAGGCCGCCAGAGCAAGATTGGCTGCCCGTAAGGCTAGGGATCTTACTCGGCGCAAAAGTGCTTTGGAGAGTACTTCTCTTCCGGGTAAACTTGCCGACTGTACCTGGAAAGACCCTCGCTATTGCGAAATGTATATTGTTGAGGGTGATAGTGCCGGCGGTTCGGCAAAGCAAGGAAGGGATCAAAAGTTTCAGGCCATTCTTCCTTTGCGGGGAAAAATAATAAATGTTGAAAAAGCCCGCCTGGATAGAATATTAGCTAATACTGAAATCAGAGCAATGATTACTGCTTTGGGAACAGGAATTTCCGAGGATTTTGATATCGAAAAAGCCCGCTATCATAAAATTATGATTATGACTGACGCCGATGTTGACGGATCTCATATCCGTATTTTATTGCTTACTTTCTTTTATCGATATATGAGACCTCTGATTGAAAATAAATATGTTTATATTACTCAACCACCTTTATACAAGATTAAAAAGGGTAAAGCAATAAAATATGCCTATAGCGATGCTGAACTTGACCGTATTTTAGATGAAATCGGCAGAGAAAAAACTGAGATTCAGCGTTATAAAGGCTTAGGGGAAATGAACCCTGATCAATTATGGGAAACAACTATGGACCCAGAAACCAGAACAGTTTTGCAGGTTACAATGGAAGATGCCATGAAAGCAGATGAACTTTTTACTATATTGATGGGTGATAAAGTTGAACCTCGTAAAGAGTTTATCCAAAAACATGCTAGAGAAGTACGTAATCTGGATATTTAAGAAAGGGAGCAAAATCAATGTCCATGAATCTATTTGAAGGTAAAGTATTACCGATAGAGATTTCTGAGGAATTAAAAAAATCATTTATAGATTACTCTATGAGTGTAATTGTCAGCCGGGCTCTTCCAGATGTTAGGGACGGGCTAAAGCCTGTGCACCGCAGAATTCTATATACTTTGCATGTCTTAGGAATGACCCCCAATAAGTCCTATAGCAAGTCAGCAAGACTTGTGGGGGATTGCATGGGAAAATTCCATCCTCATGGTGATTCTTCTATATACGATGCTGTTGTGCGGATGGCGCAAGATTTTGCCAGCCGTTACCCATTAATCGACGGGCATGGTAACTTTGGATCAATTGATGGCGACTCAGCTGCAGCGATGCGCTATACGGAACTCAAAATGGCACCGCTGGCTTCTTATATGCTAGCTGATATTGAAAAAGAAACCGTAGATTTTAAGCCTAATTATGATGAAAAAGAAAAAGAACCGGTAGTTCTTCCTGCGAAGTTCCCTAATCTTCTGGTCAATGGTTCTTCCGGCATAGCTGTTGGCATGGCTACTAATATTCCTCCCCATAATTTAGGGGAAGTGATCGATGCGGTAGAATATCTTTTGGATAGTCAAGATGAACCGGATGGACAGGAAAAAGTCACCATAAAAGAAATTATGAGATTCATAAAAGGTCCTGACTTTCCTACCAGAGGGCTTATTATGGGGACGGAAGAAATCATCAATGCTTACACTACAGGCAGAGCGACAATCAAAATCCGGGCCAGAGCAAATATTGAAAGAATAGGAAAATCCGGTAAAACGCAAATTGTGGTTACCGAAATTCCTTTTATGGTTAATAAAGCAAGATTAATAGAAAAAATCGCCGAATTGGTTAATGAAAAGAAAATTGAAGGTATTACAGATTTAAGGGATGAAACAACCCGTAAAGGTATGCGGATTGTTATTGAGCTTAGAAGGGATGTCAATCCGCAGATAATTTTAAATCAGCTTTATAAACATACCCAAATGGAAAGTAGCTTTGGCATTAACTTATTGGCATTGGTTGATGGTGTACCTAAGGTCTTAAACTTAAAAGAAATGCTGGTGTATTTTATTAACCACCAAAAGGAAGTTATTACCAGAAGAAGCCAGTATGAGTTAAACAAAGCTGAAGATGAAGCTCATATCGTTGAGGGTTTGCGCAAAGCCTTAGATTTTATAGATGAAGTTATTGACATTATTAGATCTTCTAAAGATGATAGTACGGCTAAAACCAGGCTTATTGAACGCTTCGAGTTCAGCGACAGGCAAGCGCAGGCTATTTTAGATATGCGTCTGAGAAGGCTTACTGGATTGGAAAGAACTAAGCTTGATGAACAATACCAAAAGCTTCTTGATGAAATTGCTTACCTTAAAGCTGTTTTAAGCTCTGACAAAATGGTTCGGGAGATAATAAAAACAGAATTAAAAGAAATCAAGGATAAGTTTGCTGATGAGAGGCGTTCAGAGATTACTTTAGATGTCACTGATATGGACATTGAAGATTTGATTGCCGAGGAAGATATAGTTATTACAGTTACACACAGAGGATATATTAAAAGATTGCCGCTAGACACTTACCGCAGTCAAAGAAGAGGAGGCCGTGGGGTAAGCGGGATGTCTACGGTTGAAAATGATTTTGTAGACAGGATATTCATTGCTTCTACCCATCATTATATTCTAGTGTTTACGTCCAAAGGAAAAGTTTATCGTCTGAGGGCTTATGAAATACCGGAGGCTAGCAGGATAGCTAAAGGAACAGCTATTGTCAATCTCCTTAATCTATCCTCGGATGAACAGGTTACTGCTACCATGGCAATCAAAGAATTTAATGATAATTACAATTTGCTAACAGCAACCAGAAATGGCATTGTTAAAAAGACAGCACTTAAAGACTACGATACCAAAAGGAAGGATGGATTGATCGCCCTTACTCTGGATGATAATGACGAATTAATTGGAGTACACTTGACTAGAGGAGATGACGATGTACTAATTGCTACTCGAAAGGGTCTGGTAATCCGTTTTTCCGAAGAGGATGTACGTACGATGGGGAGAACAGCCAGAGGTGTTAAAGGAATCAATCTGGATAAATCTGACTATGTTATAGGCATGGATGTTGTCGATAAAATTGGGGAAGATTTAGAATTATTAACCGTAACCGAAAACGGATTTGCCAAAAGGAGCCTTCTGGAAGAGTTTCGTAGGCAGGGCCGAGCTGGCAAAGGCGTTATTGGTCATAGAATTACATCTAAAACAGGGCTTTTAGCTGGAATCAAAATTGTTAATGCCGACGAAGAATTAATGTTTATAACTGATGAAGGAATTGTAATTCGCCAGGAAGTAAGCGGAATATCGGTTCAAGGCAGAGCAGCTCAGGGAGTGACGGCTATGAGAACTGGAGAAAGTAAGATTGCAGCAATTGCTAAAGTAGTTAGCAAAGATGAAGAATAGGGGGAATCATCATGGCTGAAGTTACGTCATGGAAAGTTAAAAATGGATTGGCCGAGATGTTAAAAGGCGGTGTCATTATGGATGTAACGACACCTGAACAGGCTAAAATTGCTGAAGAGGCCGGAGCATGTGCCGTTATGGCTTTGGAAAGAGTACCGGCTGACATAAGAGCTGCCGGCGGGGTTGCCAGGATGGCCGACGCCACTATTATCAAAAATATTAAGCAGGCTGTAACCATACCCGTAATGGCCAAGGCAAGAATCGGCCATTTTGTTGAAGCTCGGATTTTAGAAGCCTTAGGGGTAGATTACATTGACGAAAGTGAAGTATTAACTCCGGCTGATGATATGTTTCATATTGCTAAAAATGAGTTTAAAGTTCCTTTTGTTTGTGGGGCTCGCAATCTTGGTGAAGCGCTGCGTCGCATAGGTGAAGGAGCTTCTATGATCAGGACCAAAGGAGAGCCTGGTACCGGAAATGTAGTGGAAGCTGTCCGTCATATGCGTACTGTTATGGCTGAAATCCGTAGACTTACTACCCTGCCCAAAGAAGAACTAATGAATGCGGCTAAAGAAATGGCTGCACCCTATGATTTAGTGCAATATGTTGCTGAACATGGCAAATTGCCAGTAGCAAATTTTGCTGCCGGTGGCATTGCCACTCCCGCTGATGCTGCTCTCATGATGCAGCTTGGGTGCGATGGTATATTTGTAGGATCAGGCATTTTCAAATCTTCTAATCCGGCTAAAAGAGCACGCGCCATTGTTTTAGCTACAGCCCATTACAAAGATGCGGAAATGCTGGCTAAACTTTCCGAGGATTTAGGGGAAGCAATGCCTGGGATAGAGATATCAACGATCGCTCCCGCGGAACGGATGCAAGAGCGGGGATGGTAAGAATAAAAATAGTATTGCATGTTGCTTAATTCAGGGAAAAGTGTTTTGTACGCCAGGGTAGTCTGCTGACTAGCGCTTTTCCCCCCCGACCTTACGATTGATCAAAAAAGTACATGAGTGTTTTTTAAAAATGATTTCTTAGGTTCTAATTAGGAGGTTTCCTTATGCTTGATCTCAAATTTGTGCGGACGAACCCTGAAATAATTAAGGAGGCTCTGGCCAAACGCCATGCCGAGATTAACCTGGATGATTTTTTACGTCAGGAAGAACAAAGAAGGCAGCTTATATTTGAAGTTGAAAAATATAAAGCAGAACGTAATAGAACTTCTGATGAAGTAGCCAGATTGAAAAAAAATGGTGAAAATGCGGAGCATTTAATATCTTTGATGCGAGATGTCGGGGCTAAAATAAAGGAATTAGATCAGAAATTATCTGAAATAGACAAGGAAATGCAGGAAGTACTCTATACTATTCCCAATATTCCGCATGAATCGGTCCCTATAGGCAAAGATGAAAAAGATAACCTTGAAGTGCGCAAATGGGAAGAGCCGCAGCAATTTAGTTTTACCCCCCTGTCTCATTTTGAATTGGGCGAACGCCTAAATATTTTGGATTTTAGTAGAGCGGGAAAAGTTACCGGTGCCAGATTTACTTTTTATAAAGGATTAGGAGCAAAACTGGAAAGAGCTTTAATTAATTTCATGCTTGATAGGCATAGCAAAAAAGGGTATACTGAAATTTTTCCGCCGTTTATGGTCAATAGGCAATCCATGTTTGGAACGGGTCAACTTCCTAAATTTGAACAAGATGCTTTTAAAATAGAAAATACAGAATATTTTTTAATACCTACCGCTGAAGTACCGGTAACAAATTTTTACCGGGATGAGATCTTGGAAGCTGATAAATTGCCTTTGTCCTACTGTGCTTATAGTGCTTGTTTTAGGGCTGAAGCCGGAGCAGCAGGCAGAGATACCAGGGGACTAATCAGACAGCACCAATTTAATAAAGTGGAATTAGTAAAATTCTCTTTGCCCGAAAATTCTTATCAAGAACTTGAAAAACTAACTGCGGATGCTGAGGCTATTCTTCAGGAATTAGGACTCCCCTATAGAGTAGTTGTTTTATCTAGTGGGGATTTAGGGTTTAGTTCAGCTAAAACCTATGACCTGGAAGTATGGCTTCCTAGTTTTGATACCTATCGAGAAATTTCTTCTTGTAGTAATTTCGAGGATTTTCAGGCTAGAAGGGCAAATATTAGATTTAGGAGAGGACTTAAAGAGAAACCTGAGTATGTACATACTCTCAACGGAAGCGGTTTGGCTATTGGCAGAACAGTAGCTGCTATCCTGGAAAATTACCAGCAAGAAGATGGCCGAGTAAAGGTTCCTCAAGCCCTACAGCCGTATATGGGAGTCGAATATATCGAGTAATATTAAACTATAGTTAAACAAGCACTTACCCTTGTGTTAGTTTGGAATAATAATATTTTGCTTGCAATTTGAGAAATTAATTAGATAAAATATTCAAAGATAAAATTATTAAAAGAATGGTTTTATCTACTTCTTGTCTAGGGTCGAAGATTGTGTTATACTATCTATCGTCTCATTCTTGGAGGGGTGTCCGAGTGGTTTAAGGAGCCGGTCTTGAAAACCGGTGACACCGCAAGGTGCCGTGGGTTCGAATCCCACCCCCTCCGCCATGGCCTCGTAGCTCAGGTGGATAGAGCGGGGGTTTCCTAAACCCTGTCTTGCGGGGGTTCGAGTCCTCCCGGGGCCACCATTTGACTAAAGTTTTTGGTATTTATTTTCTCTTAGCTGAAAGGAGCCAGGCGCCAGAATGAGACATGAAGACTGGATGCGTCATGCTCTTGATGAAGCAAAACAAGCGCTTATATTGAATGAAGTTCCGATAGGAGCTGTTCTCGTCCTTAAGGGACGAGTTTTGGCAACTGCCCATAACCAAAAAGAACACGACCAGGATCCGACTGCCCATGCCGAAATTCTCGCTATTAGACGGGCTGCGGAAGCTATAGGGCATTGGCGTTTATCAGACGCCTCTCTTTATGTGACCCTAGAACCTTGTCCTATGTGTGCAGGGGCAATTGTTCAAGCCAGAATAAAACATCTAGTCTACGGTGCATCCGACCCCAAAGGCGGTGCTGTAGAGTCCGTCACCAAATTGCTTCAGAATAAACTATGGAATCATAAGGTAGAGGTCACTGCCGGAGTTCTAGAAGAAGAATGTGCTAAGCTCTTAAAAGACTTTTTTCGGAACAAAAGAGTATAAAATAATTGATAAAATACACATAGAAATAAACATGTAAAAATGCATGCAAATTTATAGCTTGATTTACAAGCTGACTCACACCCCAAATAGTTTTCGTCAAACAAAAAAATGAATTATGGAGAAGTAGCGAAGTGGTCATAACGCGCCGCACTCGAAATCCACTCGGTCAGTTGCTTTGAAAATGCGGGAAACCCTTGAGTTTTCGCGGGTTTGCGGGATTTTGAGAATTTAGCTTTTTACCGATTTCTACGGTTTTTCTACACTTTGCCTTGACTTTTTCGAAAGGCTCGGTGTATTAAAATAGAATATGGAGGCGTATCGAAGTGGTCATAACGAGCCTGACTCGAAATCAGGTTGTCGAGCAATCGGCACGTGAGTTCGAATCTCACCGCCTCCGCCAGAATATTTTGTAGAAATAAGTCGATTGTTTGCAGTCGACTTATTTCTTATTATGTGGTAAAATACAGATAAACCAATATTATAGTGTGGAAGTGGATGTAATGAAAAGAAAGTATCCTTTTACCTTTTTTATTTTAGGTGTTTTTCAAAATATGATTCGCTACTTCTTAATTGGTTTTATTGGTTTCGTAATTCTAATTATTGGTGTTATCGGCGTTCCTATCTGCAAAATAGTCGGGTTGTTTGTTGTAACAATTTATCTCTTGCTATGCATTATCGAGCAATTGTTTATCCGTTCAATAAGCTTAAAAGAGAGCAACAACCAAGAATTCAATCAATTCATGGACGCTGCGTTTGGCGTTAATAATGATGAGAACGCACTTTCTGCTCACGAAAGAATTATAAAGGTAGTAGAAGATAAGATAAAATCACAGGACAAGGACACGGATGATTAAGTTGGAAGTCTAAGCACGATATATATTAGGGATGCATCTTTTTTGTCAGTGGATCACAACAACAATCCCGCGTAAATCAAGGGTTTACGCGGGTTTTCTTTTGCCTTTTTGTGGTGCCCGATTGCGATAAATCCGGCTCAAATGGTGCCCGTGGTGCCCTGTTTTGTGGTGCCCGGCTCATTCTGTGTTATACACTCTATACACGAAAAATGTATGCTGTGGTGCCCTAATGGTGCCCGGAACTGCTAAAAAGCTATAAAAAGCAGCGCGGAGCTATAAAAAGATACTGCCGTTATAGCTCCATTTCGCTGCTTTTCTTTTTGCTTTTTTTCGGTGCTTCCTTTTGCTCTGCTCCTTTCTCGGAAGCTGCTTTTTGAGGTTGTAGGGCTTTGTGGTAGGTTTCAAGGACGCTTTGTTTTCGTTCAAGCCGCACGTCAACGTACTGCGCCGTTACCGCTTCAAGGTTTGTGGAAATGCCAAGCGACATACCAATGCCCTTTAATGTATGCCCCAATAGGTGTTGCCGCTTTCGTCGCGGATTTTTCGCATAGACAGGTGGGCTATGTAGCTTTGATAATGCTGCAAGACAATTTTCATGGCGTCGGGGTCGCCCTTTGTCGCGGCTAAAATGACCGGGTAAGGCAATAAGCCGCGTTCGTCGGGGATTGTTACCAATCGTTCCATTCATCGGCTCGTTCCTCCAAATATCGTTTTAGCAGTTCAAAAGAGCTTGTCCGGCGGTACTGTACTGTGCTGCGGGGTATCTTCATTGCTTCCGCAATCTCAACGTCGGTCATGTTGAAAAAGTAATACAGCAGTACGGCTTGTCTTTTGTCGTCCGGCAGGGTGTGCAGGGCTTCGGCAAGCAGCTTCGCGGTAATCTTCAAGCCTCCCACGCAAAAGGCTTCTTCGCCGTTCTGAAAATACTTGTCAGCGGTGTAAAGCTGTTTTTCCTCTTGCGGGGTTAGGTCTGAAAAGTTCACTTCGCGGCGTTGCCGACGTTTGCGCTCCCGGCAAGCGTCAATCAGTTCGTTGCGTAGGGTATTTTTGCAGTACGCATTAAACTCACATCTCGTTTGCCATTCCAACCGATTAGGGTAATCCATGTTCTCACCCCCTTTCGTCCCGGGGGCGGGTTAGTATTTATCCCCTTTCGGCAGCCCTCCACGACAAAAGCGCGGATATGCCAACCGAAAAAGCAAACTTTTCAGAAAAACTTTCAGATAAGCAAAATGCGCCCGACTGCAAAATGCAATCGGGCGCAAAGGAAGCGTGAACAGACATACAATGATATGCATGTTCATCTATATAGCCGCAAATCTCCGTTGGGGAGAATATGCTTTTTTTGAGAAATAACCGTTTTTGTTAGGGGCTATAATGACAACGTAACATGGGGCAACCTCCTTTATGCCGCCATGTGCTTACCCGTCGATATAACAAACGGCGGCCTTGATTTCTCAAAACCGCCGTTTGTTTCAACACTTCCTTGCCGTTTTACAACGGTTTTGTCGGTGGGTCAGTGTCAAAGAGAAAGAGCCGACA
>JAAYOJ010000155.1 GCA_012520405.1 Peptococcaceae bacterium
TAAGGAAGGGTTTTTCCCTCAGAATTTAAGGATAACTGCCAGCAAACTCCAAGACTTACGCTATGGGGAAAATCCGGCCCAAAAAGGAGCTTTTTATTTGGATTTAGAGGCGGGCCGGGGGACTTTGGGATATGCCCGGCAACTGCAGGGTAAAGAATTATCCTATAATAACTGGATGGACATGGATGCCGCCTGGGAAATTGTTAAGGAGTTGGATGCTCCCGCCTGTGTAATTATTAAACATACTAATCCCTGTGGTGCTGCCCTGGGCCATACGGTGCTGGAAGCTTATGAAAGAGCTCTTGCCAGTGATCCTGTATCTGCTTTTGGCGGCATTATAGCCTGTAACAGCCTTGTGGATGAAGAAACGGCCAAGGCTATTCAAGGCCGGTTTTTCGAAGTGATTGTTGCTCCGGGCTTTAGTCCGGCGGCCAAGGAAATTTTAGCGGCCAAAACCAACCTGAGACTTATGGAAGTCAGCGGGGAAGAGGGCAGCAGCGTTACCCGCGGCTGGAAAATTCGCACGGTAAACGGAGGCTTTTTGGTTCAGGAAGAGGATAGAGGGACAACTCCGCTGTCTGAATGGCAGACGGTATCCGTGAAGCAACCGACAGAAGAGGATCTCCGGCAACTGGAATTTGTCTGGAAGGTATGCAAACATGTCAAATCCAATGCCATTGTGGTGGGCAAAGACTATCAAATTCTGGGTGTGGGCGCCGGGCAAATGAACAGGGTTGGTTCGGCTCAAATAGCCCTGGAGCAGGCAGGGGAAAGGGTAAGAGATGGATATTTGGCTTCGGACGCTTTCTTCCCCTTTGCCGATTCAATTGAGCTTGCTCACCGTTTTGGCATTAAGGCAATCGTTCAGCCGGGAGGCTCGATCCGGGACGAGGAAGTAATCCAAGCTGCAGATAAAGCAGGCCTTATATTGGTAACTACCGGGCGGAGGCATTTTAAACATTAGAGCATGGATCTATTTTTAGAGCATGGGTCTTTTATGTTTAGGAGTAATATTAGCAAATATTAGCGGAAACGATTAAAGTTTAGGTGGTTGGTGGCATGAAAGGAAAAAAAATATTAATTGTTGGTTCAGGCGGCAGAGAGCATGCCCTGGCCTGGAAAATAGCCCAAAGTCCTCTTTGCTCCAGATTGTATGTTGCTCCGGGCAATGCCGGCACAGAAAAGTGGAACGTACCTGTTCAGGCTAATGATATACAAGGGCTTTTACAATTTGCTAAGGGAGAGGCTGTTGATTTAACAGTGGTCGGACCGGAAGAGCCTTTAAGCTTGGGGATTGTGGATGCTTTTGAGGCCGAAGGGTTAACTGTTTTCGGGCCTTCGGAGAAAGCTGCCAGCTTGGAGAGCAGTAAAGCTTTTGCCAAAGCTGTTATGAAAGAAGCGCAGGTTCCTACTGCGGAGTATGAGGTGTTTTCTTCTTTAGAAAAAGCCCGGCAGTATATCGAAAAGAAAGGCGCGCCCATCGTTATTAAAGCCGACGGTTTAGCCGCCGGCAAAGGAGTTATTGTGGCCGCTAGCCAGGAAGAGGCCTTGCAAGGTCTGGAAAATGTAATGGGCGGCGCCTTCGGTGCGGCGGGCCAAAAGGTTGTGATTGAGGAATACTTGGAAGGACAGGAAGTGAGCCTGCTCTGTTTTTGTGACGGGACTACGGCTCTACCTATGGTGGCGGTTCAGGACCATAAGCGGGCCTTAGACGGCGATCGGGGTTTAAATACCGGGGGCATGGGAACCTATACCCCTCCTCCCTTCTGGACTAAAGAGTTGGAAACAGAGGTTATGAATAAAATTGCCCTGCCCACTCTTGCCCTGATGCGTAATCAAGGGACCCCTTTTAAAGGAGTGCTCTTTTTAGGTCTGATGATAACTGCTCACGGCCCTAAGCTCTTAGAATATAACGTGCGTTTCGGGGATCCGGAAACTCAAGTAATTTTGCCTGTTCTGGAGTCTGATTTGGTGCCTATTTTAGAGGCTTGTACCCAAGGCAGACTGGCGGAAACAGAATGCAGATGGCTGAAAGATACCGCAATCTGTGTGGTAATGGCAGCTCCCGGTTATCCGCAAAGTTATGCCAAAGGGATTGAGATCAGCCTTCCCGCAATCAGCTCCTCGCAAGAAATGGTTTTTCATGCCGGAACTTCCACCAGCGACGACGGACGCCTGGTAAGTACAGGCGGAAGGGTATTGGGAGTGATAGGCAGAGGGGATTCCCTTTCATCCGCCAGAGAAAAAGCTTATTCCCTGGTTCGGAAGATTAGTTTTCCAGGTGCTCATTACCGTACCGATATTGGTTGGCAAGGACTAAGCGATAAATCTAATTAAGCCCCTTCTGCGCCTAGATAATAAAGCCGCTGATTTTGTCAGCGGCTTTATTTAAATGTAGCCGGCATGAACGCAAACTAGTCTTGCAATCCAGGCCAGATTTATTATAAAATATACGACTATATATATAGTTGAAAATATATTTGAGCGAAGCTTGAAAAGGGGATAGTAAAGATGAAAAAGATTATGAGCATATTAACAATGGGGATACTGTCGCTTTTATTAGTCGGCATGCTTGGATGTGGAGCAATGCAAGACCAAAAGTCGGATCAAGAAAACCAGCCGGGAAAGGATGCCACATACGACCAGTTAGAAGAAAACCAGTCTAATAACCAAGAAGGCAGTCCAACCAATAGCCAAGAAGGCAACCCGACCGGCAGCCAAGAAGGTAACCCAGCCGATAGTCTGGAAGACAGCCGGACAGGCCAGCAGCAAGAGCCTGATCAGAAGAGTAATCCGGAACAATTAAAACAATGGGACGGAGTTAAAGGCAGGATAGTAACCGAAGATTATCCGGCTGAAATATCCGCCTATTTAGAGGAAAACAAGACCATGGAGACCCAGCGAGCCTTAAATGTTAATAACAAAACTTATCTGGTTCTAACTATGGGCCAATGCCCAACGGCCGGCTACCAAATTGAATTTACTAATCTCAGCCTCAAAGACGGAAAACTTATTATCAAAGCTAAATATGTAAAACCAAATCGTGATGATATTGTAGCGACAGTAATAACTTATCCGAGCCTGGTGATTGAAACTGATGATATTTATGAGGGACATTATTTAATCGAATTTAATATTGATAAAATAAATAATAAGATCCAGCATCTTGACATTGACTGACCTTTAGGGATATAATTAACTTAAGGTCAGATATGGTCAAATAGACAAAGAAGGTCAAAAGTAACAAGCGGATTATGATCCACATTATAGTCGAATATGATCAGGGACAGACCTAAGAATTCAATTCTGGCCGGTAAATCTTGAAGAGAGGTGTTGTAGCATGTTTAATATGGTTCCCTTTAAAAATAGTGGGATGGCCAGAAGGGGAAACCCGTGGAACATTGACAGCATCTTTGAAAACTTTTTTAATGATTCGATGTTCCAGACTTTCTTCCCTAACAATGGGTTGATGAAGGTTGACATTAAAGAAAATGATCGGGAATTTGTGATTGAGGCTGATATTCCCGGAGCAAAAAAAGACGAGATCAATCTGGAAATTGATGAAAATAAACTCACTATTTCCGTCAACCACAATGAAGAGATTAAGGAAGAGGAAGAAAACTATATTCGCCGGGAAAGACGAAACTCATCAATGGCTAGGACTTTTGCGATCGATAACATTGTTGCCGACAAAGCTAAAGCTAAGTTTGAAAACGGTGTTTTGACCATCACTTTACCCAAAAGAGAACCACATATTCGCCGCAATAAAAGAATTGCTATTGAATAAGACTAGCTAGAATTAAATTTAATCTGAATTTGTTTAATAAACATGATACGGTCCATGACAATGGACCGTTATTTCATATCTTGGAAAATATATAAGCAATGCTTTAGTTGACTTTCTCCTTTATAATATTCGAGTAGAGATATTATGTATATTAAAAAATATTTAATAAAATGTTGTTATATTATTGGCTGGGGAGGCTAGCATGCAGTATTTTGAATATGGAGATTTGGAAATAAATTATCTGAAAAGCAAAGACAAGTGTTTGGCCGAGGCTATAGACAGAATTGGCATAGTGAAGAGAAAAGTGATTCCGGATTTATTTTCTGCCCTGGTCAATAGTATAGTGGGCCAACAAATCTCGATGAAAGCGCATGCTACTGTTTGGCAGAGAATACTGGACAGGCTAGGAGAAGTTACTCCTCAGGCCATTCAAGCTTTATCAGCGGAGGAACTGCAAACTACCGGCATAACCATGCGCAAAGCTGTATATATAAAGAACATTGCTCAAAAAATTTTGAACGGAGAATTTGACATTGAAAGACTACCGAGCCTTCCAGACCATGAGCTAATAAAAGAACTTTCAGCTTTAAACGGGGTGGGAGTCTGGACTGCCGAAATGCTTATGATTTTTTCCATGCAGAGAAAGAATGTTTTAAGCTGGAATGATTTGGCTATCCGCAGGGGCATTATGAAACTATATAATTATGAGCAGCTGGATAGGCAAACTTTTGAGAAACATAGAAAAAGATATTCTCCCTATTGTTCGGTGGCTTCTCTTTATCTTTGGGAAATATCTAAGGAGAACAGCAAATGACAAATCAGAGTGGAGCGGATGGAAATGATCTTAAGTGTCAGTAGGCGAACGGATATCCCGGCTTTTTATAGCGAATGGTTCTTTAACCGGCTTAGGGAAGGGTTTGTATTGGTGCGTAACCCTATGAATTACAGGCAGGTTAGCCACATAGAACTTAATCCGTCAATAATTGACGGCATTGTTTTTTGGACTAAAAATCCGGCACCTATGATGGATCGCTTAAATCTACTTGAGGAGTATAACTACTATTTTTTAGTAACCCTTACTCCTTACGGCCCTGAAATTGAAAAGAGCATTCCTTCTAAGGAGAAGGTGGTTGAGGCCCTGCAAAAGCTTGTGGGCAAAATCGGTCCGGCAAGAATTATTTGGAGGTATGATCCTATCATTTTCAATGCTGAAATGAACCTGGAGTATCATGCCGAGAAATTTGAATTCCTAGCGTCCCGACTTAAAGGGTATACTCGGCGCTGCCAGATAAGTTTTGTTGATTTTTATAAAAAAGCAATAAATAACTTAAGGCTTTTAAAGGCAGAAAAGCCGGACAATGCTATAGTATTACAAACGGGAAAAGTACTGGCAGATATCGCCGGTAAATATGAAATCAAACTTGAAGCTTGTGCCGAGAAAGCGGATTTGATTTCACTGGGCATTAGTCCCGCTAAATGCATAGATGACCGGCTAATTGCGGAAATAAGCGGCAAAAACATTCGAGTTGTCAAGGATAGGAATCAGAGACATAGCTGCGGATGTATTGCCAGCATAGATATAGGGGCCTATAACAGCTGCCGGCATGGCTGCCTGTATTGCTATGCCAGCTTCAGCGAAAAATCGGTTGCTAACAATACAAGCAGACATAACCCGAACTCCCCTATGCTGATTGGGGATGTTGAAGCGGGAGACAAAGTAACAAAGCGAAAAATGGTTTCTTACTTTAAGGGCCTAGAAGCGGAATTATTTCCAATGACAAAAAGTTTATTATAAAAAATTTTATAAGAAAATATTGTTTATAAGAAAATATTGAGGTGGTTATGAGAATACTGGTGGATGCCGATGCTTGTCCGGTGAAGGACATTATTGTCGAGAACGCCAAAAAAAGGAATATACCTGTAATTATGGTAATTGATACATCGCATGAATTCAGTGACGGGTATAGTAGGGTAATAACGGTAGATAAGGGACAGGATAGTGTAGACTTTGTCTTGATGAACCTTTTAACCCAGCATGATATTGTTGTTACCCAGGATTTTGGTTTGGCAGCTCTTGTTCTGGGCAAAGGGGCTAAAGCAATAAATCAAAACGGTTTGCTTTATACTAATGAAAATATTGATAAACTCCTCTTCGAGCGTTTCTTGGGACAGAAAGTCCGCCGGGCCGGAGGCAAAACTGGCAATCCCAAGAAACGGACTCAGGAAGACAATCGGAACTTTGAGCAGGCTTTACTAAGTTTACTTAAAACACCGCAACTATAAGCACAAAAAAATCAGGTTCTATAATAAATATTGGGGTAAGTAGCAGGAAAAAAAAGAAGCATAAGCGAAAACCTATCGAGTAAATAACCCACCACGATCATTTACAGGAGGTTTTGCTTATGCTTAGCTCTAATTATATCCAAACTTTATTCGGAATCAAAGATGCAATTGTAACAAATATAGAAAATGATGCTGATGAATCCCTTATAAATGTTTACTTTGAACTAAAAAGAGATATCCTTGAATGCCCTAACTGCAAAGAACTAACAGATAGTATTCATGATTATAGAATTCAAAAGATTAAAGGTCCACCATTGGGAGAGAAATTTATTCTCTTCTATTACCGTAAACGACGGTATGTTTGCTCTGCTTGCGGAAAGCGTTTTTACGAAAATAATTCTTTTGTTCCGAAATATCATCGTATGTCTAAAAGCCTGGTTTCCTATATCTTGAGAGAATTAAGAAGTACCAGCTCCAGAGTAAGTGTTGCTAAGAGGTGTAACATTTCTGTTTATACAGTTTCCCGCATTTTTAACTTTATTTCACCTGGTAAACCAAAACTCCCGGAAGTTTTAGCCATTGACGAATTCAAAGGTAACGCCGAAACAGGCAAATACCAGTGTATTCTTACAGACCCTAAAAATCACAGGGTATTAGACATTCTTCCTGGCCGAGAAGCTCGTCATCTTTCTACATACTTTTTTTCTTTTCCCCGGGAAGAACGTGCCAAGGTCAGAATAATTGTTATAGATATGTGGAAACCCTATGCGGATATGGCTAAAATTTATTTCAAAAATGCTATTGTTGTTATTGATCGTTTTCATTATGTTCGCCAGGTATTGTGGGCCTTTGACAAGATACGTCGCGAAGAACAACATAAGTTTTCCAGAGAACGTAGACGTTACTTTAAAAGGAGCAAAAAGCTTCTTTGGGCAAGATTCTTTAAATTAAGTGAAGAGAATAAGCAAGCCGTAGAAATAATGCTTAGTCTTTCCCCCAGGCTTAAAGAAGCCTATCTTCTGAAGGAAAAATTTTTCGAGTTTGTTGATGCCCCGAATTTTGATGAAGCCAGGAAGAAGCTTCATGAGTGGTACCTATATGTTTCAGTCAGCAATTTATCTGAGTTTAATTATTGTTTTGAAACAATTAACCGTTGGCAAGATAGTATTCTTAATTCTTTTAAAGTCCCTTATACTAACGCCTATACAGAAGGAGTGAACAATAAGGTTAAAGTTCTTAAACGCAATGCATTTGGGCTTAGGAATTTAATAGGTTAAGATCTCGCATACTTTACATGATGTCTTGAGTTTAAACTAACATAACTTCTGCTTTCTTCATCATAAGACTTGACCAAATACGGAAATGAGCGTTAAGGGGTAGTAGCGTTAAGAGAACAAAAAACGCAGCGTTAAGGCATGCCATGGTTAACTTGCAGATAGCCTGAGGGTTTTGGCATGTTAGCAAGTATTTTTGTTCTTAGCTACGTGACCGGGCGAATGGAGTATTTGAGCAAGTTGACTCAATAAAGAAGATGCCTTCAAGTTTCAAACATGAAGACACCTTCTTAAAGTTTCTGGTTTATTTACTCTCCGGTTTCGGGCTCAACCCCAACATTTGACAGAGAGCCAAAAA
>JAAYOJ010000136.1 GCA_012520405.1 Peptococcaceae bacterium
AAAATCAGGGGGTTAAAATGTCAAAACATTTGCCTAATTTTTTAACAAGGAAAAATAATAGTTTATGGTTAACTGAAGACGAAAGAGAAAATTTGGAGGTTAGCTACAAAATCAAAGAAATTGTCTTTGAAGGGCAATCCTCCTTTCAGCATGTTATGATCTTAGACTCCTATAGTTTTGGTAAGATGCTTGTGCTAGACGGAATAGTTCAAACTACGTCCATGGATGGACACATCTATAATGAAATGATAGCACATATCCCGCTCTGTATTCATCCCCGGCCCCGTAAAGTATTAATTATCGGGGGTGGAGACTGCGGAGCAGCTAAGGAAGTATGCAAATACTCATCTGTCGAACATATTGATATGGTAGAAATTGATAAACTTGTGGTGGACGTTTGCCGGGAGCATTTACGTGAGGTATCAGGAAACTTATCGGATCCCCGTGTTCACTATATTTTTGAAAATGGGGTTACCTTTGTGCAGGATATTGAAAATGAGTATGATATTATTATCGTCGATTCTTCCGACCCTATTGGACCGGCTAAGGTTTTATTTGAAAAAAGTTTTTACCAGAACCTTTATAAAGCCTTAAAAAACGATGGTCTCATGGTTTGTCAAAGCCAATCACCCATCTTTCACGCCGACGTAATGGAACAAACCTTTAAACGCATCAGTCAGATCTTTCCTCAGACAGAAATCTATACAGCTGTCGTGCCTACTTATCCCGGAGGATTGTGGAGTTTTACTCTTGGCTCTAAACAATATACCTTTCCCTCCCCTGACCGTCTGAATTATCAAGATACCCGTTATGTAAATCCTCAGATTGTAGAACAATGTTTATCTATTCCCCAGTTTATGCGGCAACAACTTAAACTCAATTAAACAGTTTGACAAACAACAATTTTTGGTTGAGTTAAACGCAAATATCGGGAGGCTATATGGTCAGTAAACTGCAAACCTGGTTAGAAGGAATTAATCTGGAAATTTTGTTAGATATCGGAATTGCCGCAGCTATCTTTATTATATTTATTATTTTTCGTAAGATTTTTTCCACCTACCTTTTTAAGTTAATTGTGAAATTAACCAAAAAAGCGCCTACAGAAGTGCTGACTAATATTATGTTAGCTTTTGAAGGGCCTATCCGCGCGCTTTTTGTTATTATTGGGATATACTTGGCTTTCCTCTATCTTTCCCTAAGTTCAATTTCTTCTGTTTTATTGATAAGGGTTCTACGTTCGGTGCTTGTAATTCTCGTCGCCTGGGGTCTATACAATCTCTCCTCCACTTCTTCAAGCTTTTTCGAAAGATTAGCCCGTAAATTAAACATAGAAGTGGATAAAATAATACTTCCCTTTCTTTCCAAACTTCTTCGCTTTATTATTATTGTCATGGCCATAAGCATTATTGCCAGCGAATGGGAGTATAATGTTGGCGGATTTGTAGCGGGTTTAGGCTTAGGAGGTTTGGCTTTTGCTCTTGCTGCTCAGGAATCGTTAAAGAACTTCTTCGGCGGAGTAGTGATTATTACCGAAAAGCCCTTCTCCATCGGCGACTGGATAAAAACACCCAGCGTGGAAGGAGTGGTGGAAGATATCACTTTTCGCAGTACTAAAATTAGAACCTTTGCCCAGGCTTTGGTTACCGTGCCCAATTCTACTTTGGCTAATGAGCCTATTACAAATTGGACCAAAATGGGTAAGCGGCAGATTACTTTTAATCTCAGAATCGCCTATGACACTCCCAGGCATAAAATAAAAGCCTGCGTAAAACGAATTGACAAGATGCTTAGAAATCATGAAGGAATTGATCAGGATTTTATTCTGGTGCGTTTTGATGAGTTTAAAACCGACTGTTTAGAAATCTTTTTATATTTCTTCACTAAAACAACCTCCTGGGAAGAATATCTCCGCGTTAGAGAGGATGTTAACCTAAAAATCATGGAAATACTAGAAATTGAGGGTGTTTCTATCGCTTTTCCCAGCCAAAACATTTACTTGGAAAAGAAAACAACAGAATAATTCCAAGACCCCCTTGTCTATATGACAGGGGGGTCTCTTGATATCTCTTGCTATTAAATTATTTCATATCCTTTTCCCTGATTTCAACCCGCCGGATTTTACCGCTAATGGTTTTCGGCAGTTCCGACACAAATTCTATAACTCTAGGATATTTATAGGGAGCAGTTGTTTTCTTTACATGATCCTGTAATTCTTTAATTAGTTCTTCTGATGGTTCATAGCCATTAGCCAAAACAATTGTAGCTTTAACATTAAAGCCTCGGATCGGATCCGGAACACCGGTAACCGCTGATTCCAGAACTGCAGGATGTTCCGCCAGCGCTGATTCCACTTCAAAGGGCCCGATGCGATAGCCGGAGGATTTTATAATATCGTCGTTTCTTCCTACATACCACAAGAAACCAAGTTCATCACGGTAGGCTGTATCACCGGTATGATACAATCCGTCATGCCAGGATTTTTGGGTGCTGGCTTCGTCATTATAATACCCCATAAACAAGCCTTTGGGTTTATTATCCTGACTGTCTGCTTTTATACAGATTTCACCCGTAACTCCCGGGTCTACTTCTTGCCCGTTCTCATCTACAATAACTAGCTGATAACCAGGTGTCGGCAAACCCATAGATCCCGGCCGGGGCTGTACCCAAGGATAGAGGGTGGAACAACAGAGCGTAGTTTCCGACTGCCCGAATCCTTCAAAAATGCGCAAGCCTGTAGTCTCACGCCATTTATTGAAGACCTCGGGATTTAAAGCCTCGCCTGCCGTACAGCAGTGTTTCAGAGAAGAAAGGTCATACTTAGTAACATCTTCTTTAAGCATAAAGCGGTACATGGTCGGTGGAGCACAAAAAGTAGTAATTTTATACTTTTCTAATTTTTCCAGGATATCCGCTCCGCTAAAAGTGTCAAAATCATAAGTAAATACAGCCGATTCTCCTAACCATTGCCCATATAATTTTCCCCATAATGATTTTAGCCAGCCGGTATCGGAAATAGTAAAATGCAACCCGCCTGGTTCAACCCGATGCCAAAAAACCCCGGTCATGAGATGCCCAAAAGGATAGGTAAAATCGTGGCTAACCATTTTCGGATAACCTGTCGTACCCGAAGAGAAGGCCATAATCATAATATCCGTGGCCTTGGTCGCTTCTTTACCTGTAGGACGCTGCCAGTCTTCGGAAGCGGCCTCTATACCGGCTTCAAAATCGAGCCAGCCCTCTCCGGCATCTTTATGTCCGGAAACAGCTTTGAGTTCTACATTAGGACATTCATAAACAGCTTCATCAAAATGCTCAGTGCAATCTCCGTCGCCGGTAATCACAGCCATTTTGATACCGCCTTTCTGACAACGGTATACATAGTCCTTAGCGGTCAGAAGGTGGGTAGCCTGTACCGCTACCGCCCCAATCTTGTGCAAAGCCAAGATAGCGTACCAAAAAAGATAGCTCCTTTTGAGAACGAGCAATACAAAATCGCCCTTCCTAATCCCCAGCGAGTAGAAATAATTGGCTGTTTTATCTGTATAGCGTTTCATCTCGGCAAAAGTAATTCGTTTTTCTTCTCCATCTTTACTCAGCCAAAGCATAGCCAAGCTATCCGGTTTTTCTTGAGCCAGCGTGTCCAATACATCGTAAGCGAAATTAAAATCGTCGGGACATTTAATAGAAAAATTGCGGTACAAGTCTTCCAAGGTTACATAGTCGTCACGGTTTCTACCCGTATACTTTTCATATAAAACCATCTTGTTTTTCTTGCTCCTCCCTTACTTCATGACAACCGCCAGGAACTTCGCTGCTCTTTGGCCATGTGCCTTCATGGCATGAGGAACAGATGAGTCGAAGTAAACGCTATCACCCTCGCTCAGTCTGTAAACCATTTCGCCAATAAAAAAATCCATACTGCCTTCAAGCATATAATTGAACTCCTGTCCGTCGTGGGTATGGAGTTCCGGCTGAGCATCGCTCGGTTCCACAGTGACCAAAAACGGTTCCATTTTTTTGTTGCGGAAAGTAAAAGCTAAATGCTTGTAGTCATAAGCTTTTCTGCGCTTAATGGCATAACCGCCACCGGCTCTGACAACGCAGCAGGTAGAGAGTTTGGGAGTTTCCCCGCTAATTATATCCAGGACATCAACCCCTAAAATACCGGCTACATTATATAGAAAGCTAAAAGAGAAATCCTTTTCCCCTGCTTCATACTGCAAATAATCAGCAAGAGGAAGTTCCAAGGTTTCAGCAATTTTTTCAGGCGTAAAACCCATCGATTCACGCAGCATAGACAATCGAGCACCCATATCTTTTAATTGTTCTGTCATTTGCTCAGTCAAAGCAATCGCCCCTTTCCAGGTATATTCGGATCATTATTAATACGGAATGTTATTAATAATTATAACCTATTTCAATTGCTTTTTTATTAAATGCCAGCAGGTCTTTTTTTCTTTCCGGTATACTCTTGGAAGCGGCAAGATAAAGGGTATCCAGATCAAACAGGCCTGTCTCCCTGGCGATTCTCCCCAAAATAATCATATTGGCTAAGCCTTTGAGATTGTTGTCTTCAGCCAATTTGGTAGCCGGAATATAGCAAGCTTGTAGATCATGGCGCTTAACTTTGAGCTGAATTAATGAAGAATCAAGTATAATAAGGCCACCCGGTTGAACCTCTTCCTCAAATTTTTCCAAGGAAGGTTGGTTCATAGCTACAAATACTCCGGGATTATCCACGATAGGAGAGCCAATTGGGGTATCACTGATAATAACACTGATATTAGCTGTCCCGCCGCGCATTTCCGGACCATAAGAAGGTAACCAGCTTACCTCTTTGCCAGCCATCAAAGCGGCATAAGCCAAGATTTTGCCGGCAAACAATACTCCTTGTCCGCCAAAACCGGCGATCATAATTTCAACTGTTTGACTCATCGGGAAACCTCCTTATCCTTGAATACGCCCAGTGGATAATAAGGAATCATATTTTGGCGCAGCCATTCAAGGGCTTTCACAGGTTCAAGCCCCCAGTTAGTTGGACAGGAAGAAAGAATCTCCACAATAGAAAAGCCTTTGCCGTCTATTTGGTACTGGAAAGCTTTTTTAATAGCTTTTTTAGCCTTAAGAACATTTTTCACACTATCTACCGCTACTCTTTCTGCGTAGGCAGTTCCATCCAGGGTAGCAAGCAGCTCACACATTCTAAGGGGAAAACCGGCCGTCTTGGTATCCCGGCCATAAGGTGAAGTCTGAGTAATTTGACCCGGCAAAGTGGTCGGAGCCATTTGTCCGCCGGTCATGCCATAAATGGCATTATTAACAAAGATAACCGTAATGTTTTCTCCCCTGGCTGCAGCGTGGATAGTTTCATTGGTACCAATAGCGGCCAGATCCCCATCTCCCTGGTAAGAAAAAACAATATTATCGGGATTAACTCGTTTAAGGCCGGTTGCTACTGCCGGGGCACGGCCATGGGCAGCCTGAGCTACATCGCATTCAAAGTAATTAAAATGAATAACGGCACAGCCAACCGGAGCAATACCGATTGTTTCACCGGTGATATCCAGTTCGTCCAAAACCTCAGCTACCAAGCGGTGTATAATACCGTGGGTACAGCCGGGACAGTAATGAGTTGGTGTATCACTTAAAGCTTTTGGTTTTTCAAATACTATCTGCATTTTGTTCTCCTTTCAGCAAAGCGGCTTTTTCGATAGATTCTAATACCGCTTCGCGAGTTGGCACCATACCGCCGGTACGGTTGCAAAGAAGTACAGGACGGCTACATCTGATGCTAAGTTCAACGTCTTCAATCATTTGGCCCATGCTCATTTCCACTACTACAAAAGCCTTGGCTTTTTCGGCCGCCGCTTTAAGCTGATGTTTAGGGTAGGGCCAAAGGGTAACCGGTCGGATAAGACCAGCTTTAATTCCATTCTTACGGGCTGTATCAATAGCATTTTTAGCAATTCTGGCACATATTCCGTAAGCTACCACTACTACCTCAGCATCTTCCAGCAGGTAATCCTCAGTTCGGGCAATTTTTTCAACTTCCTTGTATTTATCAAAGCGTTGGAAATTTAGAAGCTCCAGTTCTTCCGCTGAGAGGTAAAGCGAGTTAACAACGTTTCTTTTTCTAAGACCTTTGGTTCCCGTCAAAGCCCAATCCTTGACATAAGTTTTTATATTATTTCCCCTGCTGATATCCACAGGTTCCATAACCTGTCCAAGCATGCCGTCTCCCAAAATCATAGCGGGCATACGATACTTATCAGCTAAATCGAAAGCTTCAAGGGTCAAGTCGAACATTTCCTGTACAGTGTTAGGAGCCAGAACAATCATATGAAAATCCCCGTGGCCGGTAGACCGAGTGGCATGAAAATAATCGGATTGGGACGGGCGAATTCCTCCCAGGCCCGGACCTCCACGTTGAATATTAACTATGACCGACGGCAAATCGCAGGCAGCCAGGAAGGATAAGCCTTCACTCTTTAAGGCAATACCCGGACTCGATGATGAGGTCATAGTTCGAGCACCGGCTGCCGCTGCTCCATACACCATATTAATAGCCGCTAATTCGCTTTCCGCTTGCAAGAAAGTCCCGCCAATTTTGGGCATCCGTTTAGCCATATAAGCAGAAATTTCTGTTTGCGGCGTTATAGGATAACCAAAGAAATGGCGGCAGCCTGCCATAATTGCTGCTTCGGCGATAGCTTCGTTTCCTTTCATCAATACTTTATCCGCCATTTTAATTCACCTCTTTTTCAATCGTGATGCAGACATCAGGACACATCAAGAAACAGAATCCGCAAGCCGTACAGGCCTGCTGGTCAATAATTTCCGCAGGATGGTAGCCTTTACTGTTTAAGGTTTCCGGTGCTAACCTGATAATTTTCTTGGGACAAGCATCTACGCACAGGGCGCAACCCTTACATATGTCTGCTGCGAATGTTACTCTTGTTTTTTTTGCCATTCATACTCCTCCAAATCTATGGGAAACAAATTTTTTATATATGGTTCAAGTCCTTTACAAAGACTCCTTTTTACCGTTGTCATAACCAGCGGCAGTTTAGTCAGCTCCGCAATTTTTTCCGCGTAAGGTATGGATTCTATAACATCCTGGGCGGTAGTAGCAACTCCTAGGTTGGAATTATTAATTATTCCAGTAAACTTTAAACGGGCAGCCGACTGGATTTCACTCATAATTTCAAGGGTGGATTGCACATCACGGCTTAAAGGCCTGTATTTATTAACCACCAAAAATGCTGCTGTGTCGTCCTTGCTTAATTTTTCATTATAACGCCCCAGGGCCAACGCTCCACTGTCGTCACCACCCACGTCTATTACCGCATAGCAATCCTTAGTGTCAAAAACAGTATTCATCTCACTGGGTATTGCGGGAATATCCAGGTTAGAATTGGCATAAACGGAAGAAATAAGCTTGATGCCTGAATGTTGCAAAATCGAGGAGCTGTCCTTGGTCCGGAAATATGGATTAACAATATCCAAATCCGCAATTACTACTTGTTGATGCCTTTGTTTAAGCCATAAGGCATAATTTACGGCAATGCTTGTTTTGCCGCTGCCATAATGACCCGCAAAAATTGTAATTCTAGAATAGTTCATTTTGTACCGTCCTGTTCTATAATAATATAAATTGTTTTAGATTTAAAGTGTTTTATAATTTATTTACAAGCTCAATCATATATTATAAAAAATAATTGACTAATTGCCTATTAGTAAAAAGAAAGTCTTAAAAACAAAATATGGGAAGAAGATTCCCATTTTTTCACCCCCCTGAGTAAACTATTCAGGGGGGAGCTTTTTGAGCTTATCTATAAGTATTTTATATGCCTGTCAGCATTCCGTATCCCAGTACTCCTGTTCTGTCTCCCTCTGGTATAATCCGTCATCCTCATTACTAAGTTTTGTTTCATGCCTTATTTATTGCTCTTCGGCTCAATGGTCTCCGTCTGTAAATTCTTGTTCTTAGACCAGACCCTTTGTTAATAGACATAACCAACACCTCCCTAGACGATTATTGGCATATGCATGTTACAATCTTAAGCCTATTATGGACATATGTTCATAACTAATGATAATATCATTTCGGTCATATGTCAATAACTCGAAGGTGTTTTTTGGAAATTTAAAAGCCGCCGACAAAATGTCGACGGCTACATCGTGGTCGTGCAAATTTTAGACCCAGCCCCGGAGCTTTGCTGCTTCCGCAACTCGATTAATGGCAATCACATAAGCAGCGTCACGCATATACAAGCCTTTGTCCTGGGCCAGCTTATGAACAGCCTGAAAAGCAGAAGTCATTTTTAATTCTAATTTTTCCAATACTTCTTCCTTAGACCAAAAATAGTTCATGTTGCATTGCACCTGTTCAAAATAACTACAGGTAACTCCACCGGCATTGCAGAGAAAATCCGGAACAAGATAAATATTCTTCGCTTTAATTAATTCGTCGCAGTCTGGGGTTGTCGGTCCGTTTGCCCCTTCACAAATCACCTTAACCTGATCGCTAATTTTAGCAAAAGATTCAGGGGTGATTTGGTTTTCCAAAGCACAAGGAAGAATAATATCGACGTCCTGAGCAATCCATTCGTCACCGTCCAGCAATTCGCAACCAAATTCCTGAGCTTTTTGTTTATCTATTGTTCCAAAAGAATCTTTAATGGAAGCCATTTGTTCAATATCCAGTCCGTCTAACTTGCGGAAGGTATAGGATTTTTTATCGTTATTATCCCAGCAGGAAATAGCAATAACTTTTCCGCCCATTTTGCTATAGAGCCTTATTGCATGTTCAGCAACATTGCCAAAGCCCTGGAAACTGGCAGTGGTTTGAGCAATGTCAATGTTTAAAGTCTTTAGAGCTTCCCTAAGGGTATATATAACCCCATAGCCGGTAGCCTCTGTACGTCCTAGCGAACCTCCCATACCTACAGGCTTTCCGGTAATAACACCTGGATAATGCCCGCCATGGATAGCCTGGTATTCATCCATCATCCACAACATATGTTGGCCGGTAGTCATAACATCCGGAGCAGGAACATCTAACACCGGACCGATATTTTTCGCTATTTGTCTTACATAACCGCGGCATAATCTTTCTTGCTCTCCCATTGATAAATTACGGGGATCACAAATAATACCACCCTTGCCGCCGCCCAAAGGTATGTCTACTACAGCACATTTCCAAGTCATCCACATGGATAAAGCTCTAATTGTATCCACAGTTTCCTGAGGATGAAAACGTATTCCTCCTTTGGCCGGACCCCGAGCGTCGTTGTGCTGAATTCTGTAGGCGTTAAACACCTTGGTAGTTCCATCATCCATTTTTACCGGTATTGTAAAATGAAATTCGCGACTGGGCTGGCGCAATAAATCACGCGTAGCCTGATCTAAGCCAATCTTATCAGCAACATTATCAAATTGAGTTTGCGCCGTTACATATGGATTGTATGATTCTTGGCCCATTTCGTTTTCCTCTCCTTAGATAAATTTCTTCTGCCTAAAACGCTGTCTACCAATATGGTAATCATTTATTGGTAGCCGCTTTAAAACATGTTCACATTATATCAGACTTCCTATAACTTCATCAATATTGCTAGTTTATAACTATTAGTGATTTTTTTCCTGTGATATTGTATATTAGACCAGTTCTCCCAAGGGAGTATATTCAAGGTTTAAGGCTTCGGCAACTGCCTTGTAGGTTACTTTGCCATCCAAAAGATTAACTCCTTTGGCTAAGCTGGCATCTTCCTTAATAGCTGCTTCAAAGCCCTTATTAGCCAGTTTTACAACATAGGGCAAGGTGGCGTTAGTCAAAGCATAAGTCGAGGTCCTAGCTACCGCCCCAGGCATATTGGCCACGCAGTAGTGAACAACTCCATGCTTGACAAAAGTAGGGTTAGCATGGGTTGTCACCCGATCACAAGTCTCAATACAACCTCCCTGGTCAATGGCAACATCTATCACTACAGAACCCGGGCCCATCTCTTTAACCATATCTTCTGTTACGATTTTAGGAGTCCTGGAGCCGGGAATCAGCACAGCCCCAATCACTAAATCCGCCTCTTTGACCGCTTGTTTAACGTTATAACGGTTGGACATCAGGGTTTTAATTCTAGATCCGAAAATATCATCCAGATAACGTAAACGAGCCACATCCATATCAATTATGGTCACGTCCGCTCCCAAGCCAATAGCTCTCTTAGCGGCGTTGGTTCCAACCACCCCGCCGCCGATGATAGTAACTTTCGCCGGAGGTACACCCGGTACTCCGCCCAAAATCACGCCTTTACCGCCATAGGGTTTTTCTAAGAACTGAGCGCCGACCTGAATTGACATTCTTCCGGCGATCTCGCTCATAGGAGTTAAGAGCGGCAAGGAGCCGTCAGCCGCCTGGATGGTTTCGTAAGCAATTCCAACTACCCGCCTTTGTAAAAGAGCCTGGGTTAATTCAAGTTCCGGTGCCAAATGCAAGTATGCAAAGATAATCTGACCATTATGTAACAGATCATATTCCTGTTTAGCCGGTTCTTTTACTTTGATGATCATATCCGCTGCTTTATAAACTGCTTCAGCAGTTTCCTGAATCACAGCGCCCGCTTCTATATATTCTTCATCCCTTATGCCGCTGCCTTGCCCGGCATCCTTCTCAATTATAACCTTATGCTTATCGTGTACTAAGGCTTCAACACCTGCCGGAGTTATTGCCACTCGGTTTTCATTATCTTTAATTTCTTTTGGTACTCCAATAATCATTTTTCTTGCCGCCTTTATTTAAAAATTCTAAATTTTAGTTTTAATCTAAATCATATTAAAGTTTACGAATTTGTGCCTTTATGGATTATTCCAACTCACCGATTTACTATTCATCCTCTTCTTGCCCCTCCCGGTTCTGATTGCACTTTGGACAGTAGCCATAAACATCCAATTTATGTCCGGCGATTGCATAATTTGTTTCTTTTGCCAGGGATTTCTCATAACCTTTGAGCGGACAGTTATTAATGGTAATAATCTCCTTACATCCCAAGCAAATTAAATAATGCCTGTGTACTTCTTCATTATATTCAAACAGAGTTCTGTTTTCTCCGGTAATATTCAGCTTAGTCGCCAGGTTTTTTGCCGATAAAATATCCAAGGTTCTGTAAACGGTAGACAAATTAACCGTTATACCTTTATTAATAAGTTCCGTAAAAACCTGTTCCGCCGCCAGGGGCTGATCGCTTTGTCCCAGAATCTCCAGTATAGCACTACGCTGCTTGGTATTCCTCAGCCCGCATAATCTTAAGTCATCCCCAAACTCCCTTTTTTTTCTCATAGCTCCTCGACCTAACCATTTAATAATTATCTGCCTGTTGCAGTATGCTTTTTCTTTTAAACCTTTTCCAAAAATTATTGGCTATATAAGAAAAAAGATAACATATTACCGCTAAAATTACTATAGCAGCTCCTGAGGCAATATTCAAAGTATAAGAAAACCAGAGACCCACCATACAAAAAACAATACCAAACAAAATCGCATACAACATCCGATTTTTCAAGCTGGGCGTAATCAGGGATGTAATTGCCGCCGGAGCTGTGAGCAGAGCAAGAACAAGGATTATACCAACTACTCGAATTAAAACTACAACAGTCATTGCTACCAGAACTAAAAGCAAATATTCCATAAAAGCTCTTTTCAAACCGATAATGGCTGCAAATTCTTCGTCAAATAAATATGCTTTCCAATAATTATATAAAGAAGCGATTACCAGGATAACAATTAAAGTCAGGCAGAGCATGAGGTACAAGTCCGCTTTAGTCACGGCTAGAATACTGCCAAACAGGTAGGAACTTAAATCCGGAGGATACCCACTCATAAGGGCAATAAAAAGAATGCCTAAA
>JAAYOJ010000185.1 GCA_012520405.1 Peptococcaceae bacterium
AAGCCGCAGGATATTCTTCATTTTTAGTGGTAAGAAGTTTAACAATCTCTAACACGGTATTCAGTTTAAAAGGTTTTTGGATAATACCCTTAAAGTTGCTGGACGATGGTAATTCCAGATCATTAATTTCCGATCCGGTAAGAATTACAACAGGAATATCCTTATACTGGGGTTGAGAGGCAACTTTTTCGATAAATTGATAGCCGTTAAGCTTGGGCATAGAGTAGTCCGTTAGAATAAGTGCAGGGGCTGGACACTTTTTTAAGTATTCTAAAGCAGTCGATCCGTTAGTAGCGGTAATTGATTTATAACCGGAGTTTTTCAGTAAAATGGATAAAAGGTTAAGAATCTCTTTGTCATCATCAATTACCATGACTATTGGTCCCAATGAATTCTCCTCCTAAAAAATGTTTCGGTTTTACAACCTTTCTTAGTATACACTATTAAAAGCAAGAAAATTGTTGAGGCCTGTCAAGTAAAAAAATAAATAATATTATTTCAAAGTTTGTTAATAAGCCGGATATAAGCAAAAAAAGAGTTAGGGTCAAAAAAAGCTTTTTCTTGTCAGACTAGAAGTTAGTAGAAATTTAGGACATATTGTATAATGTTATAAGAATTGCCATTATTAAGGGGAAATTTTCTTAAGGCTAAAAGCATTTAGCTGTTTAACAATAATAAATAATAGAATGAGGTAAATATAATGATTAAAAACAATCCTCCAAAACTCGAACCTCTTTACGATAAAAAAGTACAATGTATCTTATGCCGCCACTCTTTTACGACGAAAAAAGTCAGGTCCAGGTTTGTAAAACCCAAACAAACTGACACTGATTTTGGCCCGTTATTTGCTCCGGAAGATGGTAACAATCCTTTGCTTTATTACGTAGTGATTTGTCCTCAGTGCGGCTATTCTTTCACCCAAGATTTTAGAAAATCAATTAGTGGGACCGCTAAACAAATAATAATCGACAAAATATCTTCCAAGAAAGGCGAGGATTTTGATTATTCTGCGCAGAGGGATTTTGCAATTGCTGAAAGAGCTTATAAACTAGCAATTTATTGTGGGCAGTTAACCAAAGAAAAGAGTATTGCCTTAGCTAAACTTTGTCTGCGGTTAGGTTGGCTATACAGAAATGTAGGCAATGAAAGCGAAGAGCTGCGCTTCTTGAATTTTGCGGCCGAAGAATTTGAACAGGCTTATATTAAGAGTGAGTTCGATCCGCTAAATACTCCGGAGATTTATATCCTGTACATGATTGGGGAGCTAAAACGACGGCTGGGTGCTCACAATGAAGCAGTCCAGTATTTTTCAGCAGTAACTGAACACCAGGATAGATCCCGCTACACTAAATATGTAAATTTAGCCCGTAAACAGTGGAGATTAACAGCTGAGGAGTATCGGACTCATGCCGAATAATTAGTATTCCGGCAGTATATATGGCGATATTATCTAAAGGAGTATGAACTTTATGAACACACAAAGCTTGAAAGATATCTTTGCTTCGGCAGAACAAATGTTGGGCCGGGAGGTTGAGCTTGCGGGCTGGGTGAGAACTGTTCGGGTTTCTAAAGATTTTGGTTTTATAGAGTTCAATGATGGAAGCCAGTTTAAAAATTTACAGATAGTATTTGATAATAATTTGGAAAACTTCTCTGCTATCGCCAAATTGGGAGTGGGATCTGCTCTGACGGTGCAGGGCACAATAGTCCCTTCTCCCGGTAAAAATCAAGCCCTGGAATTAAAAGCAGAAAAGATTATTATTGAAAACGCTTGTCCTAATGACTATCCTTTACAGAAAAAAAGACACAGTCTGGAATTCTTAAGGACCATTGCTCACCTTCGTCCCAGAACAAATACTTTTTCCGCAGTATTTCGTCTTAGATCGGTCATGGCTTATGCCATTCATAAGTTTTTTCAAGAGCGGGGTTTTGTTTATGTCCATACCCCTATAATTACCGCGAGTGATGCCGAGGGTGCCGGAGAAATGTTTCGGGTATCTACCCTTAGACCGGATAAGCCTCCAACTGATGCTTTGGGAAATATTGATTTTACCCAAGATTTCTTTGGCCGGGAGACCCACCTGACTGTAAGCGGACAGTTAAATGCTGAGAGTTTTTGTTTGGCTTTCAAAAATGTTTATACTTTTGGGCCAACCTTCAGGGCGGAAAACTCCAACACAGCTAGACATGCAGCCGAGTTTTGGATGCTGGAGCCGGAGATGGCTTTTGCTGATTTGCAAGATAACCAGCAATTAGCGGAGGAAATGCTGAAATATCTGATTAATTATGCCTTGGAACATTGCCCGCAGGAAATGGCCTTCTTCCAGCAATTTATGGAGAAAGGCCTGCTTAATCGTCTGCATAATGTTCTTACTTCCGATTTTGGCCATCTGACCTATACTGATGCTATCGAAATTTTACAAAAGGCAGAGCATAATTTTGAATATCCGGTAAAGTGGGGATTGGATCTCCAAACTGAGCATGAACGTTTTTTGACGGAGAAGGTGTTTGGCAAACCCTTATTCATAACTGATTATCCCAAGGATATTAAAGCTTTTTACATGAAACAAAACAGTGACGGTAAAACAGTTGCTGCTATGGATCTACTTGTTCCTGGGGTAGGGGAGATTATTGGGGGCAGTCAAAGAGAAGATAACCTTAATTTGCTTTCTGCTAGAATGAAAGGGCTTAACATGAAAGAAGAAAATTATTGGTGGTACCTGGAACTCAGAAAATACGGCGGTGTTAAGCATTCCGGATTTGGCCTGGGTTTTGAACGTTTAATTATGTATCTGAGCGGGATTAGCAATATTCGGGATGTTATACCTTTTCCCCGAACCGTAAATTCGGCAGATTTTTAGTAACTCAAATATTGTTTTCTAAGTATTAATTGAAATTTTAACCGGAATTCATATTCCGGTTTTTTTGTTGGATAAAGGAAGAGTCAAAGAGCCACAATAAAATAGAGAAAAATAAAAGGTGAGGTGAAAATATGAAATTTAACCTGAAGAATAAGGATCGAAATAAACTTTTGGCTGTCTTAAGCATAAGTTTGTTTCTTTGTCTTGCCCTGACAGTGACCGGGCAAGCCGCTTTAGGAGACCGTACCTTATCGTCCGGTTCTAAAGGAGCGGAAGTTAAAGAGCTGCAGAAAAAACTCCTCCAAATAGGCTATCAAGTCGGCAAGGTGGATGGAGTGTATGGAAAATCGACTACTGAGGCTGTCAAGAGATTTCAGAAAAATAGAGGACTTAAGGTCGACGGCATAGCAGGAAAGAAAACAATTGCGGAGCTAAAGAAATTGACAGGAGAAAGTACAACATCATCGGGAAAAAAAGTTGGTTATAAGAATTCTGATGTTCAGCTTTTAGCCCGTTGTATTTATGCTGAAGGGCGGGGTGAGCCTTATATCGGTCAGGTAGCAATCGGAGCCTGCGTAATGAACAGAATAAAAAGTTCTGAATTCCCCAACAGTATAGCGGCCATAATCTATCAGCCCAAAGCATTTTCTGCTGTCGATGACGGTCAAATAAATATGTCCCCTGATGAAACGGCGGTTAAAGCGGCAAAGGAAGCAATGAGTGGTTCAGATCCCACAGGGGGGGCCGTGTTCTACTTTAATCCGGATAAGACCAAAAATAAATTTATCTGGTCTCGTCCCCAGATCAAAAAAATCGGCAAACATATATTCACACGCTAGGCGGGATGAAAATGAAAGAAAATACTAAAAAAAGAATTTTGGCCTGGTTATCTCTTACCTTTTTTGTGGCCTTTGGCTTATCTTTGGCCTGGGGTATTTATGAGTACAGGTTGCTTAATGAGCAAAAAACGGCTTTGGATAACCAGTACAAACGGGCGTTAAACGACCTGGTCACGGATATCAATGAAATGGAAACAAGTATGGCTAAAGCCAAGGTGGCCAATGGAACTTCTTTAAAAGTACTATATCTTAGCGAAATTTGGAAAAGCAGTGATACCGCGGTCAACAGGTTCAGTCAGATACCGTCCGATGAAATAGGCATAAGTTACGTCGAAACTCTAGCCAATCAAATAGCTGATTTTAGTAAATCTATGACTCAGAAAGTGGCGGCTACAGGAAGCATGAACGCCAATGAGACCAAGATTTTTGATGATATGCATCAAAGAATAATTGAAACTAATAGATCCCTGCAAAATCTTTCTAATCAATATTATGCTGAAAATTTGGCTTGGATCTATAAGTCCCCCAATATTTGGGAAAAATTAGGTATAGGGAAGTTAATTCAAGCTAGCGCTCAAGGAGGTGAGAAAGGCGGCGATCCCAAGCAGGACGATCCGGAAGCAGCCAGGAAGGCAGGAGAGCAAACACCTAGCTCTGTTCGAGGCGGGTTAAAACAATTAGATACCAGTCTACAAAAATACCCTCCCTTAAGCTATAAAGGTGATTTGGATAAACATTATGTAGAAAAACCTTTAGGATTGCCCGCAGGAGTTATTGATGAAAGTAAAGCAATAACTATTGCCAAAGATTTTTTGCATAAAGTTGGTTTCCGGGATGCCGAACCTCAAGTTACGGGTCGTTCCGATAGTCCTCTGGGTGGTTTCAACCTTGCTTTTAAAGAAGCATATCTGGAGATCAGTAAAAAAGGCGGTGTGGTAACTTACTACCGTAATCAACGTGAACTTAATGAGCGCCGGCTAGATGTGCCTAAAGCAATTGAAAAAGGCTATGAGGCGCTAAAAAAACTGGGTTTTGACCTAGTTGTGACTTCCACGGAAGATCTTGACTCCTATGTAATGGTTGAGGCCGTAGCTCAAGACAATGGTGTCAGGATATATCCGGATAAGGTAAGGCTGACTGTTGCCATGGATAACGGGGAGTTAATAGGCTTTGATGCTAATGCCTATTATGCTTATCATCATGATCGGCAACTGAACAAAAAACTAAGTTTGGCAGAAGCGAAAAACAAATTGGCTAAAAACTTCAAGATAATTGAAAACAGACTGGCTGTGATTTCTAGGATTGGTAATCAAGAAGCCTTTTGTTATGAATTTAGGGGTACTGCTTTTGGCGAAGAATATTTGATCTATATTGACGCTGTTGACGGCTCAGAAGTAAAAATTAGCAGGATAGTAAATACTCCTAGGGGTAAATTGATTCAATAGACTTGAATTATTGTTCAAAGAAACGTAAAATAAGAAACAGTATAAAAAGTGAGCAGAGAAAAAATCCTTTTTCTCTGCTTAACTTGTTTTAATTTATGGTTAATAAGGCATTTATTAAACCTTTATCTTCTGGAAAATTTATATTTGCTGGTATTTTAACCGGATATATATTAAAATTTTAGAAGTTATTTTTTGAAGAGCTTCTGATATAGCTTAAGACATAAAGGAGGATTAGAAATGAGCCTTTATGAACAGATAAAGCAGAAAATTTATCAAAGGCTGGAAGAATCATTAATTAAGGCCCAAGAGGCAGGGGAATTGAGCTTTAAGGAAATTCCTGATTTTGTGCTTGAAGAACCTAGGGAAAGGCAACATGGTGATTTGGCTACTAATTTAGCAATGACTTTAACCAAACAAGCTAAGAAAGCACCAAGGGATATTGCTAACATACTCATAGCCAACTTAAATACGAATGGCACCTGGATAACTTCTTGTGAAATTGCAGGCCCCGGTTTTATTAACTTTCGTCTTAACCCCCTTTGGCTGATAGAGGTCATACCCGAAGTGATACGGCAAAAAGAAGGTTATGGTGCTGTCAATATCGGGAAGGGAGAAAAAGTACAGGTTGAATTCGTAAGTGCCAATCCCACTGGTCTTTTACATATGGGTAACGCCAGGGGAGCCGCACTAGGCGATAGCCTGGCTACGTTACTTTCCATGGCGGGTTATGAGGTAAGCCGTGAATTTTATATAAATGATGCCGGTAATCAAATATATAATTTCGCTTTATCTTTAGAAGCTCGTTATCTGCAGCAGTTAGGGTTTGATGTACCTTTTCCCGAAGCTGGCTATCATGGAGAAGACTTAATTGCCACCGTAAAAAGAATAATAGATAAAGATGGGGACAAGTATGTTTCCATGGAAGAGGATGTTCGGCGGGATTACCTTGTCCGTTTTGCTTTAGAAGAAAAAATTACCGGAATTAGAGAAACTTTGGAGAAATTTGGTGTTTTTTACGATGTATGGTTTAGTGAACAATCTTTGCATAGTTCCGGTTACGTGCAAGAAACTATCAATGAATTAGAAAACAAAGGATATATTTATGAAAAAGAAGGTGCCTTATGGTTTAAGTCTACCTTGTTTGGAGATGAAAAAGATGAGGTTATAGTCCGTAAAAATGGGATTCCAACCTATTTTGCTGCGGATATTGCTTATCATCGCCATAAATTTGCACGAGGTTTTAAGCGGGTAATTAATATCTGGGGAGCCGACCATCATGGCCATGTAGCTAGAATGAAAGGCGCTATGCAAGCGCTGGGAAATAATCCCGATAATTTGCAAGTTATTTTAATGCAATTGGTAAGGCTAATTCAGGACGGAGAAATTGTCCGTATGTCGAAACGATCCGGCCAGTACATTACGCTTGATGAACTCATAGACGAAGTGGGAAAAGATGCAGCCAGATTTTTCTTTATTCAGCGTGACCCCGATTCTACTGTCGAATTTGATTTGGATTTAGCTAAATCGGAATCGGCTGATAATCCGGTTTATTATGTGCAATATGCCCATGCCAGACTATGCAGTATTATGAGACAGGCTAAGGAAATGGGTTATGAACTGAGCGTTGAGCCCTCTCCAGAGCAGCTTGAACTTTTAACTTCCCAGGAAGAAAGAGACTTATTAAAAAAGATGGCCGATTTTCCGGGTGAAATAGCTTTAGCGGCAAAAATGGCCGAACCTCATCGTATAGCAAGATATGCTCTGGATTTTGCTTCGCTTTTCCATAGCTTTTATAACAGCCATAGAGTTTTGGTAGACAATGCTCAATTGCGTACAGCGCGTCTAGGCTTAATTATTTCTATAAGACAGGTTTTAGCGAATGCCATGAGGATTTTAGGTGTCTCAGCCCCCGAGAAAATGTAAGGTATGTTATATCAAATCCATTAATAGACGAAGGAAAGGGTAGAAAAGGATGACCAAATTCGTTTTTGTTACCGGAGGAGTGGTTAGTTCTCTGGGAAAAGGAATTACAGCAGCTTCATTAGGTTGCCTTCTTAAAAAAAGGGGACTGAAGATTGCTATTCAAAAATTTGATCCCTATATAAACGTAGACCCCGGAACAATGAGTCCTTATCAGCATGGAGAGGTTTTTGTCACCGATGATGGGGCGGAAACCGATCTTGATTTGGGCCACTATGAAAGGTTTATAGATGTTCCACTATCCAAATACAGCAATGTTACAGCCGGTAAAGTTTATTGGTCTGTAATTACCAAAGAGCGCAAAGGCGAATATTTAGGAGGAACTGTCCAAGTTATCCCCCATATCACTAATGAAATAAAAGATAGAATTTATCGCGTAGCCACAGAAAGTAATCCGGATGTAGTAATTACCGAAATTGGTGGAACTGTTGGTGACATGGAGTCCCTGCCGTTTTTGGAAGCGATACGTCAGATTAGAGGCGATATTGGTAAGGATAACGTCTGCTATGTACATGTTACTCTATTGCCATATTTAGCAGCTTCGGGGGAGGTTAAAACCAAACCCAGCCAGCATTCGGTTAAAGAATTGCGGGGAATTGGAATTCAGCCTAATATCTTGGTGTGCCGGGCTGACCAGAAAATAAGCAATGATCTGAAAGATAAGTTGGCTCTTTTGTGTGATATTGAAAAAGAAGCGATTATTACAGCAGAAACAGCTTCAACCATCTATGAATTGCCCCTTCTTCTTCAGCAAGAAGGAATGGATGATATTGTTCTCAATTGCCTGGGTATTGATGTTCCACCTGCGGATATGTCCGACTGGGCTAAGATGGTCAAAAAGGCTAAGTCCCCCTCTCAAAGTACAGAGATTGCTATTGTCGGGAAGTATGTGGCCCTGCCTGATGCCTATTTGAGTGTTGCTGAAGCATTGCGCCATGCTGGTATTGATCAAAGTGCTGAAGTTAAAATTCGCTGGGTCAATGCCGAGGATTTAGAGGACCCTGACGTCAATCTAAATGAGATGTTTAAAGGTATTAAGGGTATTCTTGTCCCCGGAGGTTTTGGCCAAAGAGGGATTGAAGGTAAAATAAAGGCCATTCAGTATGCCAGGGAAAATCAAATACCCTTTCTAGGAATTTGCCTAGGAATGCAATGTGCTCTTATAGAATTTGCCCGTAATGTTTGTGGTTTGCCAGGCGCTAACAGCACGGAGTTCGATCCGGAAACCAAGTATGCTATTATAGATCTTTTGCCGGAACAAAAGAATATTGAAGATCTGGGCGGAACCATGCGCTTAGGTTCTTCGCCGATAAAACTGAAAACTGAAAGCAAAGCATTTCAAGCTTATGGGACAGAACTAATCTCTGAAAGACACCGCCATCGTTACGAAGTTAATAATGACTATCGTGACATAATGGAGAAGAATGGTTTAATATTCTCTGGAACATCTCCTGATGAAATATTAGTGGAACTTATAGAACATACTCAGCATCCTTGGTTTGTGGCCTCACAATTCCATCCGGAATTTAAGTCCAGACCCAATAAGCCGCATCCTTTATTTAAGCAATTCGTTATAGCGTCCTTACAAAAGAGTTGAAATTTGAAAAAGTAATTACCGGCTTTTTAAGACTGGTATCTATGTGGGATAATATGGCAATAATGTCTTCTGGAGGAATGTTGAAATGCAGTATACAGTTAAATGGCTAAACGAGGAAGACAAGCCTAGCTTTAATTCGTTTATTGTTGATCATTCTAAGGGTCATGCTATGCAGCTTTGGGAATGGGGCGATATCAAAGGACGAACTGGCTGGAGACCGTGGAGGCTTGCCCTGGAGGAAAAGGGTGAGATTGTGGCTACTGCCACAATTTTGGCCAGACAGTTGCCTTTTTTTAAGTGTCCCATATTTTATTGTCCCAGAGGCCCTGTGGTAGACATGGATGATAAGGAAAGGCTGTCGGCCGTATGGCAAGCTATCAGAGAATTAGCGAAGAAAGAGAAAGCCATACTTTTAAAAATAGATCCTGATATTCCGAAATCTAACCAGGAGTTAGCTAACTTTTTAGCAAATTCGGGATTTAGGCCAATTGATAAAGGGAAAAATTTTGAGGGAGTACAACCCAAATTTGTATTCAGGCTCGATATTACACCTGACGAAGATACTTTACTGGCCAATATGCATCAAAAAACCCGCTACAATATCCGTTTAGCGATGAGAAAAGGTGTTGTGATTAGAGCCGGTACCAAAGAAGACTTACCTGAATTCTACCGGGTTCTCGAAGAGACCACAGCCAGAGATAATTTTCTGGTTCGTTCTTATGGCTATTTTGAAGATTTATATGACACACTGGTACCTGCAGGTTTTGGGCAGCTTTTTATCGCTGAATATCAAGGAAAAATTATTGCCGGAACACTCGCTTTTCTTACCGGCAAAAAAGCCTGGTATATTTATGGGGCTTCCTCTAATTCCTACCGTAACGTGATGCCCAATTATCTTATCCAGTGGGAGATGATACGCTGGGCTAAAACCAAGGGATGTACCCTTTATGATTTTCGGGGAGTTTCCGGGGATGTGAGTGAAGACAATCCTCTCTATGGCTTATATAGATTCAAAAAGGGTTTCAATGGTGAGTTCACGGAATTTATCGGGGAATGGGATTTGGTTTATAGGCCATTTATGTATTTTGTCTGGAAAAATATAGAGCGTCTTTATTCTGGTAAACTAAAAGGAATTATAGCCCGCTTAAGGCGCAAGTAAAAACAATCTAATTGAACGGAAAGATTTAGTATGCCTGACCTTTGGATAGAAATTGATCTGGATGCCGTAAAACACAATTACCGGCAAATAAAGTCCAAGCTATGTGCAGAGTCTTCATTAATGGCTGTTGTTAAAGCGGATGGCTATGGTTTGGGGGCCGTCCCGGTAGCGCAAGCCTTAGAGGAAGAAGGCTGCTGTGCCTTTGCAGTTACCCGAGTGGAAGAAGCTTTATTACTGCGTGAGCATGGTATTGAAGGTGAAATTCTGGTTCTCGGTCCTTCCGATCCGGAGGAATGGCCACAAGCCCTAGCCAAGAAAATTGATCTGACTGTTTCCCGCTTGGAACGGATTGCCGCTTTAAACGATACGGCCCGTGAACTGGAGGTCAAAGCGGGGATACATCTTAAGCTGGAAACCGGTATGGGGCGGACAGGCTTTACCCGGGAAATGCTGCCCGCCTTAGCCCAGTCCTTGAAAGAATCTTCCTATTTAAATCTTCGCGGAGTTTATACCCATTTAGCCCGGGGGGCCCAAAGGGATAAAGTTTACACCTATAGACAGCATCAAAGGTTTATAGAATACATAAGCATTCTGGAGGAAAATGGGATAAATATTCCTCGCAGACATATTTGCAACAGTGCCGGCCTGTTAGACTTTCCGGAATATCATTATGAATTGGTTCGCTCGGGAACACTTTTATGCGGACATTTCCCCTCTCCGGCTTTTTTCGGGAAACTTGATTTGAAGGACCCCTGGACTGTCAAAGCCAAGATCGTCCATCTGCAAAGAGTTCCTAAAGGCACCTTTGTTGGTTACCAGAGTGTTTATAAATGCAAAAAAGATACCACCTTGGCGGTTATTGGCGTGGGACATGCTGATGGATTTGGCCTGGAACCAAAATTTGTGCCCCAAGGCTTGCTGGATTTAATTAAAATTATTATAAAAAATATTGCAGCTTTATTTGGTCTACAGCTAGGACGGGACAAATTACTTTTTAAAGATAAACAGGTGAGAATTGCAGGAAAAATCGGCATGCAACTCACGGTAATCGACATGGGGGATATAGAGTGCCAATTAGGGGATGAAATTGTAGTTCCTTTGCGCCGAACTCTGGCCAACCCTCGTATACCGAGGATATACAAAAAAAATGGAGTAATTTGTACAAAAAGAGTAATAAAAGAAGGAATTCTCTCAATTAACCAAGAATAATTTTTTACGGAAAACCAGGAACAATTTGCACAAGGGCGGATTTATGTGAAATTACTCATTGTGGACGATCAAAAAGGTATTAGAAGACTTTTAACCGAAGTCTTTTTAGAATATAGTAATGAAATAGAAGTATGCGCCAACGGTATTGAAGCCCTGGAATTGATACCCACATTTAACCCTGACCTGGTTATTATGGATGTTAAAATGCCGGGGATGAGCGGATTTGATGTCTTAAAAGAGTTAAGAGAAAAAGGTAATCCAACCCAGGTTGTTTTAATGACTGCTTATAGTGACCCCAATTACCTGGAGCAAGCCAAAGTCTTGGGTGTAGAAAGGGTTTTGTTAAAACCCTTTGATCTAAATGAGTTAAAAGCACATATCAGGCAAATAATGAATATTGAACAATGAAGCTTAAAGTGAAGCTTAATTAGATGATTAACCAGACTAGCAAAGTAGTCTGGTTTTTTGTCAGATAAACTGAAAATTAAATTGCTAGGTAAATAGTTAAAAGAGCAGGAAAAGCTTTGAGCTTGGAGAACTATAAAAAAGAGGGGTGGGAAAATGATTGTTCCGACAATAACAACTCTCGGTATTCAATGCTCAAAATGCGGCGAATTGCAATTCAGGGCATTTTCGCTGTTTACTTTTTCCCATTTTACTAAAGAAAGTTACTATTGTGCCTGCGGAGCTTTATTATTGACTATTTCCTATATAGATAAGAGAACCTATAGTATAGAATATCCTTGTATCTATTGTGGAGAATCTCATTTTTTGCTGACCAAAGCCAGTGAGCTCTGGAGTGAGAATATTCTTCCTCTGCTCTGTTCCAACCAGGAATTACCTATAGGTTATTTCGGTCCCAAACCGCTGGTTGTTAATCACTGCCAAGATATTAAAAAGAAATTTGTGCAGTTTGTTTGCCAGCTGGTAAATGATGAAGATAAAGAATCCGAATTCGATATTTTTTTCGTGGTTTATGCTGTTATGGAAAAATTGAGCAGAATGGTAGATAAGGGGAAGCTGGGCTGCCGGTGCGGCAACAAAAACCTGGCCGTTGAGATATTACCGGATAGAATTGAACTCTCTTGCGAGTGTTGCGATGCCCTAGGAATAATTCATATCAATAATAAAAGTATCCTGTATACCCTAGATAATATTGGGTGTATCTATTTGGAGGAGAATATGACTTTATTTATCAACGATACCTTGGAAAACTGGCATCTGCAATAAAATATGAATTCATAAGAATGCTAATTCATGAGTATTCTAAACAAGAGTTTAGAATAAGGAGGTAGAGATAATGAAGTTTTTTCTTGACTCAGCCAATATCAATGATATAAGCAAAGCCTGGGATATGGGAATTATTTCAGGGGTAACCACTAACCCTTCTTTAGTAGCTAAAGAAGGACAAGACTTTCATAGTCTAATCCACGATATTGCCCAAATTGTAGACGGACCCATTAGTGCCGAGGTAATCGCTCTGAATTATGAGGGCATGCTGACTGAAGCCAGAGAACTGGCAAATATCCACCCCAATATTGTGGTTAAGATACCTATGACGGCCGAAGGCCTAAAGGCTGTAAAAGCTTTAGCTCAAGAAGGTATCAAAACTAATGTCACGCTGATTTTTACGGCTATACAAGCCTTATTAGCTGCCAGGGCCGGAGCTAGCTATGTCAGTCCTTTCCTAGGAAGGCTGGATGATATTGGAGAAGTGGGACTTAATTTGGTGGCAGATATTTGCGAGGTATTTTCTGTACATGGTCTTAACTGCGGTATTATTGCGGCCAGTATTAGAAACCCTGTTCATGTCTTGGAAGCCGCTAAGCTGGGAGCGGATTTTGCAACTGTACCCTATAAAGTCTTAAATCAGTTGCTTGTTCACCCCTTGACTACAGCCGGTATTGACAAGTTTTTAGCGGATTGGGAAAAAACTAAAAATTAATTATATAATTTAATTTGGAATTAATTCAGGATAGAAGTTTGCTAAGACAATCAAGCCTAACTTTAGGGAGGATTAAGAATGGAAAGAGAACTAACAATGGAGTTTGCCCGGGTCACGGAAGCTGCAGCTCTGGCTTCTGCCCGCTTGGTGGGCATGGGAGATAAAATTGCTGCCGATGGTGCCGCGGTAGAGGCTATGCGGGCAGTGTTTGATACCGTGCATATGGACGGTACAGTGGTAATAGGCGAGGGGGAAATGGATGAAGCGCCTATGCTCTATATAGGTGAGAAGCTAGGCACCGGCGAAGAGCCTGTCTTGGATGTTGCGGTAGACCCGCTGGAAGGTACAAATCTGGTAGCTAAAGGCATGCCGGGAGCTATCGCCGTACTTGCGGTCACGGAAAGGCACGGTCTTCTACATGCCCCTGATATGTATATGAATAAAATTGCCGTTGGGCCTCAGGCTGCTGGACGCATCCATTTAGATGCACCCGTGGCCGAAAACCTTAATAATATTGCCCAAGGATTACGCAAACGAGTGGAAGATCTTACAGTCGTAATTTTGGATAGGCCTCGACACCAGGACTTAATAAAGCAGGTCAGGGCCTGCGGGTCGCGAATTAGGCTTATAACCGATGGGGATGTGGCTCCGGCTGTTGCTTGCGCTATCGAGGGCAGCGGGGTAGATGTTATGATGGGAATTGGAGGAGCGCCCGAAGGAGTGCTGGCTGCGGCGGCTCTCCGCTGCGTAGGCGGCGAAATGCAAGGCAGGCTTTGGCCCGAGGACGAAGAAGATTTAGAGAGGGCCCGCAAGCTGGGGGTTACGGATATTAATAAACTTCTTACTCTTAATGATCTGGTTAAAACGGACGATATATTTTTCTCCGCTACGGGTATTACAGAGGGACCGTTGCTTAAAGGCGTAACCTTTAACAGCACGGGAGCAGTCACTCATTCTTTGGTTATGAGAGGCAGGACAGGTACAGTTAGGTTTATCGAAGCCAGACATTGTTTTGCCAAAAAACCCAAATATGCCATTAAAGGCGCCTGTGAAGAGAGTAGCATTTAGGGCACTTGACCTCTCTACTTTACTTGTGCTAAAATATCAAGGTCGATTGTTTTACGTTATTTTATTTGTGACTCTGACTCAGAAGGTAGGTGACTGATAATGAGAGAAAAGATACATCCCCAATACCAGCAGACCACAATTACCTGTGCCTGCGGTAATGTTATTGAAACCGGCAGCACTAAAAAGGACATAAAAGTCGAAATATGCTCCAAGTGTCACCCTTTCTACACAGGAGTTCAGAGATTTGTTGATGCTGGTGGACGTGTAGATCGCTTTAAAAAGAAATACGGTTTGCAATAAACAACGGCCTCCAGTCGTTGCCGTAAAAAGAGCAGAGCGGAAGCTCTGCTTTTTCGATATTAAAGCTAATTCCTTGTTTAAACTCTAGTGCAGGAGAGATCACCCATGTTAAAGAAACTTGAAGAACTGGAACAAAAATATAATGAGCTATCGGAACTTCTTTCTGACCCCCAAGTTCTTGTCAACCAGTCCGAATATCAGAAACACGCCAAGAGTCAGGCGGCAATCTCTGATTTAGTCAGTGCTTATCGGGAGTATAAGGATATTATCAAACAACTTGAAGATACAAGATCCATGTTGAATGAAGAGCTTGATCCGGATATGAAGGATTTGGTAGAACTCGAGGAGCAGGAACTGAAAGCAAAAGCTGAAAAACTTGAAAGTGAGTTAAAAATTTTGCTTTTGCCTAAAGACCCTAATGACGAGAAAAACGTAATTTTAGAAATCCGTGCCGGGGCAGGGGGAGATGAAGCTGCCCTTTTTGCCGGGGATCTATACAGAATGTATACCAAATATGATGAGAGTCAGAATTGGAAAACAGAATTGCTTAGTGCCAGTTATACTGATATTGGCGGTTTTAAGGAGATAATATTTATTATAGAAGGCAAAGGGGCCTACAGCAAATTAAAATTTGAGAGTGGTGTTCACAGGGTTCAGCGTATACCAACAACGGAGTCCGGAGGTCGAATTCATACCTCAACGGCTACGGTAGCGGTCTTACCCGAGGCTGAAGAAGTGGATGTTGAAATAAACCCCAATGACCTCAGAATAGATATTTTCTGTTCCAGCGGTCCTGGGGGACAATCAGTAAATACAACTCAATCCGCTGTTAGAATTACACATCTGCCTACCGGCATCGTTGTTTCCTGCCAAGACGAAAAATCTCAGCACAAGAATAAGGATAAAGCGCTGAAAGTGCTAAGGGCGAGGTTGTTAGAAAAAGCCCAGGAAGAGACTATGGGGGAAATAGCCCAAGAGCGCAAGAATCAGGTTGGGACAGGAGATAGAAGTGAACGGATTCGTACTTATAATTTCCCCCAGGGTAGAGTTTCGGATCACCGTATAGGTTTAACCGTTCATCGCTTGGAGAGCATTTTGCTTGGAGATCTTGACGAAATTATTCAAGCTTTGATTGCTACTCACCAGGCAGAGAGACTGAAAGCTTCTGTCTAAGGATTGAGTCCAAATGTTGCAGAGACAAATTGATTTGTCAGTAATTCAAATATTACTTAGAGGCGCAGAATATCTCCGAGCCCGCGGTGTTGTCCAGCCCAGGGCTGAAGCAGATATTCTGCTTGCTCATACCCTGGGAATATCAAGGGATAAGCTATATTTAAGTCGTAACCTTAAAGTCTCCGGTCAGGATCAAGAGCGGTTTGTTAAGCTTTTACAACGAAGGGGCAAAAGGGAACCTTTGGCTTACGTAGTGAACAAACGGGAGTTTATGGGGCTGGAGTTTTATGTCGATGAGCGTGTGCTTATCCCCCGGCCGGAAACAGAAATCCTTGCGGAAAAAGTTCTGACCTTAAGGGAAACAAAAAGTCAAACGGGCTATAATAAGGAATATAAAAACCCTAGGGTATTAGATCTTTGTACCGGAAGCGGTGCTTTGGCGATCTCAATAGCTTATTATTGGCCGGAGGCTAAGGTAACAGCTGTTGATATTTCTGATGCTGCGCTGGAAGTAGCAAAATATAATGCGGCTAAAATGCAAACTCCAATAGACCTTAGGCGGGGAGATTTATTTGAGCCTTTAAACGAGGACAAATTTGATATTATAGTATCTAATCCGCCATACGTTTCCCAAAGTGAATATAAAGATTGTTCTCCCGAAGTCAAACAAGAGCCGCCGCTAGCCTTGTTGGCGGGGGAAGACGGTTTGGACTTTTACAGGAAGATAGCGGCTCAGGCCAGCCGCTTTCTTTGTAATGAGGGTCTGGTTTTGGTAGAAATAGGTTGTACCCAGGGCGAGCAAGTAATTAGGTTTTTTACGGACCAGGGTTTCAAGACTGATATTTTCCGCGATTATGCAGGCTTGGATAGAATAGTGCTGGCAGCAAAGGAATAGAGATAGAATGGAAACAAAAAGATTGTTAATTGATGACCTTGCAAGAAAGGAGCAAGCTTTAAGAGAAGCGGCCGAACTAATTCGACAAGGAGAAGTTGTCGCTTTTCCGACAGAAACAGTGTACGGACTTGGGGCCAATGCCTTGGACAGCTCAGCCTGTGCAAAAATATTTGAAATCAAGGGGCGGCCTGCAGATAACCCACTGATTGTCCATGTTGCTTCAGTGCCAGAGGCTAAAAAGCTAGTAAAAGATTGGCCGCCGGAAGCTGAGATCTGTGCCCGGCAGTTTTGGCCGGGTCCTTTAACTATTGTACTGCCCAAAGCGGATTGTATACCCGATATTATCAGTGGGGGATTGGATACGGTGGCTATAAGAATGCCTTCTCACCCCTTGGCTTTAGAATTAATCGCTAAAGCAGAATGTCCGATTGCTGCTCCGAGTGCCAATATTTCCGGTAAGCCCAGTCCTACGGAAGGGGAGCATGTCTGGCAAGACTTTTGCGGTAAAATTCCTCTTTTGATCGATGCCGGAAAATGTAAAGTCGGTTTGGAATCTACCGTTCTTGATCTATCAGGGAAAACTCCGCTTATTCTTAGGCCTGGAGGTGTAACCTGGGAACAGCTGGCAGCGGTGTTGGGGAAAGTAGAACTTGATCCTGCGGTAGAAGGCGGTTTTCTGATTTCTGATTCGCTCCAACCCAAAGCGCCGGGTATGAAGTACAGGCATTATGCTCCTCAGGGAGAAATCGTGTTAATATCAGGCCACAAGGAGCAAAGAATAGCCCAATTTATTTCGAGACTAAACAACAAAAAAGCAAGCGAGAGAATGGCTTTGTTGTGTTTTGAGGAAACAGCCGTGGCCTTAAGAGAAGCGGCCGGGGGGGTAAGCCAACCCGCAATAGCAAAAGCGGATTTGGTTTTTCTTCTTGGCTCTAGAAAGAATATGGCTGAAGCCGCCAGTCGTTTATTTAAGGGTTTGAGACTTTGTGACCAACATAAAATTGGCATTATTCTGGCTGAAGCTATGGAGGAAAAAGGAATAGGGCGGGCTTTTATGAACCGCTTAAAGAAAGCGGCAGGGTATAAAAAGGATAGATTATAGCATAAAATGGAAATAAAGTAATTTTTTAAGTCGATTGGGGGAAAGGATTTTGGAGCTGGCTTGGGTGTTGGCGGTTTCAGTAGCTTTAGGAATGGATGCTTTTTCATGTTCGTTGGCATTCGGGCTGCTGGGAATAAGAAAAAGAAAAGCTGCCCATCTGGTTTTGACAGTCGCTCTATTTCATGTTTTTATGCCGCTCATAGGTTTATGGGCAGGCAAGGAATTAGGGACAATATTCGGAAACCTTGTCACCGGGATCGGTACGGTTATTTTGCTTTACTTAGGCCTAAAAATGCTTTTAAATGCCCGGGGCAGCAAAGACTGTAAACAAGAATCAGTCCTCCCCAATCTTGAGGGTTTTGGTCTTTATCTTATAGCCGGAAGTGTTAGCATAGATGCTCTTAGTGTGGGATTCTCTCTGGGCACCTTTGTCAGCAGGATTTTTTCTACTACCCTCATCATGGGATTTATGGCCGGCCTTATGACTGCCGCGGGGATTTTTTTAGGGTGTAGAATAGGAACCATTCTAAGCACTAAGGCCGAAATTATCGGTGGAATTATTCTTATTATCATCGGCATAAAAACTGGACTAAGCATTGTTTCCTAAATAAGTTAACAAATTGTGTTATAAATAATTGTCTTATAAATTAGGAAAAGCATTATTGCTAGAAAGTATTTTACTTGAGCAAATGAAAGAGGTTATAATTAGCTATGAAACTTTTGTTTGTTTGTACCGGTAATACTTGTCGCAGCCCCATGGCTATGGGGTTGGCTCGTAAACACTTTCCTCCTGAGATCCAAATTTGTTCTGCGGGAATTCATGCTTGGGATGGGCAGCGGGTAAGTGAGCAAGCTGTTCAGGCCCTCAAAAAACAAGAAATAGATATTAGTTCTCACCGGGCAAATAAGTTGACAAAAGATATGCTGGCTAGCGCTGATTATGTATTCACCATGACTGTTGCCCAGGCCCAAAGTCTAAAACAAGCCTATCCCGAGTATAAAGAGAAAATTTATACTTTGGGAGTTTGGGTTGGGTCAGGAAAAGAAGTGCCGGATCCAATAGGCGGATCGTTTGAGATCTATTGTTCGTGTGCTCAGGAACTGGAGCAAATGATCAAAGTAGCTGCAAAACAATTAACTGGCAGGGGGTAGTTAGATGATAATCGCTTTAGGGGCTGACCATGGAGGATTTGAACTTAAAGAAATTATTAAAAAGCACCTTTTAGAAAATAACTATGAAATTAAAGATTACGGGACTGATTCCGCCCAATCAGTAGATTATCCTGTGTATGGATTTTATGTAGGAGAAGCGATTATTAAACAAGAGGCTGATTTGGGTATTGTGGTATGTGGTACCGGGTTAGGGATTTCTATCGCTGCCAATAAGGTACGCGGGATTCGGGCAGCGGTCTGTACCAATGGCTATATGGCCAGAATGGCTAGAGAACATAACAATGCTAACATTCTCGCCCTAGGAGCAAGGGTAGTTGGCGAAGGTTTGGCCTTGGAAATAGTTGATGCCTTTTTGCAAGCTTCTTTTGGCGGAGAGAGACATGCCCGCAGGATAAATCTTATTTCCGAATATGAAAAATAACAGTGAAATAATAAATTAATAAAATACTATGAATAATTCTAAAGAGGGGAAAGGAATGATAGAACAGACAAAGCAGACTAAACAAACAAAATTGTCGGAAGAAGAGAAAATTACATTAGCCAAGATTAAAGATCAATGGGTTAGCATACTCGACCATTTTGCCCAAGCGGCTGCTCTTCAAATCGGACAAATGGTTGTGATAGGCTGTAGTACCAGTGAAATCGCAGGCCAGAAAATTGGCAAAGCTGGCAGCGCGGAAATAGCAGGTGTGCTCATTGAACCGCTTCTTACATGGGCAAATGAACTTGGTATTTGTCTTGCCTTTCAGTGCTGTGAGCATTTAAACAGAGTTTTGATTGTTGAGCAGGAGACTGTCCTGAAATATAATCTGGAGCCTGTAATGGTAATGCCTACCCTTAAAGCCGGCGGAGCTATGGCCACAGCGGCCTGGGAAAAATTCACTACCCCAGTAGCAGTCGAAGGTGTACAAGCCCATGCCGGGTTAGATATTGGGGATACATTTATCGGTATGCATCTTAGGCCTGTGGTTGTCCCGGTTAGAATAGATGTTAATTACCTTGGATATGCCCATTTGACGCTGGCCAAGACGAGGCCCAAATATGTAGGAGGCCCAAGGGCAGCATATCCTAGCAGTAAATAATACTTTTAAGGGAGTTGTAGTGATGGATACAATAGAAAAATACATAGCTAGCCAAGATCCGGAAGTTGCTAAAGCGATAAAGCTAGAGGAAAGCAGACAGGAAAATAAAATTGAACTTATTGCTTCTGAAAACTTTGTCAGCAGAGCAGTCATGGCTGCCCAGGGTTCTGTCTTGACCAATAAATATGCTGAAGGTTACCCCGGCAAAAGGTATTATGGCGGGTGTGAATATGTTGATATCGTTGAAGACATTGCCCGGGATAGAGTTAAGAAAATTTTTGGGGCCGAACACGCCAATGTCCAACCACACTCCGGTGCCCAGGCTAATACGGCGGTCTATTTTGCCATGCTAAAACCGGGTGACACCGTAATGGGGATGAACCTTTCGCATGGCGGCCATTTGACTCACGGCAGTCCCGTAAATATATCCGGTATGTATTATAATTTTGTTGAATATGGTGTGGATAAAGATACAGAATACCTTGATTATGAGCAGTTAAGAAAATCCGCTCACCAACATAAGCCGAAAATGATTGTTGCCGGGGCCAGCGCTTATCCTCGTATTATTGATTTCCAGTTGATCAGAGAGATTGCCGATGAGGTTGGGGCTTATTTTATGGTTGATATGGCGCATATAGCAGGGCTTGTGGCTGTCGGCCTTCATCCCAATCCGGTACCCCATGCTCATTTTGTGACCTCTACAACCCATAAAACCTTGAGAGGGCCACGTGGAGGACTTATTCTCTGTAAAGAGGAATTTGCTAAAAAAATAGATAAGGCAATTTTCCCAGGTATCCAAGGAGGGCCGCTTATGCATGTTATTGCCGCCAAAGCAGTTGCTTTCGGCGAGGCATTAAAGCCCGAATTTAAAGCTTATCAGCAACAAATACTCGATAACGCTAAAGCTTTAGCTCATGGCTTTTTAGCAAGGGATTTTAGGCTTGTATCCGGAGGAACCGATAATCATTTGCTGCTCTTAGATATGCGTAGCAAAGGATTGACCGGTAAAGTAGCGGAGAAAACTCTTGATGATATTGGGATTACTGTCAATAAGAATACAATTCCCTTTGATCCTGAAAGTCCTTTTGTGACCAGCGGCATTCGTATAGGAACTCCGGCGGTAACCACCCGCGGCATGAAAGAACCGGAGATGGAACAAATAACCGAAGCAATTGATTTAGCCCTAACAGCCGGCGAAAACCAGGAGCAGTTGGCCAAGGCAGAAGTAATTGTAGCTGATCTTTGTGCCAGGTTTCCTCTATACGGAAATAAAATTTAATCACCGCCTGGCAAAATAATTTTGCAAGCTGGAAGTAAATACAGGGAGTTGAAAAAACTTATGGGTAATGTTTGTGTATTGGACCATCCTCTTATTCAACATAAACTATCGCTTATCCGCGATGAAAGTACAAAATCTAAAGAATTTCGTGAGTTAGTGGAAGAAGTAGCAATGTTAATGGCCTACGAGGTTACGAGGGATTTTCCCCTGGAGGAAGTCGAGGTTCGAACTCCTGTTGGGATATCTAAGGCGAAACGCATAGCCGGACGTAAGGTAGCCCTGGTGCCAATTTTAAGGGCGGGCCTGGGAATGGTGGATGGCATGCTTAAACTCATCCCCGCTGCTAAAGTAGGACATATTGGGCTTTACAGAGATCCTGAAACCCTTAGACCGGTGGAGTATTACTGTAAAATGCCTTATGACCTCCAGGAAAGAGACATTATTATTATTGATCCCATGTTGGCTACCGGTGGCTCAGCAGCAGCAGCAATCAGCTTTATTAAAGACCGTGGCGGTAAAAGAATTAAACTAATGTGCTTAATCGCCGCTCCCGAAGGCATAAAAACGGTTCATGATAAACATCCCGATGTTGATATCTTCGTTGCCGCTAAGGATGAGAGATTAAATGAACATGCCTATATAGTTCCGGGCTTGGGAGATGCCGGTGATCGTTTATTTGGAACGAAATAATGCATAGATAATATTATTTGGTTCCCAAAAATCCCATCAAAGAAAAAATAGATTGATAAGGAAATACACATCGAATTTGGCTCACATAAAGCCTGAAAGATACCATCTTAATATCTTTCAGGCTTTTGTCTATCCGCAGCGCGGCTAAAAACATGTTTATTGTCATTTAATTAAATAAATAGGCTATGTTTTTTAAAATTTTTATAATGACTATGGTACAGAAGTATGTTAATTTTTAAATATAAATATAAATTACAATATTCTAACATGTATAGTTGATAGAAGTTTGAAATACTCGTAGGTCGCTAGTTAATTAAAGAAAATTCAATAGCAAATACACTAAATGAGAGCAAAAAGGGGGTTAGAAAGACATGGAAAACAAAGGGGTTAATCTTAAGAATGAATCCAAAACCTTTAAAGGTACAAGTCTTATTGGCCAGGCAGGGGGACCTATCTCAGTGGTCGACTCCAGCGAAGGCAAAATTACTCGTATCAGACCTTACCATTTTGAGGACTGGCCCGGATTCAAAGACATTGAGCCTTGGAAAATTGATGCCAGAGGCAAGACTTTTAGCCCACCGAATCGTTCTGTTTTGTCTTTTGTCGGGCAGGCTTACAAAAAGCGCGTTTACTCTAAGAACCGCGTTATGTACCCGCTAAAGCGTGTAGACTGGGATCCCAAGGGTGAGCGTAACCCTCAAAACCGGGGCAAGTCAGGTTATGTCCGTATCTCTTGGGATGAGGCCGCCCAGATAATAGCTGATGAGTTACTCCGTATCAAAGAAACTTACGGCATGGAGGCTGTACTTTCAGAAGCGGATATGCACGCTGAAGGAAAACATATTTATCCTGCCCACGGCTGTGCTAATCGACTACTCTCGCTTTTAGGCGGTTATACCATCCAGATTCGCAATAATGACAGCTGGGAAGGGTGGCACTGGGGAGCCAAGAATGTTTGGGGTTGCGAGCCTGTCGGCCAGATGCAGCCCTCCGCAAACCTTTACCCCGACATTTTGAAACATTCCGAGTTACTTTTATTTTGGGGCTGTGATCCTGAATCTACACCCTTACCCATCCAAGGAATGATGTCCAGTAGGCTTTGCTACTTTATTACTGAGGTAGGGATAAAATCCATATACATTTGCCCGGATTTGAACTACGGTGCTGCTGTTCATGCTGATAAATGGATTCCTATCCTGCCTAACACCGATGCGGCTCTGCACTTGGCCATTGCCTATGTATGGCTGACCGAGGGCATTTATGATAAAGAATATGTGGAGACTCATGCTGTTGGTTATGAGCCCTTCTTTGATTATGTACTCGGTAAGGCCGAGGATGGTATTCCTAAAACACCGGCTTGGGCTTCGGAGAAGTGCGGTATCCCGGAATGGACCATTAAAGCCTTGGCCCGTGACTGGGCGAACAAAGTTACCAGTATTATTCACGGTAATGGCGGCCCAGGGATCCGCGGACCATATGCTACCGAGCCAGCCAGGCTGGAAGCCATCCTCTTAGGAATGCAAGGCCTTGGCAAACCGGGTGTTCACCAGGCAAAAATGATCGAGTGGCATATCCATACCCCTCATTACCCGCTGCCCTATCAAAGCAAACAACGGCCGGATATTGCTGTCTTCGCGGAAGCGGTCCGTCCGCCAAAAACTGATTATGCCGGTTTCTTTGCTCATCCTAAGGAATTATTGGAGCAAAGCCCGGGGCTTAAGGAACTTTTAAAGCCTATGGAAGTTGCTCCACAGCAATCTATACCGAAATGTTTGGTGCACGATGCCATCTTAAACGGCAGTGCAACTTGGTACGGTTTAGATAAATTTATTGGTCCACGGGAAGAGCAGTTCCATCTGCACAAGTTCCCTGAGGACGGGTGTTCCACTATTCATATGATTTGGACGGATTCACCCTGTATGACTACCTGCTGGAACGATGGTTACCGTTATGTAAAAGCTCTGCAGAGCGAGGCTATTGAGTGCGTTGTAGCCCAACATCAATGGCTGGAGAATGACTGTATTCTTGCCGATATAATTCTGCCTGTAACCACTAAGTTTGAGCAGGATGATCTGGAGGAAGAGGCGACCGGCGGCACTTATGAGGCGGTTTATCGCGAACACCCCGCTTGCCCGCCTGTCGGCGAATCTGTAACTGACTTTGAGGCTGTGGCCAGGGTTGCGGCTAAATTGGGCAAGGAATATTATGATCGGTATACCGGCAATGTTTCGACAGAAAAGTTGATAGAAATGTTTTATGATGCTTCCGGTTTAAAGGATTACCTGCCATATCATGAATTCAAGAAAGATAATGTGGTGATCCTACCGCCCGATCCGGATGTCAAGCATGTTAAGCCCGGGCTCAGAGAGTTCTATGAAGATCCCGAAAACAATCCCTTAAAGACGCCAACAGGCAAACTGGAGTTTACTTCTACCGCCCTTCAAGAATTCTTTCCGGACGATGAAGAACGCCCGCCCTATCCCAAATGGGTGGAAAAAGGTGCCTCTCATGATGAGAGCCTTTCCAGCGAACGGGCTAAAAAATACCCACTGCTCTGTGTCTCCAATCACCCTCGCTGGCGGATGCACGCCCAATGTGACGATATTACCTGGACCCGAGAGATTGAGACCATGAAAATTCGCGCCAAGGACGGTTACCAGTATGAGCCTATCTGGCTGCATACCACAGAGGCCGAGGCACGGGGTATCCAACACGGGGACATTGTGAAAATTTTCAATGAGCGAGGAGTTGTTCTAGGCGCAGCTTATGTCACAGAGCGCCTAATCCCCGGAGTAGCCTATATGGATCATGGTGCACGTTTTGATCCTATCGATCCCAATGGGATTGACCGTGGCGGGGCCATCAATCTGATCACTCCTGCCGCGATTACTTCTAAGAACGTTACCGGCATGGTTGTTTCCGGTTTTCTGGTGGAAGTACAAAAAGTTACCGATGAGGAAATGGCCGAGTGGAAAGCAAAATTTCCGGAGGCTTTTAACCGCAAGATAGACGGCGCTACCGGCGTATGTCTGGAAGGTTGGCTAATTGAAAAATAACTAAACTGCTTAGAAGAGAAGAAGGGTTTGCATTCAAATCGAGGAGGTAAAGAAGAATGGCGAAAGTATTTGTAATCGATGTTGCCCGGTGCAGTGGCTGTTATAACTGCCAGTTGGCCTGCAAAGACGAGCATGTGGGTAATGATTGGACACCTTACGCTAAACCGCAGCCCGAGGTCGGGCAATTCTGGCTTAAGCTACAGGAGAATGTCTGCGGAACCATCCCTAAAGTAAAAATTCATTATATCCCTATGCTGTGTAATCACTGTGAAAAAGCTTCCTGTCTGGAAAGCTGTCCGCAAGAAGCAATATTTCGCCGGGAAGACGGGTTTATTCAGATTCATCCGGAAAAGTGCAACGGCTGCCGAGATTGTCTGAAAGCCTGCCCCTATAATGCTATTTATTATAACGAGGAATTATGTATTGCTCAGAAATGTACCGGCTGTGCTCATCTGCTGGATAATGGATATAAGCTACCCCGCTGTGTGGAAGCTTGTCCGACGGATGCTTTGAAATTCGGCGAGGAGGACGAGATGCAGGATCTCATCCCGGGAGCAGTGGTTATGAAACCGGAGACGGGCCTAAAACCCCGGGTTTATTACCGCAATATCCCCGGCAAGTTTATTGCCGGTACGGTCTATGACCCAATTGCTAAGGAGGTTATTATAGGCTGTCGCTGCCTTCTTACCTCAGGGGGTAAGGTGCTGGAGACTTATACGGATGCTTACGGAGATTTTTGGTTTAAGGATCTGGCTGTCGGCAAGTACGATTTAACCCTTGAAGCCAAAGGCTTTGCCCGCAAATACTTTCAGGATTTAAACTCTGCTGTTGATATTAATCTGGGAGATATCCCATTGGACAAAGAATAAAAGCATAGTAACCGAATCAAGCAAGACTTCAAAACAAGACTTCAAAAGCTATCCCTGGGCTTATCGTAACTGATAAGCCGGGGATAGCTTTTTTAAAGATTAATCAAATTATAAGATAAATTGCATTAGGGAGCATTATTATCATCTTGATAAACTAAATGAGGGGTAGCGCAGGCAAATGAAACTCCCAAGCCTGCTCTCCCCAGTGAAAGGTGGACTACAGTTCTTAACCCGTCCTCTCTTAAGCCGTCCTCGGGAGTATAGATTGCCCATGCGGCAGTAACGTCTTCTGCGCCATCCGGGGATGAAAGCTGTGCACCATCCGGCGCTGTATAGATCTCATGTAAGGGTTCGCCATACAATTCCACCATTTGTTCCCAGGCCAGTTTATATTTTTCGAATTTTGTCCGCTTTCCTAAATCGGCTTCAGTCAAATCGTAATAGGCAAGTTGTAAAAGGTTCTTTTCTCCCTGGAATACGAAATAGGCAGGTACTTCATGCCCTGCAAACTCAGTTGTAACTTGAAGCTGCCATAAGCCTCCGTTTTCGTTAGCATAAACCTGTTCTCTTTTGTCACCCCAATAGCTGTTCAAAAAATCCGGTGTAGCTTCCTGGCCGCGCACAGACTCCTTGGCCTGAAAATCTACTTGCACATTTCCGTCGTGCACCCATCTCAAAAATATATCTGTCCTTCTTTCCCCATTGGTCGTTGCCGGCTGCCACTCGGCTTCGGCCCAGCCTCCGGTTTTCTCTACTTCCCTTAATGTTGCCAGTGTTTTACCAGTGGCATCAAAAAAAGTTTCTTTTAAAGGTTCTCCATAGGACGAAACAAGATAATCTCGAGCCGTGTTATAGGCTGTAAAGTTATCAATGTCGGAGCTGGCCAAGCCGGTATAGCTTCCTCCACACAGCAGATCTTGTTCATTAAAATTTAAATAGGGTGTAGCACTGAGTCCGGCAAATTCACATTCCGGGGCCAATAGTCTCCATAGACCGCCTTTTTCGTTCTTATAGACCGTTTCCATGCTATCGCCCCAGCGGCTGTTCCCAAAATCCGGCTCACCCCTCTTTCCCGCATCGGAACAGCTCGTTAGCAGAAGGAGCAAGACAAAAATTAAGGTGATAAATTTTTTCACATAAAACACCCCACATGTTTACCATTTTAAAACCACTCAAAGCACACTATTATCCGAAATGGCAAATAATTACAGGAATATTATACCATGGCTATTTAAAATAACAGTAGATGAATCATCTATTTGCAAACTTCTTTATAACAACCTTATTAAATGAAGCCAGCTAAGTGACAAGTTAAAGAAAAAAATCACCGGTCTTGACATCCACTTAAGCTATGCAAGACCGATGATGTTTTTTGATAAAGCTTGGGCTCTTCCAGCATATAATTGATGGTATTAGCTGCTGCTCGTGTTCCTGGAAGCGACTACAGATGCGCCCCCTAAACCAAAAAGCTCAGCTTCATTTTTGGCCGGCGTCTTCATTTCAAAAGTATGATCTACTGTTGTATAGTCGAAATAACCAAGGCGGGCCAAGGGGCGAAGTTTGACCACATCGATTTTGCCGTCAGGCAAAATAAATTCGTCTTTGATGTGGACGAGGACAACTTTGCCGATAATAATATCTACCGAGCCTTGAGCGCCGCGCCCTGGGAGCCGAAGAGTGGAGTGATAGGTACATTCAAATTGGATTGGTGATTCCCCAACTCTGCAGGGCTTTACTTTTACTGACGGGACTTTGGTTAAACCGGCTTCAACAAATTCGTCCACTTCCGGTGGAAGTTCGACAGCTGATTTAGCCATGGCTTCCCGTAAGTCGTAGGTAACCATGTTATAAACAAATTCACCGGTAGTTTCGATGTTAATTACTGTGTCCTTACGGTTTCCCTGGACATTTTGGTTACTGGCAATCATGACATAGGGTGGGTCAAAAGTTAGGTTCTGAAATTGGCTGAAGGGCGCTAGGTTATGAACTCCGGCTGTACTAAGGGTAGAAATCCAGCCAATGGGGCGCGGTAGTACACAGGATTTAAAAGGGCTACGAGCCAGGCCGTGATCATCTTTTTCCGGGTCATAGTACATGTGTTTTTTCCTCCTGTTTCGGATTTGTTTCCAGTTCTTCTGGGGGCGGGGTTCTTAACTTGCAGGGACGCAAAATCCCATCAGCAGGAGGACGTTCTCCTTTTTTGCAGGGGTTGGCGCACATCATTCCGCATAACTCACACTTAATGACGGGCGGGGGCACTCTTGCCGGGAGTTCAGCTCCGCACTTACGGCAGGTATTTTTTTCCGGATCGAAGTTAAAGGCTTTGCAGCTGGTACATTGGCGTGGTTTTTCTTTAGGCGGTTTACAGTTGCCGCAATAAGCATTGCAAGACCAACACATTTCGAGAAGCCTCCTTAAAAGTAAGTTATATTACAACAATAAGATGAATTTTCCTATAAATTTATTATATATTCTTTGCTTCGGAAAACCAACGGTTATAAATCTTCGATTAAGCGGATCTCCTGGACTGTTAGGTTGAAAAAGGAATAGACGGCATGATTAAGCTTTTCCGGGCTGTCTTTATAAAGATAAAAGTTATCATGTATTTCTTTAAGCAGGGCATGTTGTTTGCTGTTCAGAAAGGGTAGGGGCAAAGATTCTAGGTGATTCCTTAATACTTTTTTAGAATAGTACATTTTTCTATAAAGATAAGTATAGAGCTTGGAATTAAATAAGGAGACAATGGTTTCGATGGGATAATCCAGGGTGGGAATAAACAAATTGGCACTGTTAAGCAGCAATCTTCCCTGCTTATCCAGGGCACAGACCAGTTTGTCGGCAATAAATCTGTAGACGATTTTCGGCTGGCGATATAATTCAAGGGGTGCAACCTGCTGGTATTTATCCGGCTTAAATTCCAGATAAAAAGCGGGGTTCAAAAACCTAAAATGGTCTATATCTTTACCCCGGTAGATAGCTTCCGAATTCGATGTAGGCCTGGGCAATAAATGCTGATTATTGTTGCCGGTGACAATTCCTAAAGCGAATTTAGCGTTATCCTCCAATAACAAATGTTTGCTACTATAGATTTTATTCATAAGATTAAGGTCAGCATTAGAGGCTGTGGCCGGAATTATAAAGTTTTTAATCCGAAAAGTATTGTTGGAAATAACAGTAGGCTGCTGTTCGTGGGAGCGAAAAACTTTTATTTCAGCCGGATAAGCCTTTGTATTATTAATCTCCAGGCGGATTGCTTCGGACATAACTCCTTGGAAGGAATTACCCAGCAGCATAACCTTCATGGGGAGCCCTTTTTTAGCCAGGTATTTCCTGATATTAGCATGAGAAGAAACATTCAAGAAAGAGTGGGGCAAAAAGAAAACAAGATACCCGTTGGGTGCCAGCTTGCGCAGGGAATTAAAGAGAACAATACTGTAAGATTCACAAGTGCCTAGCTCCGGGTATTTTTGGAGGAGAATCCTTTTTTGCGTAGCACTGTATTTGCTCCCCCAAGGCGGGTTGGTAATAATGTAATCGAATTTTGTTTGTTCCGTTTGTTTAGTAAGAGTTGTTTTATTCGCAAAAACAGAGTCATATAATTCTATATGGGGGGAGATATTGGGATCATTAAAAAACAGAGTTAGATTTATCCGGCATATTTTTAGCGCTGTGTCATCAATATCCCAAGCAAAAATTTGGTCTGAATCATGCTTTGGGTTCAATACCCGGAGAAGTATACTACCGCTTCCGCAGCAGGGGTCTAGTATTTTTTTGTTCAGGGGTATATGTATATCTTGTAGCAAAGAAGCAGGAGTATAGAAAGAGCCTCTCTGGGATTTGGCGGCTACGCTTTGTACGGACTGGTAAAAGGCCCCAAGGAAATCGTCATTGAGGTTAGGGATATAAAAATCTTCAAAATATTTAAGTGCTTTGGCAATATTTATTTGCTTTTCCTTAATCCAAGAAATTAAAAAGAAATCCAATTTACTTTTTGGTTTATAAAACCATTCTTCAGCTAATAAACCAGCCGATCGTAGGGCAGCAAGAGCCAAAGAAAAGACGCCTTCCTCAAGCTCAATGGTCAAATCTTGATAATTCTGGATAGCTTTTTTGAGCAGGTTTCTACGTTCTTTAGTAGTGATGCCCAAGTAACAGGTGCTATTACCGTCCGCTAAAGAGCGATTGGCCCGGCCCTTTAATTTGGTGGAAGATGATAGATAGTTAATAAGATCTGAGAATTCGTGCTTGGTAAAAGAATTTTTCTTCCATGTATTAGGAATCACGCCTGTTCTAAACCAATTGTTAATTGTCGCTTCGGAGATGTTAAGTACAGTCTGCAGATCTTCCTTGGTATAAAATTTTTTGTCTATCTGGTCCATAAACCTTTATATCTCCTCTAAAACAATAAATATATTTTAGCAAAAATGAATCCGGATAACTACTAAGATAGTAGATGAAAATAAGAATTATATATATTACCCTTGAGGAGAATTTTGGAAAAATGTATACTTAAATTAGGTATAAATGTAATAAAACAAAAATACCATTTGTAGGGGCAAGAGGTAAGTAGGAAATGAAAAACTCAAAGAGACCTTCCTGGGACGAGTACTTTTTGGAAATTGCACATTTAGTAGCTAAACGTTCAACCTGTTTAAGACGACAATATGGCGCTGTAATTGTCAAAGATAATATTATTGTTAGTACAGGTTATAATGGGGCAGCCCGGGGTGAGCCAAATTGTATTGATACGGGGGAATGCGTAAGGGAAAAATATAAGGTTCCTAAAGGGGAAAGGTATGAGCTTTGCGTGGCTGTGCATGCGGAGCAAAACGCCATAATTGCCGGTGATCCGGTAAAAATGCGAGGAGCTACAATATATATTTCAGGTTATGGGCGTAACGGGGAGCCTGCATCAAGCGAGCCATGTTTGCTCTGCCACAGAATGATCAAAAATGCTATGATCAAAAGAGTTGTCTACTTGGATGAAGTAGGAAAGAAGAAGAATATTCGCTTTGGAGGTAGCGAATAAGGAGGTCTTTCGTTATGAAATCCATAAACCAAACTATGAGTTCCATTGTCATGAGAAGAGGGATGAATTATATTGAAAAAAATCCGGAAAGAAATATTCCCAGGATGCTGAAATGGGCAGAAAGAATAGCTAGAAAAAAGGAACATAAACAAATAATACGTATTTTACGAGATAAAACCCAGGATAAGAACTATGCAGGTTACCAATTGTTTTTGAGAACATTTTTGGAACTTAAACCTAAGGTAAGATCCAAATTTTTTATAAATTATTTGTTACAGGAAGTACTTATTGGCAACGCTCATATTCAGTCTATGAGAGAAAAGCACCAATGTAACATTCCTTATCAAATATTATTAGATCCAACATCGGCTTGTAATTTAAAATGTACCGGTTGCTGGGCACAGGAGTATGATAAGTCGGATAATCTCGATTTAGAAACTATAGATAGAATAATCTGTGAGGGCAAAGAGCTTGGTATTTATTCCTACCTTTATTCAGGCGGCGAGCCTTTGCTACGGAGAAAAGACATTATTGAACTGGCCAAGAAACATAGCGACTGTATGTTTTTAGCCTTTACCAATGCAACTTTGATCGACGAGGAATTTTGCCGGCAAATGGAAGAGGTAGGAAATTTAATTTTGGCTATCAGCGTGGAGGGCTTTGAACAAGAAACCGATATGCGGCGTGGCGTCGGGACCTATCAGAAAATCATGCAAGCTATGGACCTCTTAAAACAGCATGGCCTTGGATTTGGTTTTTCCACTTGTTATCATCGACGCAACACTGATGTAGTGGGTTCCGATGAGTATATTGATCTTATGATAGAGAAAGGATGTATGTTTGGCTGGTATTTTACTTATATGCCGTTAGGGAAAGATGCGGTTTTGGAACTGCTGGCAACCCCGGAACAAAGAGAATATATGTATCATCGAATAAGAGAAATTAGAAGCACAAAGCCCATCTTCCTCTTAGACTTTTGGAATGACGGTGAGTATATTAATGGTTGTGTAGCCGGGGGAAGATATTACCTGCACATCAATGCTGCAGGGGATGTGGAACCTTGTGCTTTTATTCATTATTCCAACTATAATATTAAGAACATGAGTTTAATCGAGGCTCTAAAATCCCCGCTTTTTAAGCAATATGCTGAAAACCAGCCTTTTAATTCCAATCATCTTCGCCCTTGTCCTTTGCTGGATAACCCTGAAAAACTCAGAGCAATGGTTAAAGCCTCCCAAGCCGTTTCTACCCAGCCCTTGGATAAAGAAGATATTGATATCTTAACGGCCAAGTGTGAGGAGCCTGCCCGCAATTGGGCACCGGTTGCTGATAAGCTGTGGGAAAAGCATCTTGCCGAGAAAGAAAAGCAAGCGGGTATTATTTATGGGAAAATTTGCGGCAAGTAATTACATTTTTATAAATAACTATTATAATAGAAATATATAAGGAGAAAATATTATAAAGAAAAAACGTTTTAATATGCTTTATTGGCGGTCCGTTCGCCTTATCGAAGCGGTTATGGAGGATGCAAGTGATAGACAACAGCAAAGTTAAGGTTATGGCAGCATTTGGGACAAGGCCCGAGGCGATTAAAATGGCACCGGTTGTTAAAGCATTGCAGAGTAATAAAAATGTGGACTGCCGGGTGGTACTAACTGCTCAACACAGAGAAATGCTCGATCAGGTAATTCAACTTTTTAATATAATACCTAATTATGATTTAAATATTATGAAGCAGGGACAAACCTTAGCTGGAATCACATCAGAGATAATAGCGGGACTTGATGCCATTATAACCCAAGAAAAGCCGGATATAATGTTGGTGCAAGGTGATACTACCACTACTTTTGTCTCTGCTCTAGCTGCTTTTTATCATAAAATACCCATAGGCCATATTGAAGCCGGCTTAAGAACCGGAAACAAATATTCACCTTGGCCGGAAGAGAGTAACCGTAAGTTGACCGGGGTTCTAGCTGATTTGCATTTTGCTCCTACTGAAGTAGCTAAAAATAACTTATTACGGGAAGGTGTCCAGCCGGCCCATATTTTTGTGACTGGAAATACTGTAATTGACGCTTTATTGTTAACAGTAAAGCAAAACTATGTCTTTGCAAATCGAGCGCTGGCTAATATATTAGAAAAGAATAAGGATAAACGCCTAATTTTGATGACTACTCATCGCCGGGAAAACCTAGGGGAACCGATGAGGCAGATCTACCAAGCTTTGGATAACATTTTAAGTCGTTTTCCCGATACCTATGTTATTTTTCCGATGCATAAAAATCCTTTGGTCAGGAATGTTGTGACTGAAGTTTTGGGCCATAACGACAGGGTACATTTGATTGAACCTTTGGATTATGAACCCTTTGTTAATTTAATGGCCAAAGCCTACCTTATTCTAACGGATTCAGGCGGGATTCAGGAAGAAGCTCCATCTTTAGGTATACCCGTTCTGGTAGTCAGAGATACGACAGAACGGCCGGAAGCCGTGGATTCCGGAACTGTTTTATTAGTCGGAACCGACTATGTTCAAGTTGTAGAAAATCTGGCTAAATTGCTTTCAGATCAGAAGACTTATGAGCAGATGTCCAAGGCAGTAAATCCTTACGGAGATGGTTGCTCCAGCCAGAGGATTGTTGATATAATTATCAATGAATTGCAGAATAAGAATAAATTGCTGTAAAGTTAAGAAAAATCGCCGTAAAATAAAGCATTCCGACCTAAAATAAAAAAGAATATAATAGATAAGCAGCATTTACCAAAATATTATCTCTTGGCATGGCTTAGGCGTTATAATATAATCAGAATTGAGGGATACCCGATGGCTGACAAAAGAATTAGCAATTGGGTCAAATATATGGCTTGGGCCTCAACAGTAGCTACTTCTCTTGCCGGTTTAGTGGCAGGTGGTTTTTTTTTAGGCCGTTATGTTGACTTCCGCTTGGGGACGGATCCCTGGTTGACAATTGTCTGTGTTTTGGTGGGTGTTTTCCTCGGCTTGAGTTATATTATTCTATCTATAATAAAACTTGGGAAGTCAGATAATGGACAATAGAACTTTAACAATAGTTTTAGGGTTCCCGCTCTCAGTAATTCTCCTGGGAACAGTGTTTAGTGGCAATAATAACTTGCTTGGCTTGCTTCTCGGTTATGTTACAGGTATTGTTAATATTCAGTGGCTATTCCGAGACATTAAACAAGTTGCAGAGAGAGATATAAAGCAGGCCTTAAAAAAATACTACATAAGTCTATACTCAAGACTGGGTATGGTCACTTTGGTTGTGGTTACGATAGCCAAGTTTAGATCTGAAAAACTGATCTTTCTGATTATTGGTATTATTGCCGGAATATTCATACCTCTAATAGTGATAGTCTACCAGTATTTAAGGCGTGAAGGGGGGTGAGCAATAATGATGCATGAGACTGTTATTTGGCATCTGGGGGATATTACCTTGCATGCCAGAACACTTATCATGACCTGGATCGTTATGGCATTTTTAATTATTATGAGTATTATTGCGTCCAGAAGATTAACGAGCGGTACGCCAGGGAAGTTGCAAAACTTTCTGGAATGGATTGTGGATTTTATAAAGTCGTTAATCTCTGATAATATGGATTATAAAAAAGGAGCCCCTCTGCTTTCTTACTTGCTAACACTTATAGTGTTCATCTTTTTCTCGAACATCTTAGGACTTATTCCCAACGTGTTCGCCCCGCTTTTTCATTGGGTAGAGTTTGCTCAGCTTAATAAGATTTTAGGCGATGTACTTATAGCCTCGCCAACGGCGGATATTAATACTACCTTGGCCTTAGCAACCTTAACCATTATTCTGGTTCTTGGTTCGGGAATTAAGTATAAAGGGGTTCATTATTTCCATCATTTTATTGAGCCTATACCTGTTTTTCTGCCCATTCATCTTATTGACTTTGGAGCAAAGCTTATGACCCTTGCTTTTCGTCTGTTTGGCAATATCTATGCAGGAGAAGTGCTTATTGCCGCAATGCTGATGATACCGGGTTTAATGGTAGCCGGCACACTAATACCCATGCCTGTGTGGCTTGGATTTAGTATTTTTATCGGGGCTATTCAGTCCTTTGTCTTTACAGTGCTGACGATTGCTTATATTTCCCAGGCGGTAACCAGTGAAAGTTGATTTTGATTATTGCCGCTTGAGGAGTTAATTAAATTATTACTTATTTTAAGGAGGAACAATAATATGGATATGTCTGCTGCTGCTATGCTAGGTGCGGGAATTGCTGCCGGGGCAGCTGCTATCGGAGCATCTATTGCTAATGGTAATGTTATTTCCAATGCGATCAATGGTACTGCACGTCAACCGGAATCTAAGGGCGCCTTACAATCAATGATGTTTATTGGTGTAGGTTTGATTGAAGCGCTTCCTCTTTTGACCTGGGTTATTGCCCTGATTATGGTATTAGGGGTATAGACCAAGTCCTTAAAAGCAGGGGAACCTTATGTTCCCCTTTTGTGTAAGGCAAACCAATGTTAATCCACTTCTGTTGAGAGAGGAGGAAAAGATCTTTTGAATCCCATTATGAATGGCTTTACGTACACAATAGCTTCAGCCGCGGCTTCAGGGGGCGGCGGAAATCCTGTGTCAATTAATTTGTACACTTATTTTGTCCAAATCATGTCCTTTTTGATTCTTGTTTGGATTCTAAAAAAATTCGCCTGGAAACCGCTAATGAATATGATGGAGAAAAGACGTCAACATATTGCGGACAGCCTTGCCCAGGCAGAACAAGAACGAAATGAAGCAGCAAGAATTAAGCAGGAATATCAGGAGGACATGCATAAAGCTCGCTTGGAAGCTAAAAGTATTATTGAAAAAGCAACCCAAGAAAGCGAACAGCGTGCTGCTGAAATCCTAGATCAAGCCCGTAGGGAAACTGAAAAATTGAAGCAAGCAGCTCTTGCCGAAATTGAAAGAGAGCGGGAAAAAGCTGTATCTGAACTCAGATTACAGGTTGTAAACATGTCCGTTGCCGTAGCTGAAAAGGTAATTCGGCATAAGCTTGATATTCAGGGTCAGGAAGCACTAATTGATCAATTCATCCAAGAAGTAGGGGATAGGCCATGTTAACGGGGGTATTAGCGCGCAGGTATGCTCAGGCTCTTTTTGAGTTGGCTATGGAAATGTCGGTTCTTGACCAGATTGAAAGCGAGCTCAGGTTTTTAGATAATCTGATATTAGAACATAAAGATCTTAAATATATTTTAAGTCATCCTGGTATTGAGGTCTCATCTAAAAAGGAAATCCTGGCTAAAATACTGGACAATAATGTTTCTGAAATTTCAAAGCACTTTTTATATCTGTTGATTGATCGTCGGAGACAAAATATTTTAACAATGGTTCTACGTGAATTTACCCGTCTCGCTAATAATGTTCGCAATTTGGTAGAAGCAAAAGTAGTGAGCGCTATTTCTTTGTCACCGGAGCAAGAAGAAAAATTTAAACAAGTGATTTCTAAATTAACAGGCAAAAATGTTCAATTAATTACTGAAATCAATCCCCAACTGATTGGCGGTGCCAAAATTCAGATTGGCGATCAGGTTATAGACGGTACTATTACCGCAGCATTGTCTAAATTGCGTCAGGAATTGATCAAAGCATCATATAAACCTCAGCAGGAAGTAGGGGTGAGCTAAAAAAATGAATTTACGTCCGGAAGAAATTAGTTCAATTATTAAACAACAAATTGAACGTTATGAATCCGCCTTGGAAGTTGTTGATGTCGGCACAGTAATTCAGGTGGGTGACGGTATCGCACGTATTTATGGTCTTGAAAAAGCGATGGCCGGGGAACTTTTGGAGTTTCCCGGTGGAATATATGGTATGGCCATGAATCTGGAGGAAGACAATATCGGTTGCGTCATTCTAGGACCATTCGATGATATTAAAGAAGGTGACCAGGTAAAACGGACAGGCAGGATAGTGGAGGTACCGGTAGGAGAGGACTTAATCGGTAGAGTGGTAAATGTTCTTGGCCAACCTGTTGACGGTAAGGGAGAGATCAATCCCGCCGGTTATCGTCCAATTGAAGCTCCTGCCCCGGGTGTAGTGGACCGGGAGTCGGTGCATGAACCTTTGCAGACAGGGCTTAAGTCTATTGACTCTATGGTCCCTATCGGACGAGGCCAACGGGAACTAATTATCGGAGACCGTCAAACCGGTAAGACTGCCTTGGCGGTTGATACCATCATTAATCAAAAGGGTAAAGACTGTATTTGTATTTATGTAGCTATCGGCCAGAAACAATCCACTGTAGCCGGAGTAGTAAAAAAGTTAGAAGAGCATGGAGCTATGGATTACTCTATCGTTGTCATGGCGACTGCTTCTGATCCGGCACCGATGCTTTATATTGCTCCCTATGCCGGATGTTCCATGGGAGAATACTTCCGGGACAAAGGACAGCATGTTTTGATAATTTACGATGATCTCTCGAAACAAGCGGTAGCTTACCGTGAGCTTTCCTTATTGTTAAGGCGGCCGCCGGGTCGGGAAGCTTATCCCGGTGATGTTTTTTATTTGCACTCCCGTTTATTAGAACGTGCGGCTAAGCTCTCACCGGAAAAGGGAGGCGGTTCTCTAACTGCTTTGCCTATTATTGAGACCCAGGCTGGAGACGTCTCGGCTTATATTCCGACTAATGTTATTTCTATAACCGACGGCCAGATCTTTTTAGAATCTGATTTGTTCCATGCGGGCTTCCGTCCGGCCATTAACGTTGGTATTTCGGTCTCCAGGGTGGGAGGATCGGCTCAGATTAAGGCTATGAAACAAGTTGCCGGCCAACTGAGGCTTGACCTAGCTTCTTATCGGGAACTCGCTGCTTTTGCCCAGTTCGGTTCCGACCTGGATAAAGCTACGCAAGCCCGTCTTAATCGCGGTCAGAAGACAATGGAAATACTAAAACAGGATCAATATCAGCCCATGCCGGTTGAAGAACAGGTTGTTATTATCTTCGCTGCTACCAAAGGATATATCGATGACGTACCTTTAGAGAGAATAAGAGAATTTGAACAGGAACTTCTTCGCTTTATACGTACGGTAAAAGGCCAAATTCTAGAAAAGATCCGTACCGAGAAGACCCTTTCTGACGAATTATCGAAGCAAATTGGAGAGGCGATCAATGAATTCAAACAGGGTTTTTTGGTCTAGAAAGGGTAGGTGAAGGAAGTGGCAGGAGTACGCGATATTCGCAGACGAATCCGTAGTGTTTCCAATATGCAGCAAATTACCAGGGCCATGAAAACGATTGCCGCAGCCAAATTGCGTAAGGCCCAGAGAAATGTTATCGCCTCCCGCCCGTACACCAAACAAATCCAGGATGTTTTATCTCGACTGGTTAAAGCCGAGATAGGGGTTGAACACCCGCTTTTAGCTAAACGCCCGGTTCAAAAAGTTGGCTATATTGTAATTACCTCCGATCGAGGTCTTTGCGGAGGATTTAACGCCAATTTGATCCGTTTAACCCAGGAGATTATTGAGGAAAAACGGGATGTAGAAGTGGGTTTGGTTGCGGTGGGACGTAAAGGCAATGAGTATTTCAATAAACGCCAATATCCCGTATTAGCTCAATTTACGGGATTGGGCGATAATCCTGATTATAATCAAGCCAGCAGGATTGCAGAGGAGACTATAAAACTATATACAGCGGGGGAACTAGACGAAGTATATCTGATTTATTCTAAGTTTATTACTGTGCTCATGCAGGAACCGACGGTAGTTAAAGTGCTGCCTATCGAACCTTCTGCTGAAGAGAGCAGCGAAGAGTATATTTTTGAGCCTTCCCCCGAGCAAATGCTAGAGCGGTTGCTCCCTAGTTATCTGAAAAGCCAGATTTTTAGTGCCTTACTGGAGAGTAAAGCCAGTGAACTGGGGGCTCAAATGACAGCAATGGATTCAGCTACGGAAAATGCCAAGGAAATGATAGAAAAATTGACCCTGGCAATGAACAGAGCCCGTCAGGCAGCTATCACGACCGAAATTTCAGAAATTGTAGGAGGAGCCGCGGCTCTGGAATAGCTGTAGCTTGATAATACTATCAAGGGAGGTTAGTTTGTGTCAAATATAGGGAAAGTAATTCAAGTCATGGGTCCGGTAGTGGATATCGAATTTGAGCCGGATTCTCTGCCGGAAATATATAGCGCCATAGAAATAAAAGATGAAGCACGACAGATAGATTTAACTTTGGAAGCTGCTCAACACTTGGGAAATGATACTGTCCGCTGTGTGGCTATGTCTTCGACCGATGGCTTGCTTAGAGGAATGGAAGCTTATAATACCGGGGCTCCTATTACTGTAAGCGTCGGTAATGAGATGCTAGGCCGGATGTTTAATGTTCTGGGAAAACCCATCGATAACCTTCCGGAGGTAAATACTCCCCAAAAACTGCCGATTCACAGGCAGGCGCCGCCTTTTGTAGAACAAGAAACCACTGATACCATGTTGGAAACAGGCATTAAGGTTATTGACCTGCTGGCACCATATGCCCGAGGTGGAAAAATCGGCTTGTTTGGGGGTGCGGGTGTAGGCAAAACTGTTTTAATCCAGGAATTGATTAACAATATTGCTACCCAACACGGTGGTATTTCGGTTTTCGCCGGTGTTGGCGAGCGCACTCGTGAGGGTAATGACCTTTGGAATGAAATGAAAGAATCCGGTGTTATTAATAAAATGACTATGGTATTCGGGCAAATGAATGAACCCCCTGGGGCCCGTCTACGGGTAGGACTCACCGGATTAACCATGGCTGAATATTTTAGAGATGAAATGGGTCAGGACGTGTTGCTGTTTATCGATAACATCTTCCGTTTTACCCAAGCAGGTTCGGAAGTTTCCGCCCTTTTGGGCCGTATGCCTTCAGCAGTTGGCTATCAGCCGACCCTTGCTACTGAAATGGGCAACCTGCAGGAAAGGATTACTTCTACGAAAAAAGGGTCAGTCACCTCTGTACAAGCTATTTATGTTCCGGCGGATGACTTGACCGACCCGGCACCAGCGACAGCATTTGCTCACTTAGATGCCACAACTGTTCTTTCCCGGGCAATTTCAGAAATGGGGATTTATCCAGCTGTTGACCCGCTTGATTCCACATCCCAGATGCTTACTCCGTCTACTGTAGGAGATGAACATTACGGGGTAGCTCGTGAAGTCCAAAAAATTCTGCAGCGTTATAAGGAGCTTTTAGATATTATCGCCATCCTCGGCATGGACGAGCTAGGTGACGAGGATAAACTGGTAGTCCGGAGAGCCCGCCGAATCCAGCGCTTCCTGTCCCAGCCATTCTTTGTGGCCGAGGCTTTTACCGGCATGAAAGGAAAATACGTGCCCATTAAGGATACTATCAGAGGCTTTAAAGAAATCTGTGAAGGTAAGCATGATAACCTTCCGGAAGAAGCGTTTCAATTCGTCGGCTCTATCGAGGAAGCAGTCGAAAGAGCAAAACAGTTGGGAGCTGGATAAATAATGACAGGTAAATTTAATTTTAAAGTCGTTGCTCCTGACGGGCTGGTTCTTGATAAAGATGTTGAATTTGTTCTGGTCCGCAGCGAAGAGGGTGATTTAGGAATTCTAGCCCACCATGCTCCTCTTATTGCCAGCCTGAAAATAGGAGTTGTCAGTTATCGGGAAAATGGTGTAAGGCACAAAATTGCTGTTAGCGGCGGCTTTATGGAAGTTATTGATAATAAGGTTACCATTTTAGCCAATACCGCCGAAACTGCTGAGGAAATTGATTTGCAGCGGGCCCAGGCAGCTAAAGAGAGGGCAGAGAAACGTCTTCAGGAACGTAAACCCGGCACAGATATTCAGCGTGCTGAAATAGCTTTAAGAAAAGCGCTTTCCAGAATTAACGCTGCTGAATAGGGTAACCAATCTAAGAATATGTTATGAACATTATGGAGTTCTCCTCTTAGACATCTGAGCTTCATAATGTTTTTTTATTGTGGGCTTGGATTTATGGTAAAATAAAGATTCTGTAGGGCTGCAATCTTACCTTGGATAATTTTAATAGTTTTGAAGAGTGACCTAATATGTTTTGGCTTGAAAAAGATTGGTCAAACTATTAGTAAATATCTTAAGGTATGAATGAGGTCTAAAACTATGCCCCAATACACTAAGCCCATAGGTAAAAAATGTATAATAGGTATAATAATCTTTATTTTTATGCTGATTCCTTCTTTTGTTATGGCGGAAACACTTATTAAGTCTAAACCTCCGGAATATAAAAATTTTTGTTTAATTTTGAATTCAGGTCTAACAGACTATTCTCAAGCCCAAATAAAATATATAATATGGACGCAGGAAGAAAGTGAATTAGCAGCAATTGAGAAAATTATCCAACAAACAAACTTAACCTGGAAAAAAACTATACTAAGAAATTATTTTCAAAATAAGGCGTATGAATATATTGCCCAGATAAATATTTCTAAAAATGAAGAAGCAGAAATATTGAACACTTATTTATTTCTGAACCAGAAAATGAAAAAGTTTAAAGCCAAGGTTTATATGGAAGAAATTATAGCTGCAAATATTAATATTAATGATTTTCTTCAAAAAAATAATGTGGTAAACTTGGAAAGAATTATAATATCCAATATGACTTCGGTTACGGGTTTTGCCGAGGGTTTAGATCAAGGCATTAGTCTTAACGGCAGGCCGGTTAATTTTCAAATTATGACGAGAACTAATAATCTAAGCCCAGGGAGAACAATCCTAGCGTTTCCTGCCTTATATTAAAAGATTCTAAATTGTTTGCTAGCAGGAAAAAGAGAAAGCAAAAAAGAACTAAAAGAGCTATCGTAGAAAATATCGTCAGGAGTGACTATAAAAATTGGCTAAATTATTAGTTACAGGCGGAAAGGAACTTGAGGGAACAGTCAACGTCAGCGGCGCCAAGAATGCGATTTTACCTATTCTAGCGGCAAGCTTGCTGACCTCAGATAAAATTGTATTAGATGAAGCACCGGATTTACTCGATGTTGATGTAATGAGCCAGGTTATTGAATGCCTTGGCGGCAAGGTTAAAAGGAATGGCAAGAGGTTACATGTTGTAAATAAGCAAATCAAAAGCATCGAGACTCCCTTTGACTTAATTTCAAAAATGAGAGCCTCAATTTTTATTATGGGCCCTATGCTCGCTCGGACAGGCAGGGTAAGAATATCTCACCCCGGTGGATGCGCCATTGGGTCAAGGCCTATAAATTTTCACTTAAAAGGCTTAGAGTGCTTGGGAGCTCAGGTCAGAATGGACCACGGTTTTTTGGATGTTAGCGCTCCTAAACTCAAAGGTGCCAGAATTTATCTTGATTTTCCGAGCGTGGGCGCTACGGAAAACATTATGATGGCTGCTTGTTGCGCCGAAGGGACAACTTTAATTGAAAATGCGGCCCAAGAACCGGAAATCGTTGACTTAGCCAATTTTATCAACGAAATGGGAGGCAAGATCAAGGGGGCCGGTACCAATATTATTCACATTGAGGGAGTCAAAGAACTCCATGGCACCAGCCATACTATTATTCCGGATCGGATAGAAGCCGGTACATTTATTTTGATGGCCGCAGCCTGCGGGGGGGAAGTCTTAGTTCGCAACGTGATTCCGGCCCACCTTAAACCTTTGCTGGCCAAATTGAATGAAGCAGGTGTTATTTACAAGGAAGAAGATGAAGGGATTAGAGTGATGGGTAAAGGCTGCTATAATGCTGTCGATATCAAAACCCAAGTTCATCCCGGCTTCCCTACCGACCTGCAGGCTCCGGCCTTGGCCATGCTAACCAAAGCTAATGGTACGGCGGTAGTTACCGAAACTGTTTTTGAAAACAGGTTCATGCATGTTGATGAGCTTAAAAGAATGGGAGCCAATATTAAAATAGAAGGTCGAAGCGCCATTGTCCAAGGCATAGACAATATGTATGCGGCGACTGTTGTGGCCAGTGATTTGCGGGCCGGGGCAGCCTTGATTTTAGCAGCGCTAATTGCCAACGGAACTTCCGAAATCAGAGAAATCCATCATATTGAGAGAGGCTATGACAATTTAGACGGTAAGCTCAGGGGTTTAGGCGCAGAAATTAATAAAGTTGATTAATATAACCCACATGATTCATATCCTACTTAGCCCATGCATAAGAATAACTTAAAGCTCGTACGGCATGGGAGGATTGACGGTGGAAGGAAATGTGAAAAGAATAATAGCCGCAGGGTTGGCTGTTTTCTTTTTAATTGGCGTGTTACCATATTTCCTCGACTTTTTGCATAATAGACAAAATCAGGACAATCTACAGATTAAAATGCTGCTGTCTGACGGCAGTATAAAATTTTTGCCACTCGAGGAATATTTAATAGGTGTAGTGGCTGCTGAGATGCCTGCTGAATTTGAAATAGAAGCGTTAAAAGCCCAAAGCGTTGCAGCCAGGACTTATGTTTTAAAAAGGATGGAAAATAACCGAGAAAATAGTAATAGCTATGACGTTGATATAACAGAAAAGACCCAAGTTTGGAATTCTAAGCAACAAATGTTAAGAAAATGGGGAATTATAAATTATCATAAGAATCGAGGTAAGATTGCCCGGGCTGTAGAGGCTACCAAAGGAGAATTTTTAACCTATAAAGGCCAAAAAATTGAAGCTGTATATTCCAGCAGTTGTGGACGTAAAGATACGGAGAGGTCCGGTGATGTTTGGGTAGGAAATATGGATTATTTAATTAGTGTTCCTTCTAATGAGGTCTCACCGCTTAGATTTGTCAACAACCAAACTTTTGATATAGCCACTTTTTATAGTTTATTAGGATATAACCGAATCCCTTCTCAATTTGAAGCTGATGCTATAGTTATCCTCGAGAGAACCAATGCCGGGAGGGTTAAAAGTCTGCGCGTTGGTAACGAAGTATTCAAAGCTACCGACTTCAGAGCAAAACTCTCCTTGCCATCTACTGATTTTGAGTGGAAAGTAGAGGCCCAGAAGATAGAATTTATTACTTATGGCAAAGGTCATGCGGTAGGTATGTCTCAATACGGGGCAAATGATATGGCTAAGGCAGGCAATGATTATACTAAAATACTGCAACACTACTACCCCGGAACTAAAATCGAAAAACTTAGATAGGCCAGTAATTACCAGGAAAGGACATCCTTATCAGGATGTCTTTTTTGATAGTACCAGCATATAAATGAACTAACATTGCTGGATAAAGGGGAGAGGGAGCGTGCAGGATCATATTAGAAGAAGAGCATTGGATATCGGGCACTATATTATTGAGTCAAGCAGCACAGTAAGGCAGACTGCGGAAGTATTCGGAGTTTCCAAAAGTACGGTGCACAAGGATGTTACCGAGAGACTGCCTCATATTGACAAACAACTTTCATCCCAAGTTAAACATATATTAGAAAGTAATAAGGCTGAAAGGCATATTAGAGGCGGCGAGGCAACCCGGAGAAAATATAAAAATTTAGGCGGGTAAGTATTTTGCTCAGGCAAATTGCAAAGTTTGACTATGTAATCTCAGAAAATAAAGGAAATATCAAGCATATCACGAATAATAAAGAAAAATCTCTCTATCTCCCGAAGGGAGATAGTGTTTTATGTGTTCTCGGCCTTTAGCTATTCATTATAAGTTTAGAGAGGAGCATGACCGATGTTTGGTACTCATTTAGGAATTGATTTGGGTACAGCCAGTATACTTGTCTATATGCAGGGGAAAGGAATAGTATTACAAGAACCTTCTGTGGTGGCTATAGACCGGGATAGCGGTAAACGCATTGCCGTAGGAGAAGAAGCAAGGATGATGCTGGGTAGGACTCCGGGCAATATTACGGCCATCAGACCTTTACGGGATGGAGTAATTGCCGATTATGAAACCACTGAGTTTATGTTAAAATATTTGCTGAAGAAAGCAGGTATTAGAAATTGGCCTTTTTTTAAGAATAAGGTTATAGTGTGTATACCGTCAGGGGTTACGGAAGTTGAAGAACGAGCAGTCAAACAAGCAGCTTATAATGCAGGGGCGGGGAAGGTCAAAGTAGTTGAAGAACCTTATGTTGCGGCCTTAGGAGCGGGGCTCGATATCAATGGTCCGGAAGGTAATATAGTTATTGATGTCGGCGGAGGGACTACGGACATTGCCGTTCTCAGTCTTGGAGGAATAGTGGTAAAGAAAAATCTTCGTGTGGGTGGGGACAAGCTCGATGAAGCCATAATCAGGTTTATTAGGAGAGAGTATAACCTGCTGATAGGGGAGCGGACAGCAGAGGAAATTAAGATAGATATTGGCTGCGCCATACCTGAAGGGAGAGAGGATAATAAGGAACTGGAAGTGAAGGGAAGAGATTTGGTAACAGGATTACCTAAAAATCTTAAAATAAACTCTAAAAGTATTTTCCCCGCTATGGAAGAGGTCATTGATTCCATTATTGCCGGAGTAAAAGATGTATTAGAAAGAACTCCGCCTGAACTAGCTGCAGATATCATGGAAAAAGGGATAATAATGACCGGAGGTGGTTCCCTGATAAACTCTCTAGACGTAAGAATTTCTCGTGAAACGGGTTTGGCGGTGACAATCGCTGAAAATCCTATTAGTTGTGTAGTGTTGGGAACAGGTCGACTTCTAAAAACCCAACCTTAAGCTTAAATTGCCTAGAAGGGTTTAACTTTAGTACCTAGGGCAATAATTTAATCAGATTAGAGACTGGAGATACAATATACAATGGATATCCTTGGGACAAGAATTGATCTTCTCAATTTACAGGAAAGTATGAGTCGCATATTCCAGGCTTTGGCTGCCGGAAAAAAACTATGGATTGTTACGGCCAACCCTGAATTAATTTATCGGGGGGCAAAAGACAAAAAACTTCAAGCTATAATTTCTTCGGCAGATCTTATTTTGCCTGACGGAATCGGGGTAGTTTGGGCGGCCCGTTTATTTGGGGCTAAAAAGGCAGAAAGGGTTACGGGGATAGACTTAACCCTAAAAATCCTAGAGGAAGGTCAACAGTATGGTTGGCGTATTTTTTTGCTAGGGTCAAAACCGGGAATTGCAAAGAAAGCAGTATGTAAATTGAGTCAAAAATACCCGGCAATTGATTTTGCATACCACCATGGTTACTTCAGTCCGGAGGAAGAAGCGGCTGTTTTAGAAAAAATAGAAAGCTTTGCTCCCCATATACTTTTGGTGGGTTTAGGGGCACCTAAACAGGAATACTGGAATGCTGCTTATAAGGGCTTAGCCCCAATCAGGATAGGTGTCGGAGGGACAATCGATGTTTTGTCCGGAGAAGTGAAAAGAGCCCCGCAATTCTTTAGGGCTCATAATTTGGAATGGTTCTACCGTTTAATCAGTCAACCGGCAAGAATCCGAAGGCAAATTGTTTTGCCACTCTATGTGCTCCAAGTGCTTAAGCAAAGATATTTTTCCTGATTTCTAGCTTTTGTTGGTCAGAATTTCCAGGTAGAAGTTCGTGGTGTCCTTCACCATTCTGTCAATAGTAAAAAGTTTTGAGATTTGCCAGGCATTTTCGATTAGCATTTTAGCCAAATCGGGATTATCAAGGATTTCCCTACAGGCCGCGGCTAAAGCCTCTGAATCCGCCGGGCGGCAAAGAAGTGCCTCTCGGCGATGGTTAAACAGTTCGGGGATGCCACCTGTATTGGAGGCTACGATTGGTACTTTGGCTTGGGCAGCTTCCAGTAAAACCAGGCCCATGCCTTCGCTTACAGAAGGAAGAGCGAATATATCCATGGCCGGAAGGGCTCTCCAGGCTGCTGGGTAGTAGCCGGTAATGGTATAAGATATATTGTTAGCCGTAAGGAAACTTTGCAGTTCAGAACGCAAAGGACCATCGCCAATAATTAATAAATGTAAATCCGCATAAACCTGGCAGAGAGCTTTTATTGCTTCTGCCAGGTATATTTGTCCCTTAACAGGGTGAAGCCTGCCAATGGTGCCAATTACTTTTTGAGTAGATTTAATCCCCCATTGCTGGCGAAAACAAGAGCGCATTATTTGGTGTTCGGAAAAATCATACCGGGGGATTCCATTATAGATAGTTTTGGATCGCAAAGGAAGCGAAGGGTTAGTTTTGTCTCTCAGCGTTATTTGCAGGGCATCGGAAACCGTGATTATGCCGGAAGACCAGGGCAGGGTTTTTTGCTCCAAAAAACGAGCCAGCCGTCCTTTCCAAACAGAAGTATAGTCAAATTCAGGCCAACTATGGATGGTGGACAAGTTCGCTAAAGACAACAATTTGCCCGTAAGCCGTCCCAGAAGGGCGGCCCGGGCACCATGGCAATGTATCAAGTCAATTTTGTGAGTCCGGCAATAGCGAATTAGAGGGATTACAGGCCCTATATCCAAGGGGAATCTCATAGTAAATATAGTTGTTTTAATCCCTTGAGAGCGTGCTAAGGTAGCAAATGGGGAATTTTTCACCAGACAGCCGAGGTGGGGAGTAATTTGCTGCTGATTAAAGTTTTTTAGGAGATTCAGGATATGTTGCTCAGCTCCCCCGATTTCACCGCCGCCAATTAGATGTAGGACTTGAAAAGACATTTTAGGACCTTCCTTCAATATTTCCGGCATATTCCGTATTTACAATTTATAAATATGATAGAGAAATATCATGGGACTTGCAAGTCCTGCCGGAGGGGTAGATTTTGACTTCGTGGAAGGAAGAAAATATACTGACAGGCTTTATAATGCTTAGTTTGATATGCCATGGCATGTTTTTTTTAAGGGAATGGCTAATTTGGGGACTAGCTTTGTTGGCTTTCACTATTCTAAGAGAGGTGAAAAAGCATAGGGCTACGGGTAAAGCCATAGGTCATGAATCTAAGAATGAGCGTTTAACCTTTAAAGACTTTTTTAAAGGTCTGCGATTTAGCAATCCGGCAACAGTAATAAAGAAAAAGGCATGCAAATTACTGTTTAGCCCCAGTGCTATCTTTATTTTATTGATTATCTTTTCCCTACTGGGGCTGTTTTGTAATCCAGTAAGGAGGATGCATGGATGGTTTGAAGCTTGGCGCTGGCTGGTGTTCTTTCTGGTTTATCTTTGGGGGCAAAGCCTGTCTTCTTTTCCTGATATAAAAGAAAAAATTATTGATAGAATTTTGCTTATATCTATAATTATTACTCTAATAAGTTTTTTACCTTGCAGTGAGTTGATCTGGGCTTCTTCGAGCCTTCCGGATCAAGGCCGCTTTGCTTTAAGCTTTGGCTATGCTAACGCGGCAGGAGTATATCTGGGCTGTCAATTATTGCTTTTACAGAGAAAAAGTAAATTTAATTCTGTCTTGGGGCTAATTTTATTAATGGGCCTAGTTTGTTCTGGGTCCAGGGCAGCTTTGGGCTTACTCTTGATTTTTATTTTGCTAATAAAAATTAAGAGAGAAATTTTAAACTACCAAAGCGACAGGACAGTAAGCTCCTTAGGGTTTATTGGCTTTAACATGGAAGATATTGAAAAAGAACGAAGCCGGATAATTATTCTGCTGGCGGTTATATTGTGCTGGACTTTGAATCTTCGCTTTGACGGTTCCTGGCAACACTTATTGAACTGGGAAATTGTTAGTTGGGAGGAAAGATTATATTACTATGTGGACAGTTGGCGTATAGCCTGGAATAATTATTTTCTCCCGAGCGCAGGAGGTTGGCTGGCCTTTCCTTTTTTACAGACCGCGCCCTATTGGACCTTAAACCCCCATTCCTCCTTATGCAGCATTTTAATCAACCAGGGCTTAGCCGGTTTAGTTTTGTTATTAATCTGGAGCGTCAAAGGTTTTTTCGCCTATATACAAGAACTGCTTCAGGGAAAAGACATGACTGCCATTTGTTGCCAAACCGTTGTTGTATACCTTGGGCTACACAGCTTGATAGACGTTGACCTGTCCTTTGGAACATTGGGGATTTTGTTTTGGCTATTGGTGGGAATGTATAGCAAATGAACGGCTTGCTAGATTGCCGCATAACATAAGGTAGAGCAAAAACTTAAGAGCGATAAGAATTAGTTCTACCGAGGCGGTGCAAATTAGTGAGTATAGCAGCTTACATATTATTGGCAACAGTTATTGCCCTACTCTGGCTGGCTGTTGGCTATCATGAATGGCGGCCCCCAGCTTCCCTGGAAAAAAAAATAAAAGATTTCTGTCAGATACAGGTAAGAGACAGTTACCAAAGGCAAGAGGCGGTACAGCTCGTGCTTAATATAGCATGCTGGGAACGCCTTTTACCGGATTTGGAAAAACTTATCTACCTGTGGCAAAAAAAGCATAAAAAGGGTATGGAAAATTATGTAATTAGACTTTATATTAGAAGTGCTGGGGGAGTGGACCAGAAGGAACTAAGAAAAGCCAAGTTAAGACTGGAACATCGCTTTAGGGGACTAACGGTCTATTATTGTAAAACGGGAGAAGAACATGTTGTTTTATATCCTGAGGGATAAGGATGGGGGTATTTATGCTTCGCCTTTTCCTTCCTTGGACAAGCTTTGTAATGGGGCAGAGGCCTATGTTTACCCGGGACTTCCTTTGCAGTTATTGAATATTTTCCGAAGTAATGAACAAGGACTGCTGTCAGAAAGCCAGATCATCGAAAAATTAGCAGTGAGCTTAAGAAAAAATGAGTGCCTGCTTACTGAAAAGTTAAGATGGCTAAAGCTTAGTGTTTTTTCTCCGCACGATGAAGATTGTTTAAGACTTGCCCGGAAAGAAGAACTCTTAACCAAACTCCTAACAATTGTTCAGGGCCGTCAGGTAACGGAAAATGAGTTTTCTTCTTTAGCCAAGGTCTTAGAAATTAGCGTTACCGAGCTGGCTATCCTACTTCACTTAGCTGTTATCAAGGGCTATGGAGAGTGGGTACCGGGTTTGAGCCGCCGCAACAACAGCTGGCGATGTGAGCGCTGCGGTAATGAAGACTGCTACCAGATATGGCCGTCATATTATGGTAACACTGCTACCTGTCTAAGCTGTAAAAGCATTGGACCTCTAAATTCCTTGCAGGTAATTTATCGCTCCCACGAAGAAACCCTCAAAAGAGAAAAAGAAAAAAAGGCCGGTTCTACTACCTTTACTTCATCGGAGCAGGATTGGCAGTTTACTCCGGCCCAATGCTCGGCAGCCGCTGACCTGCAATTATTTGCCCGTGATCCGCTTGCCAAAGAAGCTCTAGTCTGGGCTGCCTGCGGAGCGGGCAAAACAGAAATTACTTTTCCGGTGATTGGGCAATACCTTGAACATAGTCAAAGTGTGCTTTATGCTGCACCCCGCCTGGATGTTGTGCATGATATCCAGCCCCGCCTGCAGAAATTTTTTAACCCCTGTAAAGTCAAGGTTATGAGCGGTTTGAGTCCACCTGACTGGACTGCATGCCCCCTTACAGTCGCAACTACTCACCAGGTCCTAAAATTTTCAAGAGCTTTTGATCTTATAATCCTGGACGAAATGGATGCTTACCCTTATGCGGGTAATCAAGTATTGGAATATGGTCTAAAGCAGGCCTTAAAAAGAACGGGGAAAACTATTTATTTGTCAGCGACACCTTCCGCTTCTATTTTAGCAAAAGTAGGTCGTCAGGAATGTTTTCTGACCAGGTTACCGGCAAGATTTCATGGTTACCCTCTTCCTGTTCCTGAATTCCTGAAGATTAAAGCTCCCAAGATATCTGAGGGAAGAATCCCAGGCTCCCGTTCATTATTGGCAATCGGAGATTATTTGAGAGAATTATTGTTTGAGGGTCAATTGTTTGTTTTTGTACCTACAGTTTCCCTGGTCAATATTTGGGTTCAGGCCCTAAGCTTATTATTCAAGGATAAAAAAATAACAGGAAGCTGGAGTTCCGATCCTGATAGAAAGAGGAAGGTCGCTAGTTTTACATCCGGTAATAGTGATGTTATAGTGTGCACCTCTATTTTAGAAAGAGGAATTACGGTCCATAAGGCCCAAGCCGTAGTACTATATGCTGATCATGCCCTTTATGATGTCCGAGCACTGGTTCAGATGGCGGGAAGAGTAGGCAGAACAGCCGCTTGCCCGCAGGGAAGAGTATTATTTATCGCCGGCAAGCAAACTAAAGAAATTACGGCGGCCATTAAGTGGATTGAGGAACAAAATGAATTAGCAACCCAAGGAGGATTTCTCCGTGGCCAATAAATTTTTTTTACAAGCTAAGAGCATAGCGGAGCTGCTCTGGTATGAGGAAAGAAAGACTTGCCTTCTCTGCGGTAAGCAAGCATCCACAAGCCTATGCCAGGACTGTAGACAGCTTTACTTTAGACCGGAACAGCGACGTTGTCTTAGCTGTGGTAAACTCATAGAGGGGGAAGCAGACCGGTGTCAAGATTGTCGAGATGGGAATGGCCCTAAATTTTTAAGCAAGGTTACTGCCCTGGGTCATTATGAAGGTGCTTGGAAACAATGTATTCATAATATTAAGTATAAGGGACAGCCCTATTTGTTAATCGGCTTGGCCGAATATCTTACCTCCTGGGCTGTGAAACAATTGCCTCCCCCTGATTCTATTGTTCCTGTGCCTCTTCACCCTAACCGTTTAGCCCAAAGGGGTTTTAACCAGGCGGAAGTACTGGCTTCAGTCTTAGCCGGCTGTTTAGGAATTAAACTCAAAGATATACTTTGCCGAGTTAAGGACACTACACCCCAGTCAGCCCTTGGTAGACAGGAGCGTCTGGTCAACCTTCGCTGTGCTTTTAGTCTCAAACCCGGAATTCAGATCAAAGAAGAGGTGATTTGGCTGGTTGATGATGTTGTCACCACCGCGGCCACAATTGGGGAGTGTGCGGCTGTTCTAAAAGAATCCGGGGCCCAAGAAGTCTTTGCCTTTTGCTTGGGCGCAGGGCGTGAAAGCCCAAATAATCCTGATACAGCGAGTATTTTGTAGTATCCGAAACAAATTTGTTAGCCGTAATTTACATACATCTGTCGCTAGGGCGAGAAAAATGTCTAAAGTAATAGGACCGTGGAACCAAATGTAAAAAAAACAAAACGAAGCCCACAAAATTATCCACAACCCAAGCCAAATAGGAATGGCAAAAAGTCGAGTTACCCACAATATCCACAATCTATTGTGCATAACTTTTTAGTCCTATTAACAGTTAAGCATATTATTTTTTTTGGTAAGTACCCGATTAAGAGAGCATGGAGATGAAAAAAGATTTCTAACTATAGAAATTTCGGTTTTTAAAAAATCAAATGTTTCTTTGGAAAGAATATATAAATATTCAAGTAAATTTTTTCAGGTAAAAGTTAGGGGGCTTTTTCTAATAAATAATTGCCGAACTGAATCCCCGTATCTACAGCAAGCACACATAAGTAAGAAAATGGAAATAAATGGGACCATTGTACTAATGACAAAACACTTCATAAAACAAAAATACTATGTTCACAAAATTATCCACAAAAAAAATGGAAAGATAGGGCTAAAAAACAAAGTTATTCACATTATCCACAATTGAATGTGCATAACTTTTAGTCCTATAATAAAAAACAATTTGTTTTTTTGGGGGGGAATGGTATATTTATTAGTATTGAAAGTATAAATATTAGTTGACAAAAAATATTAGTTGCTATAACTTATTATTATAAATAAGCAATATGCTGTTTTTAAATTTCAATTTTTGAGGAGATGCTGATATGAGAAAAAGTCTTGCGTTACTTTTAGTTATTGCCTTATCAGTGTTTGCACTTGTAGGTTGTGCTTCAAATAACAATACGGGCGATAATACAGGCGACTCAGGTGATAAGGTTAAGGTTATCGACATTCAGTTGACCCAAGAGGAATATGCTTTTGGGGTGGATAAAAACCAACCGGAACTTCTGGCCGAGGTAAACTCCTTTATTGCCAAGATTCAAGCAGATGGAACATTTGAACAAATACTTAAAAACTATTTCGGGGACGGCGAACCTCAGGCGGTTGTATCTGCCCAATTGGATAATTCCAAAGACCAATTAGTGGTAGCTACTAATGCTGCCTTTGAACCCTTTGAATATACCGTAGGGGATAAGTATTGTGGTATAGATATGGAGATTGCTGCCCTTCTGGCCGAGCACTTAGGCAAAGAGCTTGTAATTAGCAATATGGATTTTGATGCAGTTTGTCTATCCGTGGGGCAGGGCAAAGCAGATATCGCTATGGCCGGGCTTACTATTAAAGAAGATAGAAAAGAATATGTAACTTTTTCGGATAAATACTATGATGCAGCTCAAAAGATTATTGTCAGAGGGAATGATTCAACCTTTGATCAGTGTCAAACAGCAGCCGATGTGGAAGCAATTTTAGCAGAAATGGACAGTAAAACCAGAATTGGAGTCCAGACGGGAACAACCGGACAATTTTACGTTGAAGGCGATGAGGATTGGGGTTTTAGTGGCTATAATGTTGAGTGCGTAGGATACCGGTCAGGCTCTTTGGCGGTTCAGGATATGATCAACGGCAATATAGACTTGGTTATTATCGACGAAGCCCCTGCTCAGAGTATTTCTAAGGCAATAAATGAACTTAACTAATTATTTAATGTAGAAATTTAAATTTGGCCAATACTCCGCTTATAATTTGCGGAGTATTGTAGCTTAAAGGGAATAATATGGGAAATTTTAGTAAGAAAATAGAAAAGTTTTGGGAAATTTTTTATGAACACAATGGCTATACCAAAGTGCTAACCGGCTTGGAAAACACTTTATATATAGCTATTGTCGGGCTGGCTATAGGTATAATAATCGGAACCTTAATAGCTATAGTTAAAGTTCTACCTAAATATAAGAGAATTGCTAGAATTCTGGATGGTATTTGTACTTTTTACGTTGGCTTGTTTAGGGGAACACCGGTAGTGGTGCAGCTTTTAGTTGCCTATTATGTGGCTTTGCCTCTGCTGGGTATTAATATGCCGGCGCTTAATGTTTGCGTTCTGGTATTTGGCTTGAACAGTGGAGCCTATGTTTCGGAAATAATGCGCAGCGGCATACTGTCCGTGGATCCGGGACAGATGGAAGCTGGCCGGGCAGTAGGTTTAAGCTATAGAGTTACCATGATGAAGATTGTTGTGCCCCAGGCTATTAAAAATATACTTCCTACCCTGGGCAATGAGTTCATAGCTCTAATCAAGGAAACATCGGTTGTAAGCTTTGTCGGTGCTGCTGATTTATATGTAGCCTTTAACTATATCGGTTCGAACAGTTATGAGTTTATGGTTCCCTATCTGGTTATGGCGATAATTTATATTGTTTTAGTGATGATAGCGGCCTTGCTCATTAGACTAATGGAAAGGAGCCTAAGAAAAAGTGATCGACGTAATTGATTTAAAGAAAAATTACGGCAATCTTGAAGTCTTAAAGGGTATTACCACTACCATTAAAAAAGGCGAAAAGATTGTTGTCATAGGCCCTTCCGGAAGTGGGAAAAGCACATTCTTACGCTGCCTTAATTGTATGGAAGACCCCACTAGCGGTGCTGTTATCTTTGAAGGTGTTAACATAGCCGATATGAAAGTGGATATTAATATTCATCGCCGTCGTATGGGCATGGTATTTCAACAGTTTAATTTATTTAACAATAAAACTGTTATTGAAAATATTATGCTGGCACCGGTCAGTGTAGGTCTTCAAGAGCTGCGGACGGCTAAAATAAAGAACTTTTTTACCAGGGTAAAGAATGTGTTTACCCCCAATAAAAAAGCACTAATTCCGGTTAACGCTTCCAAAGCTAAGATTAAAGCAGAGGCTAAAGAGAATGCCTTGCGTTTGTTGAAAAGAATTGGCCTTGAAGAAAAAGCTAACGTTTATCCTTCTACTCTTTCCGGAGGGCAAAAACAAAGAATAGCAATAATAAGGGCCCTGGCCATGAACCCCAAGGTTATACTCTTTGATGAGCCCACTTCGGCCCTTGATCCGGAAATGGTAGGGGAGGTTCTGGATTTAATCAGACAACTGGCAGACGAAGGTATGACCATGGTTATCGTAACCCACGAAATGGGTTTTGCTAAAGAAGTTGCTACAAGAGTGTTATTTATGGATGAAGGAAGGATTCTCGAGGAAAACACGCCGGCCGAGATTTTCTCTAATCCACAAAACCCCAGGACCAAAGAGTTTCTGTCGAAAGTCTTATAACAAACCCAGATGTAAAGTGGCCTTATGAGGATGTTTTATTTTTTTTAGGCAATAATAATATATTAGTATTTGAATAATAGCAGGAATTTTAACTATTAAGCTGAATAATTAATATAATATTAGGTCGAAAGGGGTTGGGACAATGAATATTAACGTTCGGGGAAAACAGTTCAAAGTTACGGAAGCCCTCAGGGAATATGCTGAGAAAAGAGTAGGTAAGCTTGCCAAGTACTCCGATGATTTTACTGAAGTCTTAGTAACCTTGTCTGTGGAAAAAGAACGGCAGAGAGTTGAAGTTACCGCCCCCCTTAATGGTTTTATCCTCAGGGGTGAGGAAGAGACCGAAGATATGTATTCTTCTATTGACCTGGTGGTAGATAAACTGGAAAGACAAATGGAAAAATATCGGAAGCGGATCGGCAAGAAACGAGTCAAAACTGTCAAGGATGGGCCCACTTTTATGCCGGAAGTAGAGGAGGAAGTTGACGACGGGGACGATATCGTCAAAATCAAACGCTTTCATGCTAAACTTATGTCACCCGACGAAGCGGTAATGCAGATGAACCTAATTGGTCACAGTTTCTTTGTATTTATTAATTCTGAAACAGAGCAAATGAATGTTATTTATAAGCGCAAGCATGGGGGATACGGTTTGCTAGAACCTGAGTTCTAAAACTGCAATTTATCTAAAGACATCGAGGGCGTAACAGCAATGTTACGCCTTTTATAATTGTTACCAAAGCTTTATTTATTTTCGCTTAGTTGAAGGTTATCTTTCCTAGTGTTACAATGTTTTAACAGGGTAAAATGAGAGATAGGATTTAACAGTTAAACTATCATAGATACTTAAGTATAGCGTTAAGTTCGTAGTTTAAGAAAGGTGGACTTTATGGATTTTCTTAAAAATCTATTTGATGATAATGCTAGGGATATTAAAAAATATCAAAAAAAAGTTGATAAGATTAATGGGTTAGAAGCCGAATTTCAAGCTTTGTCCGATGAGAGGCTGGCTGCCAAGACCCAAGAATTCAAGCAGAGACTTGATCAGGGGGAAACATTGGATGATATTCTGCCCGAGGTTTTTGCGGTGGTCAGGGAAGCATCCAAAAGAGTTCTAGGACAGAGACATTATGATGTGCAGTTAATAGGCGGTATGGTCCTTCATGATGGCAGGATTGCAGAAATGAAAACCGGTGAGGGTAAAACCTTGGTTGCAACCCTGCCTGCTTACCTTAATGCCTTGAGCGGCCATGGGGTTCACGTTATTACGGTTAACGATTATTTAGCTACCCGTGACGCCAATTGGATGGGGCAAATATATAAATTTTTAGGTTTGTCCGTCGGTCTGATTGTTCATGGACTAAATCATGAGCAGCGCCGGGAAAGCTATCAAGCGGATATTACTTACGGTACCAATAATGAATTCGGTTTTGATTATTTAAGGGACAACATGGCTGTGAATCCCGCAGCCTTAGTGCAAAGAGAGCTTAATTACGCCATAGTGGACGAAGTTGACTCCATTCTTATTGATGAAGCCAGAACGCCGCTCATTATCTCCGGGGAAGCGGATAAGCCCACTGAACTTTATTACAGGGTAGCCAAGATGATTCCTCGTTTGAGGAATGAAGAGGATTACAATGTTAATGAGAAGGACAGGCTGGTTACTCTCACGGAAAAGGGCATTTCTCGGGTGGAAACTATGCTCGGGGTGGATAATCTTTATGATGATTTGCATAACGAGATAGCTCATCATGTTAACCAGGCCCTTAAAGCCCATACTCTCTTTAAAAGGGACCGTGATTATGTAGTAAAAGACGGTCAGGTAATTATAGTTGATGAATTCACCGGACGTTTAATGTTTGGTCGGAGATACAGCGAGGGATTGCACCAGGCTATAGAGGCTAAGGAAAACGTAAAAATTGAAAAAGAATCCCAAACCCTGGCCACCATTACTTTTCAAAACTATTTCAGGATGTATAAAAAACTAGCCGGTATGACCGGTACCGCTAAAACGGAGGAACAGGAGTTTATTAATATTTATCGTCTTGATGTGGTGGAAGTGCCGACTAATTTACCCATGATCAGGCAGGATTATCCCGATATTATATATCGTACTGAGCAAGGCAAGTTTAATGCTGTGATAGAGGATATAATTACCCGTCACAATAAAAACCAACCTGTTCTGGTCGGAACGATTTCCATTGAAAAGTCCGAGAAATTAAGTGAAATGCTTAAAAAACTAGGAATTCCGCACCAGGTCTTAAATGCCAAATTTCATGAAATGGAGGCCCAGATTGTGGCCCAAGCCGGCCAGCCGGGCATGGTAACCATTGCTACCAATATGGCAGGAAGAGGAACCGATATTGTGTTGGGAGAAGGGGTCAAAGAGCTCGGAGGCTTGCATATAATTGGCACGGAAAGACATGAGTCCCGCAGAATTGATAACCAGCTGCGAGGAAGAGCCGGACGCCAGGGGGATCCTGGTTCTTCTCAATTCTATATTTCATTGGAAGATGATCTTATGAGATTGTTCGGCGGCGATAATATCGCCGGCTTTATGGATAAGCTGGGTATGGATGACAGTGTGCCCGTGGAATCGTCCATGGTTAGCAGAAGTATAGAAAATGCTCAGAAGAGGGTAGAAAACCGGAACTTTGATATTCGTAAACATGTCTTAAACTATGATGATGTTATGAATCAACAGCGTGAGATTATTTATTCTCAACGGCGGGCCGTTCTCACGGGAGAGGATCTTAAAGAACAAATTATGGGCATGGCAGAAAGGGTTATCTCCGATACCCTGGCTCGATATAGTGCTACTAGCCCTTATCCGGAGGAATGGGACCTGCAGAGTTTTTTAGAATATGTCGATAATGTTTTAATTCCCAATCATGGTTTTACCCAAGAGCAAATAGCCAATTTGGCTAAAGAGGAGATAGAAGAACTTCTTTACAATACCGTTGAGCAATTATATGAAAAACGGGAGGCTGAATTTGGCTCCGAGCTTATGCGGGAGATTGAACGGGCTGTGGTGCTTCAGGTAGTTGATACCCGCTGGAAAGATCATCTAGACGCTATGGATAGCCTGCGTGAAGGCATTGGCTTACGGGCCTATGGGCAAAGAGATCCGTTAATTGAATATAGAAATGAAGCCTTTGATATGTTCCAAGGCATGATAGAAGCTATTCAGGAAGACGTAGTTACCTATATTATGCGCGTAACACCGCAAATAACGGCCCGGGTGCCGGAACAGCCCAAAAATGTTTCTGAGAACCGCTATGAGGATCAACAGTCGGCCAAAACCCCTCGAAGGACGGGGGAACAGGTCGGACGCAATGATCCCTGTCCCTGCGGCAGTGGCAAAAAATATAAAAGGTGCTGCGGAGCTAATAGGTAAATAATAATAACAAATAAAAGAGGGCAAACTGTTGCTGATCTAAATCAATTTTAGGGGTGGTAAAATGCTGTCGGATTGGAAAAAAGACATTGAAAGCTTAAAAATGCGTTTAGCAGATTTGAGGGTTTCTCTTTGACGTCGCAGCCAGAGAAGTTAAAATAAAACAGATCGAAGAGGAAATTAAGAAGGATGGTTTTTGGGACGATCCTTCTCAAGCCCAGAAAGTGATGCAGGAATTGACTCGCCAAAAAGATAAAGTTGAATTATATGAGGAATTAAAGCAAAAAGTCGAGGATACTGCTACTCTCTGGGAACTGGCTGTGGAAGAGGATGATCAATCTCTGGAAGAAGAGATTGAGCAAGGGGTTAAGGAATTAAAAGATCGTTTCTCTCAGGCAGAGCTGGAAATCCTTTTAAGCGGTACTTATGATCGTAACAATGCCATTTTAACCTTACACTCGGGAGCAGGCGGCACTGAATCCCAGGACTGGGTCCAAATGCTGTACCGTATGTATGTAAGATGGGCTGAGCGCAACAAATATAAGGTAGAGACTTTAGATCTGCTGCCGGGAGAAGAAGCGGGTATAAAAAGTGTTACTTTTTCTGTAATTGGGGACAAGGCCTATGGTTATGCTAAATGCGAAAAAGGTGTACACCGTTTGGTGAGAATTTCCCCCTTTGATGCTTCGGGACGGAGACATACGTCCTTTGCCTCGGTGGATGTTATCCCGGAAGTTAATGACGATATGGAAATAACTATAGATCCTGAAGATCTCAAAATAGATACTTACCGATCAGGAGGAGCTGGGGGACAGCATGTAAACAAAACAGACTCGGCGGTGAGAATTACCCATCTTCCTACAGGTATTATAGTCCAGTGTCAGAGTGAAAGGTCTCAGATACAAAACAGAGCCTACTGTATGCGAATTCTTCAAGCTAAGCTTTTGGAATTAAAAAGAAAGCAGCAAGAAAACGAGCTGTCCGAACTTCGCGGCGAACTGAATGATATTGCTTGGGGAAGCCAGATCAGGTCTTACGTTTTTCATCCTTACAGCATGGTTAAAGACCATCGTACCAATGTTGAAACCGGTAATATTAATGCTGTTATGGACGGGGAGATTGACCAGTTTATTTCGGCTTGGTTGCAGCATAATGCTGGCCAGGCAGAGTAAATCATAACCTGATGGTTATGAATCGAGGTAAACTAACCGGGCAATTAAAAGTTAGCTGAAAAGGAAGCAGGATATTATATAAATTTAAGGAGGAAATATTATGCCCAATGTTCAAGAAATGGCTCGCCTTATTCGTCAAGATATAATAACAATGCTTGCTGCTGCTAAGTCGGGGCATCCCGGCGGAAGTTTATCGGCGGCAGATATTATAGCAGTGCTTTATTTTTCAGAAATGAAAATTGATCCCCAAGATCCTAACTGGCCAGAAAGAGATCGCTTTGTTTTGAGCAAAGGACACGCTGCCCCTGTTCTCTACGCAGCCTTAGCCGAGAGGGGATACTTTCCCAAAGAAGAGTTGCTCAAACTAAGAAAGACAGGGCATTTTCTGCAGGGGCATCCTGATATGAAAAAAGTTCCGGGGGTAGATATGTCGACCGGTTCTTTAGGACAGGGTTTTTCTGCAGCAGCAGGTATGGCTTTGGCCGGCAAAATCGATAACAAGGCTTATCGTGTCTATTGCTTGCTGGGGGATGGAGAAGTGGGAGAGGGAATAGTATGGGAAGCGGCGATGGCAGCTGCTCATTATAAACTTGATAACCTTTTGGTAATTCTCGATTATAACGGTTTGCAAATTGACGGTCCGGTTCAGGAGGTTATGAATTCGGAACCCCTGGCCGATAAGTGGCGGGCCTTCGGTTGGAATGTAATGGAAGTGGACGGGCATGATATTGACGAATTGACAGCCTCCCTGCAAGCAGCCAGAAATACTACGGGAAAACCCACCATTATTATTGCCAAAACAGTTAAGGGCAAAGGAGTATCTTTTATGGAAAACCAAGTTGGCTGGCATGGTAATGCCCCAAGTAAGGAGCAAGCTGAGGCAGCCCTAGCGGAATTGAAAGGTGGGAACAACAATGTCTGAACAACAAATTGATTGGAAAAATATAAAAAAGATAGCAACAAGAGAAGCATACGGACAAGCCTTAGTTCAATTGGGCGAAGATAATCCTGATATAGTTGTACTAGACGCTGATCTGGCTAAATCCACTAAAACTTCGGATTTTGCTCAAGCTTTTCCTAACAGATTTTTTGATATGGGTATTGCGGAACAGAACATGATTGGCTTTGCGGCCGGTTTGGCAGCTGCGGGTAAAATTCCTTTTGCCAGTTCATTTGCAGTCTTTGCCGCCGGACGAGCTTTTGAACAAATTCGCAACTCAGTGGCCTATGCTCAGCTTAACGTTAAAATAGCAGCCACCCATGCCGGTATTAGCGTGGGCGAAGACGGCGGTTCCCATCAGGCTATCGAAGATCTGGCTCTCATGAGGTCTTTACCTCAGATGACGGTTCTTGTCCCGGCGGATGCTACCGAAACCAAACAGGTTATTAAAGCGGCTGCCGCTTATCAGGGACCTGTGTATATCAGAATGGGAAGACTGGCTGTCCCGGTATTGTTTGCTGAGAATTACCAATTCTCTATCGGCAAAGCTAATATTATCCGTGAGGGTCAAGATGCGGCTATTATCGCTAATGGTTTGATGGTAGCTGAAGCTTTGAAAGCCGCCGAAGTGCTATTCGCCAAAGGAATTAATACCACAGTTGTCAACTGTGCTTCTCTTAAACCTTTAGATAAAGACACCATTTTGAAAGTTGCCAGGCAAACCGGGGCTGTCGTTACGGCTGAAGAACATAATATTATTGGCGGCCTTGGAAGTGCGGTCGCTGAAGTTTTAAGCGAAAACTACCCCGTTCCCCTTTATCGGGTAGGAATAAAAGATACTTTCGGCGAATCAGGCAGCCCAGAAGAGTTATTGCAAAAATATGGGCTGACATCGACCGCTATAATTCAAGCTGTCGAAACAGTTCTTAAAAGAAAATAGCAATAAATAAATTTAAAAAGTTAAATACTCAACGTCTAATAAACCCGGTTTCCGGGTTTATTAGATTTAACAAGCTAATTATTATTAAGTCAGCTTATTAATATTGAGTTAAGCAATATTTGTCGCTTATTTGCTTATTCAATAATTGTTTAATTTTTCTAATGAGTTTTAACAGGAAAACACGGTACTTTGTCGAAGATTAAGAAACAGCAAATATTATCTTTTATTAAATTAGTAATCTAGGAACTTTATTTCTATTACAATAAAATGTTATTAGCTTAGCTAATTATAATCTTCAGGGGAGGGCAGAATGATAAAGTTAAGGAATGTGTCGAAAATCTACCCCAATGGGGCGAGAGCTCTTATCGGTGTTAATTTAAAAATTGCCAAAGGTGAATTTGTTTTTTTGGTCGGGCCCAGCGGAGCAGGTAAATCAACCTTGATCAAACTTCTTTACCGTGAAGAAATTGCTACTCGTGGTCAGGTTCTTATAAATAACGTTAATTTAGTAAGACTAAAAAACTCTCAAATACCGGCATTGAGAAGAAATATGGGGGTTATCTTTCAAGACTTTAAACTGTTGCCTAATAAAACAGTATTTGAAAATGTCGCCTTTGCCTTACAGGTTATAGGTAAGAACAAAAAAGAGGTTAAAGAAAGTACCTTAACCGTGTTGGATTTGGTGGGGCTAAGTAGTAAAGTCAATGCTTTTCCTGCGGAACTTTCAGGCGGAGAACAGCAAAGAGTATGTGTTGCCAGGGCCTTGGTCAACCGTCCAGGGATTTTAATTGCTGATGAACCTACCGGTAATCTGGACGTCGATACCGCTTGGGGTATAGTAGATCTTTTAGACAAGATCAACAAGTATGGAACCACTGTGGTGATGGCAACCCATGCTCTTCAGATTGTGGAGCAAATGAATAAGAGGGTTGTAAGAGTTGAGGGAGGGAAGATTATCGAAGACAAAGCAGAGGAGGAAGTCCGTCTTGGCATTTAATTCAGTAAGATATATTTTAGTACAAGGCTTGGTTTCCCTAAAAAGAAACGTTTGGCTTAGTCTAGCCTCCATTCTAACCGTGGCGGTTTCTTTGATTCTTTTGGGAAGCTCGATTATTTTTTTAGCAAATACTTCAACTATTGCCAAAACATTTGAATCTCAGGTACAGATTGCTGTTTTCCTTGACGATAAGTTAAATGATGGGCAGGTCACTGCTATCCAAAATAGAATTAAGAATCTCCCGGGCATAGAAAGTGTAACCCTAACAACCAAAGAACAGGCCCTGTGGGATTTCCAAGAGTCAATGAGTACAACCTCTTTATTGGAGGACTTAGGAGGTATAAACCCCTTTCCTGATAAAATTACCATAGTTGCTACTGATCCCAAACTGGTACAGGGTATTGCCTCTCAAGTTGAGAAAATATCAGGGGTAGAAAGTGTCCGCTATGGACAAGGCATTCTGGAAAAGCTTTTAGCCTTTACCAATTGGCTGCGTTGGATTGGGGTTGCTGTGGTGGCCGCCTTTGCCTTTGCTGCTTTGTTATTAATTTCTCTTAGCATTAAAACCAATGTTAACTCCCGGGAAAAAGAAATACAAATCATGCGTTTAGTTGGAGCCAGCAATTCTTTTGTCCGGTGGCCCTTTATTATCGAAGGCCTGGTTGTGGGCCTTATAGGCGCATTGATTGCTGTAGCGGCTGTCGGTTTTGCCTATACTTGGCTTCTGCAATATATAATTTCCAGCTTAGCCTTTATCCCCGTTGTTGCCAGTCAGCAATTTCTGCTTATGGTTTTTATAATCATGATACTGGGAGGTATGCTGATGGGTACTTTGGCCAGTGTTATCTCTGTAAGAAAATTCTTGCGTTTTTAAATTTACTTTTTTCTGATTCTAGCTAAATTTAAGCCAAAGGAGGAAAGAAATGTCCAGGTTTTCTAAGCTAAAAATAATAGTTTTGACCTCAATTTTCGTGGTTGCTTTTGTTTTTCCGGTAGCTGCCGGCGAATTAGATGAAGCTCTTCGGAAGCAGCAGGAACTGATTGAACAGCAGAATAGAGCCGCCAGCAAACTTAATAATCTTACCAGCAGTGCGGATACTATGAAAAAACAAATTCAACAGCTTACCAGCCAAATTTCAATTGCTGAAGTGGATTTAAGAAAAAAAGAACAAGCATATGCTGAAGCCCAACAGGCGGTAGCCACCATACGAAAAGAGGTAAATGCTAAACAAGCGGAATTAAACAACAGGCAGGATGTTCTGCGTCAGAGGGTACGCACGATATATGAGGAAGGACAAATGAGCTATCTGGAGGTTATTTTCCAGGCTAGCGACTTGTCGGATTTTATATCCAGAGTAGAATATATGAGCTGTCTGGTTGAGAATGATAGGAATATTCTCGACGACATTCGAATTCAAAAGCAGGAATTAGATACAAAGAAAGAAGAATTGATCCTTAAAATGGACCAAGCTGCAAAACTTAAACAACAAGCTGAAGAAGCCAAAGTCTATTTGGATAGCACCAAGGCTAAAAAGGAAATAGCCTTGGCTCAGAATGAACAGAATCAAGCGGCACTTCTTGAACAAATAGAAAAGTTGGAAAAGGACTCTAAAGCCTTAGAATCAAAGATTAGGGACTTGCAGAAAAAGAATGCCGGAACTAATATTAATGGTTCCATTAGCGTTTGGCCGACCCCTGGCTGCAAGTTTATTACCAGCCCCTTTGGTTACCGAACACACCCCATAACTCGTCAACATAAGCTACACACCGGGGTGGATATTGGAGCCTCTCATGGCTCAAATATTGTAGCTGCCGGGTCGGGTATAGTTATCTTTTCCGGTTGGTACGGTGCTTATGGTAATGCGGTTATTATAGACCATGGTAATGGAATATCCAGTTTGTACGGGCATATGTCATCCCGTTCAGTTGCAGTTAACGCTACGGTTGCCCCCGGCCAAAGCATTGGTAAAGTTGGTTCTACCGGCTGGAGCACCGGTCCCCACTTGCATTTTGAAATTCGTAAAAATGGAGAACCGGTAAATCCCATGGGGTATTTCTAAAACATAATGCGCATATAATAAAGGGACTGGCCCGGTATTTCGGTGGTCCGAGCAAAGGCCTAAAACATATGATTTTTTAGGTTGGAATAATGTTGTTTTTAAGTAAGAACTAATTAATGTGTTAAATGAGGGAGTAAACCATTGTCGAATCAGGTTAACTGGAAAAGAGCATTAAAACAGGCCGTTGCTGTCGGCCTGATCCTTTGTATAGGGTTAAGTATTCTCCTCGGAGCATTAATTGTTACCAACTATGATAACTTAGGTAGGCTGGTACGTGTGGTATATCTTATTGACAGTAAATACCTACACGAGACGCCTTTGTCCAAGCTTATTGACGGTGCGATTGATGGTATGGTGAGTTCTCTCGATCCCTATTCTTCCTTTCAAGATGAGCAAGAGAACAAAATATTAATGAATTCCATAAAAGGAGAACTGGGCTTTGGAGGTGTCGGGGTAATTGTGAATACTGCCGACCCGAAGCAACTGGTTATTCTACGCCCGATAAAAGGGTCGCCTGCAGACAGGGCAGGGCTGGAAGCGGGAGACGTGATCAATAAAATTGATGAGACCAACGTTTCAACCATTAGTCAAGATCAAGCGGTTGCTATGATGAGGGGGGAACCCGGAAGCAAGGTCACCCTTGGAGTATATCGCCCTAAAACTAATCAGGAATTCTCTGTAAACCTTATCCGAGAGAATATCAATGTTCCAACTGTTTATGCCTCTAGCCTTCCCGGTAGACAGGATATCGCTCTAATTGATATTTCCAGTTTTACCGCTAAGACAGGAGACGAATTTGAACAGCAATTGTATGATTTAGATCTTAGCAAATATAAAGGCTTAATAATTGACCTACGCTATAACCCCGGAGGAGAATTGTATTCCGCAATTAAAGTTGCCGGCTTTCTTGTGCCACAAGAGGATATTGTTCATATTGTTGATAATAAAGGCAATATGAATACCCAAAAATCAACTGCCCAATACATCAATAAGCCCCTGGTTATAATAATCAATGAATATACGGCCTCAGCAGCAGAAATTGTATCCGGAGCGGTACAGGATTACGGAAGCGGGACTTTGGTTGGGTCTAAAACATTTGGTAAAGGCGTAGTGCAGACGGTTTTTCCTCTCGATGGCAGTACCAGCGTCCGGCTTACCACTGATAAGTATCTAACGCCTAAAAAGCATGACATTCATGATAAAGGTATTATCCCCGATGTTGAAATAGCTTTGCAAAAAGATGAAAAACCTACTATTTTGCCTGAGAAGCCTCAGTTTGACAGCCAGCTGGCTAAAGCAGTAGAGATTATGGAACAGATGATTGATTAGATTGAATAAATAGCACGGTCCGTATTCAATTTAAAAACCCTCCGTAAGTTTTGCTTGAACTTATGGAGGGTTTTTATTAAATCCTAGCGAATCCCTGCTCCAAGTCTTCCAGAATATCATGGATATTTTCAAGTCCCACGGATAGGCGAATCAAGCCGGGGGTAATACCCGCAGCTTCAAGTTGTTCATCGGTTAGCTGACGGTGGGTTGAACTGGCTGGATGGAGCACACAAGTGCGGATATCGGCAACATGAACAACGTTGGAAGCCAGCTGCAAACCATCCATAAATCTAACAGCGGCTTCTCGGCCTCCTTTGATAGAAAAAGAAATAACTCCGCTACAGCCTAGGGACAAATATTTTTGAGCCAAGTTATAATAAGCATTGTTTTTCAAGCCGGGATAATTGACATACTCAACTTTACTGGAGCTGTTTAAATAATCGGCAACTTTTTGCGCATTGAGACAATGCCTTTCCATTCTTAAGGCCAGGGTTTCCAGACCGAGATTTAAGAGGAAGGCTGCATGAGCTGCCGGGTAAGCGCCGATGTCGCGCATGAGTTGGACTCTTGCTTTGGTGATATAGGCAGCTTTTCCAAAATCTTTGGTATAGATAACACCGTGGTAGGATTCATCAGGTTCATTTAATTCAGGAAATTTTCCGTTGTTCCAGTCAAAATTACCGCTGTCCACAATTATCCCGCCTAACTGTACAGCATGACCATCCATATACTTAGTTGTGGAATGAATTACGATATCGGCACCAAATTCAATAGGTCTGCACAAAATTGGAGTGGCAAAAGTATTATCCACAATAAGCGGAACCTGGTTTTTGTGGGCTAAACAGGCAAACTTTTCTATATCTAAAATGCTCAGAGCCGGATTGGCTATTGTTTCGCCGAATACGGCCTTAGTATTTGGTCTGAACTGTTTTTGAATTGTTTCTTCGGAAGCATCCGGGTCCACAAAGGTACATTCAATACCTAATTTCTTAAGCGTGACCGCAAAGAGGTTTATAGTCCCGCCGTAGATTTTAGATACACTGATAAAGTGGTCTCCGGCTTGCAAAATATTAAGTATACTGATTAAAGAAGCAGCTTGGCCTGAAGTGGTACAGAGTGCGCCTATGCCTCCCTCCAAAGCTGCAATTTTGTCTTCTACAGAACAAACAGTAGGGTTAGAGATTCTTGAATAAAAATGGCCCTGAGCAGTCAAATCAAAGAGCTTGCCTATATGTTCGGTTGAATCATAAGTGTAGGTGGTGCTTTGATAAATAGGAAGAGCCCTGGGTTCACCATTTTGAGGATGATAACCCTCGTGCAGGCATTTGGTTTCAATTCTCATTGTTTTGTCCCCCTAATACGAAAGTAATATTATAGTTCCAATTTATCCCGGATAACTTTAAAAGACAGTATAGCATGAGCAACTTGGGCTTGCAATAATCCCAGAGAAACAAGCAAAGACTCTTATCCGACTATCTCGATCTAAACCAATCCCAAATACTTCTCAAAGAATTTGAGCAGCTTTTCAATAATGCCTTGTTTTTTCGCAGCCCTGCCACCACCAAAGCGCGATACAGGCGGCATGATTTTATCAATGGCTGTACCGGTTGTTTTAAGAATTCCGTCGCGGAAAGCGTTGTCCATGAAACGGCGAGTCTCCTCAGGCTTCAGATTTTCTTCTTTGATGATTGCAGAAATATCCGCTTCCTTACGCTCATTTAAAAACTTGCGCCAATCCTCATCTACCTTGGTGGATACATTTACTTGCTCAATAAAACGTTCAATAAGCTCTTTCTTACTGCGTAGCTCAATACTCGAATTAATGGCTTTATCAATAGTTGTAAGGATGGTTTTATCTTTGCAGTTTGATTC
>JAAYOJ010000160.1 GCA_012520405.1 Peptococcaceae bacterium
AAAAGAGCAGAAGCAATAGCATGGGTTCCGGAAACAAATTGATGACGAATTAGGGCTTTTTCCGTACCCATAACTGCCGCCACAATTTCATCTAATTTATTTCGTCCCGTATCTCCCAACCCATAACCCGTAGTACCATGCAAATCATAATCAGAAACCCGGGCGGCTTGAAAGGCCCGTAGTAGCTTTTGATGGTTATGTTCAAAAACTTTACTTAGTTTACGGCTTTGTGTTTCCAGAACTTGTTCTGCAAAGTTAAGCGCCTCAGCAATCTCAAGGGGCAAATTATTATCTGACAACAATGACTTTTTACCTCCATTATTAAAAACCTTCTTCCTACAATAAAACATTTAAAAGCAATAATCAATATATATGGGCTGATTCCCTTGGCAATCCGAGTCAGCCACATATAGTCTTCATAATTTATAAATTTGTATTTAATAGTAATTTATAATTTTTTATGCCCAAAATATGGTATATTTTAGGGAGAGTTCGTTACTAGCAAATTCGGAGAGTAATATATGATTAAGTTAAATGTTTTATTAAGTGCCTTTATGTTTGCCTCTTCTATTTTAACACTTTTTTTAGCCCTAATTTCCTTACGATGGAAAACTTCCTATACCAAAACCCTGGCTTTTATATGCTTTGCCGTTTCTTTGTACTCCTTCGGTTATGGTATGGAATTATTCAATACTGATCTTAAGGCCATGATTTTCTGGAATATGGTTCAGCATCTTGGAGCTTTGTTTATCCCCACTTTATGGCTTATTTTGGCTTTGCAATATACGGCTCAAACTACCCTGCTTAAATCATTAGCCTTCAGGCTAGGAATTTTTATAATTCCCGCCCTCACTTTAATTATATGTTTTACCAATAGCTTCCACCAATTATACTATACGGACCAAACATATTTGTACAATTCATTTTTTCCAGTTCTACACCTGGAAAAGGGCCCTTGGTATATAGTTCAATTTATTTTTCTGTCAATATGTGTGATGAGTGCCAGTATTCTGTATTTAGCCCAATATAAAAAAACAGCAGGTCCAGTTCGTCATGTATGCCTGGTTATGTTCTTTGCTTCCTTCCTTCCCTGGTTAACCGCTATTATGAACTTGCTGAATGTCTCCCCTTACTATTTTAACTGGGTTCCGTTTGCCGCTACGATATCCAGTATATTATTCCTGCTGGCCCTTTTTCAATGGCACCTGTTAGAGCTGAAGCCCCTGGCTAAAGAGAAAGTATTTGAATGCACTTCAGACGCAATTATTATTCTGAATAACGCCTTTAAGATTATAGATTTTAATCCCTCAGCTTCAAAAGTCTTGCCCTCCCTTACTTCTGATTCCCTGGGAAAGCATATAGAAAAAATATTTAAAGAAAAAACATCCATTACCCGTTCAATTTTCAATGGTAAAAAAATTGTCTTTAATACTGTTTTGGATAATTGCAGATGCTTTTTCTCGATCAGTACCTCCTCTATTCAAACCGATAAACATAAGGTCATTGGCTGGATAATCACCATTACTGATATTACCCGTTATGTAGAAATGATGAGCAAACTAAACCGCTTGGCCACTAAAGATGATCTCACAGGTATTAATAACAGAAGATATTTTATAGAACGCAGTACCACCGAATTAGAACGTTTAAACAGAAGCAAAGGCTCCTTATCATTAATAATGCTTGATTTAGATTTCTTTAAGGAAATCAATGACAGGTACGGGCACCAGGCAGGGGATGTTGTTCTTCAAGCCGTAGCCTAAGTATGCCAAAAAAATGTTCGTTCCTTTGATATACTTGGCCGTTTTGGGGGCGAAGAGTTCACCATCTTACTCCCGGATACATTTCTTCATGACGCTCTTAAGATTGCGGAAAGACTACGAGGTAAAATTGAAGCTCTGACCGTCCACTATGACAACCACAAGCTAAAGGTTACCGCCAGTATGGGTATAACAGGGATAGCATCAGTAAACGAAGAAGATCTCAATTATCTTATCAAAGAAGCTGACTTAGCACTCTACCTAGCTAAGCAAGAAGGCCGTAACTGTATACGAATTAAATATAATCAAGATCGTCACACTCCAAATCCGTTTCCATAATGCGAATTAATTCTTCTCGGGATGGATTTGTTTGCCTATAGAGTCGGACAGCTTGTTTTCGAATTGCCTTTTCGATAATATTTCTTACCATGCGAGCATTCCCTGAATAAGGATGCTCAGCTACTGTTTTTTCCAATAACCTGCGGAAAGCTGCTTGGGACTCAGGTGTAAATTCATACTCTCTTTTACTCAACATCAATTCGCCAATCTCAAATAACTCATCAATGGTATAATCAGGGAAATGAATTTGAATTGGGAACCTAGATCTTAAACCCGGATTGGTTTCGATAAAACGGTCCATTTCTAACCTATAACCGGCTAGAATTAATATCAGGTTATCTTTATGGTCTTCCATAGCTTTGACCAGCGTATCTATAGCCTCCTTGCCGAAGTCCTTCTCCCCTCCCCTGGCTAACGAATAGGCTTCGTCAATAAAAAGTACCCCACCCAGAGACTTTCTAATCATGTCTTTAGTCTTGCTAGCCGTATGGCCTATGTATTCGCCGACGAGATCCGCCCTTTCGCATTCTACAACGTGACCTTTTTCCAAAACTCCTAACTCCTTAAACAATTTGCCAAGTAAACGGGCAATGGTTGTTTTTCCGGAACCCGGATTACCTTTGAAAACCATATGCAAAACCAAAGGCTCAGTTGCCAAATTTTCCCGTTGACGTTTTTTTTGGATTTCTACAAAGGCCCGGAGTTCATGAATTAATGATTTAACCATTTTTAAGCCGATCATTTCATCCAGCTCTTTGAGAATTTCTTTAATATTTTCATCCTTATCCTGATCTTGGTTTCTATGTAAAGGGCGCCCTTTATTATTCTGGACTTTGGGTAGGTTTCGTAAATAATTTGTTTCCGAATCTGGAACTGGCGCCGGTCTGTGGATTAGTGGAGGAAGGTTATGCCGAAATTTGATGTTAATGGACATTCTTTTACTGACACCTCCCTGCTATAATATACACAAATTTCCTCAAATGTGTCCTATTAATAGTCTAGGGAGATATTACCAGGTAGAAATTTTGCAATTCCGCTTTCTTTACCTTAAATAATTTAGCCAAATACGGAAATGGGGCCATAAAAAGAGATGCCCCTTAGAGCATCTCTTTTTACGGTTCTTAAAATCACGGAATTAGTAGGCTTTGTTTAAAATAGCCAAGACATCTTCAACCGTGCATTCTCTCGGGTTAAAGAATGTAGGAACTTCTTTCATAGCGTCTTCCGCAATCGTCGGTAGAATATCTTTGGGCACTTTGGCGCCTTCCAAAGAAGGAATACCTAATTCTTTATTTAAAGCAATTAGGGCTTCCACTACAGCCTTGGCTACGTCACCGTCGGATAAATCTTGTACCGGCAGACCCATTGCTACCCCGATATCTCTAATACGCTGCGGGACTGCAGGGGCATTAAATTCAACAACATAAGGCAAGACACAAGCATTGGCCAGACCATGTGCCGTATTACAACGGGCTCCAAGGGGATGGGCAATACTGTGAGCCAGAGTTACCATGGCATTAGTAAAGGCAATTCCGGCCATTAGGCTTCCGAGCAGCATGTTGCTTCTGGCTTCCAGGTTTTGGCCGTTTTTCGTTGCTTCCGGAAGATTTTTAATGATTAATTCAATAGCTTTTAAAGCCATTACATCCGTAGGAACCATGTTCATCTTGGATATATAAGCTTCAATAGCATGGGTTAAGGCATCTACTCCGGTAGTAGCGGTAATAAAAGGAGGAAGTCCTAACGTTAATTCCGGATCTGCTAAGGCAATGGCAGCTCCTACGTGTTGGCCGTGGACGGCAAACTTTCTTTTGTTAGCTTCGTCAGTAATAATAGCCATAGTGGTAACTTCGCTTCCGGTCCCCGCTGTGGTAGGAATAGCAATAAATGGATTGGTCCGGTTTTTAACGTTGTTGACGCCCTCATAAAGAGAAAGCGGTGAAGGATTGCTCAACAGAACATTTACACATTTAGCTGTATCCATGGCGCTTCCGCCACCAATAGCAACAACTATCTCAGACCCGGCATTTCTAGCTAAAGTAGCTCCTTCCTCAACACATTCGATGGGTGGATTGGGTAATACTTTATCGTACTCCACAATATTTAGATTCGCTGCTTTTAAGGCGTCAATAATTGGGTCCACAATTCCGGCAGCTTTAACCCCAGCATCATAAACAACAAATACATTTTTATAACCTAGCTGGGTAACTACTTCGCCTACTTTTTTGGAACACCCCGGTCCAAACGTAATTGCAGGTGGTACGGTAAAAAAGAATTCCATGCTAATAACCTCCTCTTTACATTTCTACTATATAGAATTTAAATTTAATAACCGTTTTTACTCAGGGTAAGTGTAAACAGAAAACTTAAGCAGCTGTGCTGGTTGACTGAGCCATTTTCTTTTTGCGCGGACGGGTTTCAATGAGGAAGATAGCTAATATAACGTTAATAAACAGCAAGATGGCAGCAAACAGCATCATGAAGGACAGACCCCATTTATCGGCAATACCACCGGCTATTACTGGATAGATTGCTGTGCCGATCAAATCACCTATACCCATAACCATCGCGTTGGCAGTAGCAATCAGTTTAACATCCACACTCTCCATAGGAACCAAGGAATGATAAATCGGGGTCATAGAAGCGGCAAAACCGCCGAAGATTATATAAGTGACCACTGAAAACATACTGCCGGAGAATAGGAACATACAGAGAGGCGACAAAGCCGCAAGTACAAAGGCAATGGCTAAAACGGGTTTACGCCCAAACTTGTCAGAAACAGTTGGTACGATAAAGCAATAAACCACGTATAAGACGCCCATGAGGGATCCCATCCAACCCATGGTTTGTACGGAAAGATTAACAACACTAGTTAGATAAACGGGTGCAAACAACATACCGGTCCAATATCCGGCCATGCCTAAAATAGCAATAATGGAGCAAAGTATAATGTTTCGATACTTAAACACGTCAAAGGTATTAACTTTCTCTTTCTTTTCCTCGGGTGCAACGTAAATTTCTTTAATAAAGATAATGAAAAGAATGGCGATAACAAAAGTCGGAATCGAAGAAAGAAGGAATGTCATCTGCCAGTCAAAACGCGCTGCCAGCTGTGTAACCAGTATGGCTCCAGTAGTGGTACCGATAGCGCCGACGCCGCAGTTTACAATCCCCATATTCATGCCAAAACGTTTATCGGCGGAAGCATCTTTTACCAGGGAGGCCATCAATGGCAGCATGGGCCCTTCAGCAATACCAACAAAACAACGAATAACAAATAATGACCAGAAACCTTGGGCAAATACCCCTGCCGCAGAAGCAATACCAGTAAAGAACAGCAAGGGAACAATAATCTTTTTGCGATAACCCAGTTTATCGGATAAAATTGCAAAAAATATGGCAGAAAAAACATAGCAAATATTAGTGGCGAAACCTAACATTCCATACTGGGTATTAGAAATTTGTAATGATTCCATAATTACAGGACTCTGCCAGGACAGCACTAATCTGTCCATAAATACAAGACCCCAGCCTAAAAAGCAGAGTAAAACAACCGTAAATTCATACCGACCACTTTTTTGGGCCAATAAATCGTTCATTCAATCACCATCTTTTCTAATATTTGCGGAAGTTCCTTGCCTGTTGTTGCCACCTGATTTATGCTCTACCCTCCTTTCAGCTAAAATTTTGATAGTTTGTATAGTATGAAGTTAATACATATAAAAGCAGTTTATGTCCGAAACTTCCTAATATTTAGAATATTGCAAGAACAGTGCCAAATAGAAAATAACTGTAAGTACTGTTAATTCATGGATATAATCAGCATGCCTGTCTGAATAATATGTCACCTTTTTAAGCAGTGTTCAAATAATTAACATTATTTGAGGTTAATTTCCCCTCAAAAAACTATATAATTGAAATAGTATATTGTAAATAAATCCATATAAGTATTATACTAGTAAATGAGGAGGAAAAATATTTATAATTATAGTGCTTGATAAAAAACACTCTTTGCAATTCTCATCGGCTTATTACAAACCGAGGTGATTTTGGTGAAAGCTGCTATTCCTATTAAAGATGAGAACTATTTACAAAAGGAAGCTTGGGACAATTTTATTAAAAATGGGATTATTTTAGACCCCAACATCCGCCCTCATATTATAAGGTCCTGGGAACGGTGTAAAGGTATTGATCCAGGCATTAATCCCCTAAAAACCGATCAAGTTTTGAACAATTTTCTATTAGAAGAAAAACGCCAAAACTACCGGGATCTAGTATCAGTTTCCGAGCCGATCCTCGATGAACTGTGCAATTTGGGAGGACAATTTTTCGTGCTGTTAAGTGCCCCTGATGGTTATACTCTTTATGCTAAGAGCAATGTCGATTATCCTTTTTTACCAGTGGGCGCTAAATGCAGCGAAGAACATATTGGAACCAATGCCATAGGTATCGCCTTAGTTGAAAACGACCTTATTGAAGTTAACGGATATGAACACTACTCCTCTCACCTCCATACCAGCAGCTGCTTTGCTATTCCTATTCATGATTTAGATGGCAAAATTGTTGGCGCAGTATGTATTTCTAATCCTTTTGGTCAACTTAACCCTAACGATAAGAACCTTGTGAAATTAGGCGCCCAGGTTATAGAGAATAAATATAATTTATTCAAAGAAAAGAATAATCGAACTTGCACAGACAGTATATTAAATTTATTTATGGATTCTGTTGAGCATTATGCTCTGGTACTTGATAGTAAGGGTTTGATTGTCAATGCTAACGAAAAATTTCTAAAGCTACTGGAAGCTGATTTCAAAGAAAATATTACCGGTCTCCCCTACCATCGAATTATTGAAGATAAAAACAGATGTCTAACTCAATTTAATTATTCGAATATGGAACTTGAGCTAATAACAAAGAACCAGAAGATCAAATGCCAGGTAAAAAAACACAATACTAGAAATAACTCCAATACAATTTTGTTCTTGGAGCCCATGCAAACCAATAAAATAGTCTCTATCTCCAATTCCAATTTAAAGTCTAATAATCATACCAATTCTATATCCAATCAAATAATTGGTGCATCAAAAGAGTGGCTTAACATAATTGAACGTTCTTTAAAGGCTGCTCAAGTAAATTCCAGCATATTAATAGAGGGTGAAAGCGGCACCGGCAAAGAGCTAATTAGCCAAGTCATTCATTCAGCAAGCAAAAGAAAAGGTCCCTTTGTGCCTATCAATTGCGGATCTATCCCGGAAAGTCTAATCGAGAGCGAGTTATTTGGATATGAAGAAGGAGCTTTTACCGGAGCTAGAAGAGGCGGAATGATGGGCAAGCTACAAATGGCTGATGAAGGAACGTTGTTTCTTGACGAAATTGGCGAAATGCCCTTGGAAATGCAGGTAAATTTACTTAGATTTCTTCAGGATAAAACCATAATACGCATCGGCAGCAACAAGCCGAGGACCGTAAACGTCCGCATAATTGCAGCCACCAACAGAGATTTAAGACAGGAAGTCGAAAAAGGGCGATTTCGTGAAGACCTATTTTATCGCCTTAATGTCATCAATATTAAACTCCCTCCTCTTCGAGAAAGAAAAGAGGATATTCCTATGCTTACTTACTATTATGTTCAAAAAATTTGCCAACAAATGAACAAGCCTTCTCTTAAAGTCAGCAAGGCAGTAATGAAAACTCTCACTAAATATGACTGGCCGGGAAATGTTAGAGAATTAATCAATGTCATTGAAAATGCCGTGGTCTTTACAGAGAGCAATGAAATTACAGCAGATGTTCTACCCTCCTATTTAACTGAGAATACAAATTCTACAACTATCTATCCTGGAAACCTCAAACAGCAAGAACAAGCCATAATACTTAATACTTTAGAAAAAAACGACTGGAATATAAGCAAATCAGCCAGGGAATTGGGAATTAGCCGCAATACACTTTACAAAAAAATCAAAGAAATTAGCTAATAAGCTGACGGATTGGTGTGCAATTAAAATATTATGTTTGGGCATAACTAGAGTGTAATAAATAAATAATAATAGTAATAAGAAAAAGAAAAGCGATGGAGTCAAAAATGAATTTTCCATTACACTCAATATATTTGCTTTATACAACTATCCTGGCTGTAATAATGATAGTACTTGTTCCTCGCACTCATATTAGAAAACTCGCTCTCTTAGGAGTTTTTTACGGCGGTATCTTGAATCTTGTAGTAATTCTGATCCACAAACTTACGGGGGCGGGAGGTTTTCAAAATTATGGTCCCTTTCATTTTTTAGGGATCCCTTTTTTGCCGCCAATCGCCTGGACTGTTTTTTTTATCATTTTTCTTTATCTTTTACCGGGGAAAAAACCGTGGAATTACCTATTTGCTGTAGTTGCTTCCTGCTATAGTGTCTTTTTCTCTAATGTATTAGCAAATTTGGGTATCTTCCAATGGAAATCCAGCCCTATTATTTATCCCATAATTGTTTATCTTACCTGGTTTCTGCTTGTTACATGGAGCTATACCAAGTATGGCAAAAAAATAATTCATAAATTTGATTATGATCTAAAATAATTATTTAAGGGAAATCACCTGTTGTTGAGTCTCATCTGCGGAAATAAGTATTAGCTGTATATTCCGGGCAGACAAGATAATATCCTTATCTAAAACTATGCTGATTATCTGCCTGTTGTTCTCAGAAACCACTCTAAAATCATATATCTTCCCGTCAATCTGGGCGTAGGCATAAGATATCCGGGCCCCGGATACAGGAAGGGTAAAGTTGATAAGCTGCTTACTGCTGTTTAAAGCAGCTTTTTTCCATTCCTGCCCTGCAGTGGCAGCAATACTGATAAAATCAGCAGTCGCTAAGTTTTGCTTAGTACTATAAGCAGGATTGTAATAAACATTTTGAATTAAGTTTAGGGGATAGTATGTATTTTTTGTTGCATAATCCGCTGTTTGAAAGAGCACAATATCAGGCTGAAATATATTGAAGTAATAATCAAGATCCTGGATATTTTTATAACTATGAACAAAAATAGTTTCCGAAAAACTCTCCGCTAAAAATTTTTCTTTGTTTAAAAAATAGCTACCCATAAAAACAAGGATTTTAGGCGCTGAAGCTTTATGGGGATTTTTATAGTGAGAATAGTACCAACCGGTTTCGTTCGTCTTGATTTCATCTTTGTAAGTGTCTACCCGGACGGCTTGAGGGTTCTTCAAAGTATAAACCGGGACCTTCTCCTTAATCGGATAATAAGAAACCGGCAGAGAAGTACGTAACTCATAGGAAATATCAAAGTCTTCCTTCTTAGGCAGGTTTAAAGAAGCATAATCCTTCTGCAAAGTCTCAAGCATATGGGAAATCCCGATAAAGGCTCCATGATCATTCCAATGCCCGGCATCATACTTAATATTATAAACTTGCGTTTGTTTGCTGGCCTCGATCAAAGCAGGCGCGGTGTAAACACTATTAATATTTTTATCCTTAAGACCGCTTAGCATTAGTTTTACCCGGTCATTTTTATAATTAACCCCTTTGGGCAAATATTGCTCATAAACAGTTTGTTTAGCTGGCTCCAAGCTAAAAAGAAAAATCGCATCTCTTTCCTGGCAGTAAGTCTGAAGCTTAGCCACAAA
>JAAYOJ010000105.1 GCA_012520405.1 Peptococcaceae bacterium
GGATGAAAAAGTTATAGCGGATTATAAGACCATGGTGCAGACCGGAAAGCAATATGCCAGTGATGCAGACCTTATAGGAGATTTAGTGGAAAATTACGCCTCTACCTCCCAGCAGATGTTGGCTACCGTAGAACAAGTCAATAGTTCATTGGAATTTGTAGCGGGCTCTATTAACGAAGCCGCCGGCAATACGGAGGAAATCGTTGTTAATATTGAAGAGACAGCCAAAGCTATGGAAGAGGTTGCCCGGGTTGCCCAAAACCAAGCTGAGCTGGCTCAGGACCTCGCTAATTTGGTACAAAAATTTAAAGTCTAATTGGTATAAACAAAACATATTGGAAATGTTTCACCCAACTGGAATAACTAAGCAGCTTTTTAATAATAGCTGCTTAGTTTATCTTTTAATTATGGCCTTTATTAATATTTAAAAGGTGCAAAATTACTAATGGGTATTTGGTTGGAAAGGGATAATTAGTTGCCCTTAAATGTTCAACTGATATATAATTATTTGGAAACATAATTTTTTTAGGAAAAGAAATACAAGAAGTGTAGGAAAAGGAAAATGGACAAGAATACTATCCGTCTTTTACGACCCGATTTTCAGTATGAGTCTCTAAAAAATATTCCGGTTGAAGATTTGATAAACAACGGTATTAAGGGTTTGTTGCTTGACTTGGATAATACGATATCTCCCTGGAATGACAGAACACTTAGCAGTGAAGTGGTAAGCTGGTTCCATAAAATTAAAGCTCAAGGTATAAAAGCCTGTATTGTCTCCAATAATCGGCAACCGGACAGGGTAGCTGCGGTGGCCGACATATTAGGGATACAGTACGTGTGTCAAGCGGCCAAGCCCGGAAAAAAAGGCTTTGGGAAGGGACTCAAACATTTGGGATTAGGGGTTAAGCAGGTTGCTGTTGTCGGAGATCAGTTGCTTACTGATGTTTTAGGTGGCAAGAGGATGGGGATGAAAACTATTTTGCTCATGCCCATAGATGAACAGGAATTTGGTGGAACCAAAGTCTTAAGGTTTCTGGAAAGACTCTTTGGTCGAAAAACTTATTATACCAGAAAATTTGCGCGCCAGGATATGGCAGCTAGGAGATATCATGATAAGTAAGTATGCTCTAATTGGCTTTCCGGTTGAGCATTCTCTTTCCCCTCTTATGCACGAAGCGGGTTTCAAGGCCTTAAACCTTAAAGCGGAGTATCATAAATTGCCACTCCAAATACATGAACTGAGCCGGGGTCTCGATTATTTAAGGCAAAACAATTACGCAGGCTGGAATGTTACCTATCCTCTTAAAGAAAAGATTCTACCCTTGTTGGATTTTATAACTCCTGAAGCAAGAACAATTGGTGCTGTCAATACTGTGAAGGTTACGGACGGGCTATTGCAAGGGTTTAATACCGATGGGGACGGTTTTGTCCAATCCCTAGTGGATAGAGGTTATAGTTTGGCCGGAAAAAAAGTTGTTTTACTAGGGGCAGGGGGGGCTGCTAAGTCTATTGCAGTATCTCTCTTAAAGAATAAAGCCAGTATTTTAGTTCTGAACCGTACTCTCAACAAGGCTCAGAATCTTGTCAGGCAAATAGCTAGTCTGGGAGGAAACACCGAATGGGGAGTTTTTGCCCCCGGTGATTGGCTGCAGGAAGTAGACTTATTGATTCAGGCTACCTCCCTTGGCTTAAAAGGTGAACAATACCCGTTTAGCATAGAAGGAATTAACCCGGCAGCTTGGGTAGTTGATCTTATATACAGTCCAACAATTACTCCTTTTTTGGCCCAAGCGGCTCATCAGGGTTGCAAAACTTGGAATGGTTTGGAAATGTTGCTCTATCAGGGCGCTCTGGCCTGGAAAATCTGGCTGAATCGAGAAGCACCTCTGGAGCTTATGCGTCAGGCCTTGCTTACAAATCAGAATGGCGAGGAGAGTCATGACCATAAACAATAAAAGTTTTGGCTATACCCTACTTGAGATTTTACTCGTGCTGGTATTGCTCACAGCTGCCAGCTATACTTTGCTTATTCGCCTTCCTCATAGTATTCCTGACAGAAATCTGGCGATAGCTGCTAACGGCTTGCTGGACGATTTACGGGAGACCCAGCAGGCAGCCATAGCCAGCAATACCTGGCATAAAGTAAAATTTTTTCCCTATGCTAATCAATATAAGATATATAAAGAGAGTAAGCTCATACGTAGCGTTGACTTGCCCCCTCATGTACGTTTAGATAATAGTCCGCCCGATTTAACTTTTTTACCCACCGGCGCCCCTAGCATAGGGGGGACAGTGATGTTAGCGGCCGGCAATTCGAAGAAAAATGTGATCGTCGCTCCGGTGATGGGTAGGATAAGGCTGGAAGATGTAGCAAGCTAGAAGAAAGATGCGGTGAACTGTTTAGATGAAGGACTGCAGCCCTATTATATTAAAAGCTCAAAATATTATCTTAATCGGCTTTATGGCAGCAGGCAAAAGCAGTATAGGCCAACTGTTGGCTCAAGAACTGAATTGGGACTTTTTAGATACCGATACTGAAATCGCAAACCTGACCGGTCTTTCTATCCCTGAAATATTTCGAAAATATGGAGAAGCAAGGTTTCGTCAAGAGGAAGGCCTCCTTATAAAGAGACTGGTAAACATCAATCATACTGTGATTGCCACTGGCGGAGGACTGGTTTTAAATCCGGATAATTGGGCTGCGCTGCAAAGATTAGGAGTGCTTGTCCATCTTTATGTCCCTCTCGAGCTTGCCTTACAGCGGGTAAAGAAACGCAGTGAGCGTCCTTTGCTTGCCAGGTCCCAAGAAGAATTGTCTAAGCTCTGGCTGGAAAGGCAGGACATATATAATAAGGCTTGTGTTACCTTTGATACTTCGGGAAAAAGCCCAGTAGCAATCGCAGCGGCGATTAGCGCTTATCTGAAAGGAGATCATTTACCATGTTACAACAAGTAAATGTTGGCGGTTCTAATGGGTACCCAATCTTTTTGAATGCATCTTTAGAAGGACTGGGAGCTTATCTTGAGGAGAAGTTTGGTGTCAAAGCCCATTATTTGCTTATAACCAATAACCGGGTAGCGAATTTATATGCCGAAAGAGTGCTAAAAGGCTTAAAAGAATTCCGGACTGACCTTATTACCGTACCTGATAGTGAAGAGGAGAAATCGCTAACTACAATTGCCCGCCTAACTGAAGAAGCTGTTAAGTTCAGGACGGACAGAGACAGTGTGGTGCTCGCTCTCGGCGGGGGTGTTATCGGAGATCTGGCCGGTTTTTTCGCAACTATTTATTATCGGGGCATCAGATATATCCAAATACCTACTACCTTGCTGGCCCAGGTGGATTCCAGTATTGGCGGCAAAGTGGCGGTTAATCATGCTTGCGGCAAAAACCTTCTAGGAGCCTTTTCACCTCCTCAAGCTGTTTGGACCGATTTTAGCACCTTAAGAACTCTTCCTTGGTCGGAGATTCAAAATGGCCTGGCGGAAACAGTTAAGCATGCGATGGTTGCCGACCCTGAACTTTTTGATTTTATTGAGAGTCACGCAGATGCCATCCGGAACCATGATCAAGACTTGCTATCCAGATTGGCTGCCCGCTCTTTAGCTGTGAAAGTCAAAATCGTTTCGGAAGATGAAAAAGAGCACGGCATAAGAATTTTGCTTAATTTAGGGCACAGTTTTGGGCATGCCCTGGAAACGGCGGATTCCTATAAAGGGATTAGCCATGGTCAGGGAGTAAGTATCGGTTTGGCTGCGGCTGCTAATCTGGCAAGAGATAGGGGACTCCTGACGGAGAAAGAATTAGCCAGGATTATCAGCCTGCTGGATAAGTTGAAATTGCCTAGAAATATTCCACCTTGTGCTGCTAAGGATTTGCTAAGTTTAATGGCTGCCGACAAAAAGAATAAAGCCGGCAATAAAATTCTGGTTTTGCCTGTTGGCATTGGAAAATCTATGGTCGTCACCGACTGTACCGATCAAGAAATTATGCAAGCTTGGGAAAAAGTTTTTAAATAATATAAAAAAATTAAAATAATAATGCAGGAAAATAGAAAAAAATGTAAAATATGCAAACTATAGTTTGCATATTTTTTATGGGTAAAATGTTATGAGGTAAATAATGTCTAAGGATAGTGTTTTCCCAAATAGAGGGTTTATATTTCTGGATATAGTGTTTGCCCTCTTCATTTTTAGCATAGGGTTACTGACAGTTATGAGCTTTCACAACTCAGCGGTGCATGCTCAACAGAGGGCTGAAAACTATCTTGAGGCCGTTAATCTTGCCAGTTCGGCAGTGGATTATACAGTGGCTGATTTGGAGGCCGGCAATGTAAGTGTTGATCCTAACGGGCAAGAAGAAGAGGAGCAAATTGGAAAATTCGGACGTAGGGTGGTAATTCGGCAGGAAACTGAAGATATTCTAGAGATATCTGTAGAAGTGTCTTGGTTAGAGAGAGGAAAAAGCAGGAGCTATTTATTGCAATGTTTATATTATAAGGGATAGATTTCAAAATGAGGGATAACTTTTAAATCTCATGAATCCAAAAAATTTTTTACAATATAGCGCACTATGTCCCCACGACTAATAATTCCTACCATTTTTTTATCTTTGACGACAGGAACTTGTTTGATTTTTTTGTCTCCTAAAACTTTGGCTATCTTTTCGATTTCTTCGTTATATTGAACAGTTATCACTTTATTAGTGGCAATATCCATGACATTAAAGTTTTGCAAATCTTTGATCTTTTCCTCAAAAGACTGGCTCATTATCCAAGATGTGGGGTAAATAGCCAGATCGAAGAAGAACACTGATGGATCACGGTAACCGATATATTTCATAATATCGCCGTCGCTGATGTAGCCCACCGGTTCGTTCCTGGAGTTGATCACAGGTATACCGCTGATGTGATGCTCAAAGAGAGCTTTCAAGGCTGTTTTAACCGAATCTTGTTCGGAGACGGATATTACTTGATTTACCATAATTTCATGCGCCAGAGCCATGATCATCCCCCCTACACCCATTCATAATTTGAGTAACGCTTATTAAAGTATTAATTTTATTAATTATCACTATATTCTCAAAACCAGGAGATTGTCAAATAAAGACTTGGTGAAAAAGGGAAAAATTAATCACAAATAGCTTGAACTTAGTAGCAGATAGTGTAAAATATGTAAATAATAGGAAAAATTATAGGATATATAGAATGAAAATGTCAAATATATTTTCCGTCGATAAAGGCCTAACTCTGCTGGAAATAATCCTTTCATTAGTGATTTTAGGAATTATTGCCGGGATTGTTTTGCAGTTTTTTGTCAGTCAGTATCGGCTTGTTCAAAATGTAGCCGCTAGCTCAGAAATCAATTACTCTCTTCTGCGGGCTGGGGAAGTCTTGACCTCAGCGGTAAATGTTAGTGAAAGAGTTGTTTGGCAAAACAACACTCTAATTGTAACTTATAAGACTGTGCAGAACAAATATACCGATTACTACTACTTAGCAGATAAGGATTTTGACGGCAAGTTGGACTTATATAGAGAACATTTGGGGGTTCCTAATCCAATTGCTTCAGCACTGATTAATTTTGATTGTCGAGAAGTTAGCCCCGGTTTATGGGCTATTAAACTTGAAGCATGCTACGGAAAGCAAAATGCTGAATGGGAGAGGTATGTGAGGCAAAAGTGCCAAAGATGGGGACAAAATCCTTAAACCGGCAAGGCTATGCTTCCCTATTAATTCTTCTGGTTATTACTTTTTTGCTCGGAGTGGGCAGTATTAGTTATCACAAAGCCCAGGCTCAAGAAAAAATGGCAAACTATGAAGCTCATAAGATCCAGGCTATCTACTTAGCTGACAGTGGGCTGGAATGGGCTAAAGCGAATTTGACAGCAGACCCTGGCTGGGGAGGCGGGAGTAGGGATTTGGGCCAAGGAAAAATAGAAGTAACTGTGTATAGAGACACCTCTGGCTATCAAGTTATTTCCAAGTCCAAGTTTAAAGATGCCGGACAAAGCCGGTCCGGCTATTTAATATTAAATGATATTGGCCAGCTAGTTATTAGCCACTATGAGGAGTTGTACAAATAATGCCGGACATATCTGATCTTTCCTTTTTGGATTTTTTAGTCAAGAACAAGCATATTTCCTCTGCTCAAAACCATTATCTGCAAGAACAGATCAAATTAGGACATGCTTTACATGAAGCTCTACATAACTTTTTAGGCGATGAAGAAATTTTACAACATAAAAGCAGCTACTATGGGGTGAAAAGAGTTAAGCTTAGCGAGCTGGGAGTTGATTCCTTTGCCGCTTTCCTTATTCCCGAGCAGTTGGCGATAAAATACAACCTTATACCTTTTAAAATTAATAGGGGAAGGTTATGTGTCGCTATGGCTGATCCGGCTGACAGAAGGGCTATGGAGGATGTTGAACTTTATAGCGGGTATAAAACTGAACCTTATTTAGCTACCCTTGAAGAGATAAAGGTTGCTATTCGTGAGTTCTATACTATCCAACAGTCTCAGGGAGATTCAACTGATAATTATCAAGGTCCTCTAAATGTTTGGAAAATTGAAGAAAAAGCTGTTACCGGCAATGAGGGTTCTATTGTCAGATTGGTGGATTCTCTATTTAATCAGGCTGTAAAGGAGATGGCCAGTGATATTCACTGGGAACCTGGGGAAGAGTCCTTTAAAGTTAAATTTCGGATTGACGGGAGATTGGAACTTAAAACTATCTTGTCCAGTGCTTTTGTCAGAAGCGTTACCGCCAGATTAAAGGTTATGGCGGGTATGGATGTTACTGAGAGGCGTCGCCCGCAAGACGGTAGAATTGTGCTCGATCTTTTCGGGAAAAGAATTGATGTCAGAGTGTCCACCTTTAATACTGTTTATGGGGAAAAGGTCGTGACCCGTATCCTGGATTACGAAACCGCTCAATTATCTTTGGCTGAGTTAGGAATGAGAAAAGATGTGGAAGAGGGGGCAAGGAAACTTTTGCTCCAGCCCCACGGACTTATTTTAGTTACGGGACCGACTGGGAGCGGGAAAACCACTACTCTCTATGCTTTGCTTAGAGAATTGCAGGCTGATAGTCTAAATATTGTTTCTATTGAAGATCCTGTTGAATATCGTCTCCCTGGGGTTAACCAAGCCCAGGTTAATACTAAAATCGGGCTTGATTTTGCCCAGGGCTTACGGGCTATTTTGCGCCAGGATCCTGATATTATTATGGTTGGTGAAATCAGAGATCGAGAAACAGCTAAAATCGCCACAGCCGCTGCCCTAACCGGGCATTTGGTCTTAACTACAGTGCATACTAATACTGCGGCAGAGGCCCTGGCTCGCATGTTAGAAATGGATATTGAACCCTACATAGTGGCAGCTTCTGTTTGTGGGGTGATTGCCCAAAGACTGGTACGGCGGTTATGCCCTTTCTGTCGCGAACAAAGAACCGTACCTTTGGGCCTCAAGCATGGGTTTAATTGGGAAGGTATTGATTATATTTACGGGCCTGGTGGGTGTTCCAGATGCCGGGGTACCGGGTACAAGGGCAGGATAGGAATCCACGAATACCTGAATTATGATAATAGGATTAAAGAGTTGGTACTTAATAAAGGTAGCGCTCTTGAGATCGATAGGTTGGCCCGTTCTTTGAACATACCATCTCTTAAGGATGACGCTTTAATTAAAGTCGCTGAGGGATGGACTTCTCTGGAAGAAGTAATAAGCCTCATAGAAGGAGTTTGAGAAAAAAGGAGAAAAAATGTGGGCAATTGAAGAATTGTTTAAGAAAGCCCGGGAGCTTAAAGCTTCAGATATACATTTAACGGTAGACAGTCCACCCGTTTTTCGCATTGATGGTGATCTTAAAACCTTAGGGACTGAAGTGTTGAGTAATGAAATAATCACCGGTTATATTGAGAGTTTGGCCAATCAGGAGCAAAAACGTCTTTGGGAAGAAAGAGGGGAACTGGATTTTTCCTACTGTCTTGGAAGTCTGGGAAGATATCGGGTCAATGCTTTTAAGCAAAGGGGTAGCTCTAGTTTAGTGATTAGAATAATACCATATGCTGTTTTAACTCCTGAAGAACTCGGATTGCCACAGGCCATTGTTAAATTTGCTTCTTTGCTTAAGGGTCTGGTAGTAGTAACCGGTCCGTCAGGCAGCGGTAAATCAACAACCCTGGCTTCTTTGCTGAACCTTATCAATCATACTCGTTCCGGTCATATTATTACGCTTGAAGATCCGATTGAGTATTGGCATCAACATTGCAAGTGCTTGGTTACCCAAAGAGAAGTGGGGCGAGATACTAAGTCTTTTGCCACTGCCTTAAGGGCAGTCCTGCGCCAGGATCCGGATGTTATTTTAGTCGGAGAAATGAGAGATCTGGAAACTATCGCTATGACTATTACAGCCGCTGAAACGGGGCATCTGGTTTTCAGCACCCTCCATACCAATGACGCGGCTCAGGCCATTGACCGCATAATCGACGTTTTTCCTCCGCATCAACAGAACCAAATACGTATACAGTTGGCATCTGTTCTTCAGGGTATTGTAGCCCAACAGCTTTTTCCGCTGGTAGGTAATAAGGGAAGAGTGGCTGCTTTTGAAATCTTGATTGCTTCTACAGCGGTTAAGAATATGATCAGAGAAAATAAGACCCACCAAATTAAAAACATTATCCAGACCAGCGCTCATATCGGCATGCAGTCTATGGAAAAGGCTGTTGAAGAGTTGGGCAAGAAAGGGTTAATTTCACCCCAGATAGCAAGAGAAAGGCTTCAGGGATATATTGGATGAAATTATGGAAATGGAAAGCTGTAGATGAACGGGGCAAGATGCAATCTGGCTTGATTCATTGCAAGGGAGAGGATATGGCCATAAATTGGCTGCGCAGCCGTAATCTTTATCCACTTTCTCTACGGGCGACTGTATTTCATAGTTTATGGTTACGGACTCAGGCACGCCAAGGGCAAAAATACTGGGCCAGAATTGCGCGTCAAATAGGTACTCTTTTAGAAGCAGGACTACCAATGCTGACTATTCTGGAAATTTTGCAGACTAAAGAAAGCAATTCTTTTTGCCAAAATCAATGGCTAATGGTTTATAGCCAAATTAAGGCCGGATTTGATTTATCCACCGCGCTGAAAGAATTTGTTCCTCCGCCGGGGCCTTTCGTTCAGGCCATGGTTACCGCCGGGGAAAGGAGCGGCACCCTGGCCCTTTCCTTGCTCGAGGTTGCGGACCAAATGGAAGAAGAATATTATTTTAGTCGCAAAATCAAAGGTGTGTTATTTTATCCTTGCTTGCTTCTTGCTATGGCTTTAATGGTTTTATTTACTTTCAGTAGCGTAATTTTCCCTATGTATAAAGAACTTTTCCAGGAAACAAATGCTCAATTGCCTATATTGACAAGAGGGCTTATGCATTTAGGGAGCAGTATACCATATTTGTTGCTAATGATTATTTTACTGGGTTCGATAGCTATGCTTAAGAACAGAAAAAGAATGGCCTGGATCATGCCCGGAATGCAACAAATATTGAAGGGAAAGGCTTTGCATCAGTTTTGCGCCCTTTTTGCCAAATTCATCAATGCTGGGATCCCGCTTTTGGATTGTTTGATGTTACTGGAGAGTATTCTTTCACGTCAAGAACTTATCCGGCTTTTGGAACAAATGAAGACTGCTGTCAGGGAAGGCCGGAGAATTTCTCCCGTTTTGGAAAACAGTAGTTTTTTACCTGCGGACGGAGCCAAAATGCTGGGGATTGCCGAGGAGTCGGGAAGACTTGGTGAAATGTTTAACTTTTTAGCCAAAGTTTTTAAGCAAGAGTTGGAGGACAAACTTGAACAATATCCCAGAGTGCTTGAACAGCTATTAGTTATAGGGATGGCTGGTTTCATAGGTTTGGTGGCAGTAGGTATGTTGTTGCCGGTTTTTGATTTAAGTACTCATATTCCATAGCTTAAATGGAATTTAAGGTTAATTGTCAGAATTATCAGATAAATAATTATTGATTTTATTATTATAAATGAAATGGGGAATGTTCCTTGATTAGACATAGGCAGAAAGGCTTTACTTTAATAGAGGTAATGCTGGTCGTTGTAATTTTGTCAGTCTTGGCGGCAGTTGCTATCCCCAGATTAGCAGGAAGCTCGGACAAAGCCAGAGAAAATGCGGATATTATAACCGCTAGAGAAGTCAAGGCTGCTTTGGACAGGTATGAAATAGAAAATGGTTCTTATCCTTCCAATGATGATGTAGAAGTCAAAAACGGAGAAATTATATGCTCAAAACTTATTCCGGCCTATATTAATCAACTGGATGCTTCGGTTACTCAACAATCCGTGCCGGAAGACAAAAGAGGATTTGGTCTCCAAGAGTTACCGCCGTCAGGACAGAATTATCCTACCCCCACTAATTTAATTATGATATATCTGACTGATGACGGCAGGGCAGCGGAAGTTAGAGTCTATGATAAGGATTTGGATCAAGAGTCGTGCTTGTGGTCTTCCGATTAGGGAAAGAAAACGGGGGAAAATTATGGAGTATATTTTGGTTTTCTTTGTTGCTCTCTTAGGCTTGGTTAGCGGCAGTTTTCTGAACGTCGTTATTTTTCGCTTACCTGCCGGAAAATCTGTTATTCAACCCCGCTCCCACTGTCCCCATTGCGGTTATTTTCTGCGCGCTTGGGAGTTAATACCTGTGTTAAGCTATTTATTGCTGCTAGGGAGATGTAGTAAGTGCTTGCGGAGGATTTCTTGGAGGTATCCGGTGGTAGAAATGCTCACCGCCCTCTTGTTTATTTTTACCTATTTATTGCTTACCGAGAGAACACTATTTGGCTTAGCATTAGACTTTATCTTTATTTCGCTCTTAGTGGCTTTAACCTTTATAGATATTGATACTTATCGCCTGCCGGATAGATTGGTTGTCCTTGTTGCCCTCATAGGGCTGATTAATGCTCTTACCACCGGGAAACCGCCAGTTGGGCAGAGCCTATTGGGTGCCGCCTTTGCCGGGGCTTTTTTCTTTCTGATTGCTTATA
>JAAYOJ010000012.1 GCA_012520405.1 Peptococcaceae bacterium
AAAACGAAGTCCAATACTACCTGAACTCTACACAGTAAATGTGGCGGTTGCATGGGAGGAAGGTTGTTGTTCTTACCTGGGGAGGTCTCATGGACATGGGAAAACAGAGTATGAACCATGGTTGAAATAAGATTTGTCATGAGAAGTCAGCAGAGGCCATAGTACTATGGGAATCTAGATACCATAGGAAGGGCTGAATCATAGGAGATGAAATCAATGAAAATTACTGAGAACACGTTAGAATGCAGAAAACTGAATAAAGAAACCATCATCAACTGTGGAAATAGTGTGGAACACGAAATACACAGAAATGGGCAGAGTGATTCAAGGATGATTGAAAAAGATAACATCAACACTAACAAACCGGCAGAAGGAATGTTAGAAAGAATCCTATCCAAAGACAATATGAATAAAGCCTATCTAAAGGTAAAAAGAAACAAAGGAGCAGGTGGAGTCGATAAGATGGAAATAGATGAACTTCTAGAATACCTAAAGACACACCGGGAAGAGATTCTAACATCCCTACTGAAAGGAAACTACAAACCATATCCAGTAAGACGTGTAGAAATACCAAAGGAAAATGGTAAAACACGAAAATTGGGAATACCAACACTAACAGATAGAGTAATCCAACAAGCAATTCTTCAAGTATTAAGTCCAATATATGAAAAGAAATTTTCAGAAAGAAGTTATGGATTTAGACCCAATAGAGGATGTCATGATGCATTGAAGAAGTGCCAAGAATACGCAAATCAAGGGTATTGGTATGTTATCGATATGGATTTAGAAAAATTCTTTGACACAGTAAATCAATCTATGCTAATGGAAATTCTATCAAGAACAATAAAGGATAATAGGGTTCTTTCATTGATTCAAAAGTTCCTAAATGCAGGAATTATGGATAAAGGAATGTTCATAAAGAATGAAGTAGGCATTCCTCAAGGTGGACCAATTAGTCCGCTTTTAGCAAATATTATGCTAAACGAGCTAGACCAGGAACTAGACAAGTGGGGGTACAGATTTGTAAGGTATGCTGATGATATCTTGATATTTACAAAAAGTAAAAGAGCAGGACATAGGCAATACCAAAGAGTTAGTAAAATCATAGAAGGTAAATTAAAACTTAGGATAAATAAAGAAAAGACAATAATATGCAACCTGAATAAGATTAAATACCTAGGTTATGCTTTCTACAGAACAAAAGGAAAATGCAGATTTAGAGTTCACCCTAAGAGCATAAGCAAACTAAAAGATAAATTAAGAGTTGTAACAGGTAGAAGTAACGGAATGAGCATAGAAGGAAGAAAACTGAAACTTAATCAAATAATTAGAGGTTGGGTTCAATACTTTAAGTTGGCAGATATGAAAAGCATATTGCAACCGATAGATGAGTGGTTAAGAAGAAGAATTCGAATGATAACATGGAAAAGATGGAAGAAGATAAGAACAAAATTTGGAAATCTTCAGAAGTTAGGAGTAGAAAAGGGAAAAGCCTGGCAATGGGCTAATACAAGAAAAAGCTATTGGCATACGGCCAATAGCTGGATTCTTGCAACAACCTTAAACAATGATAGGTTTGAAAAACAAGGATATTTAAGTTTCCTTAAATATTACCTTGAAGTTAGAGTGTAAACTATGAAACCGCCGTATACGTGATCCGTTTGTACGGTGGTGTGGGAGGTCGGTAAATAAAATAATTATTTACCTCCTACCCGATTTCTCTTAATTTACTAGAATAAAGCGTTGACTTAAGCAATCAGTAAGGTTACAATATAAATATATTGACTAAGACAATAAACTGAAAATTCGGAGGTGGATGTTTGATAGGTCTCGAGTATATACTAAATTTATATAACTTACAGCATGTAGAACTGGCAGAAAGGCTAGGTATCAGAAAACAAAATATAAATTTATGGATAAAAGGTAGGCAGAATATCCCTAAAAAATATCTACCTGTATTAGAGGAAATCTTTAACTTAGATAAAGAATATTTCTCCAAAGAAATAAATAAGATAGATAAGCTAGAAATTCAAAAAGAAAAGTTAAAGATGGATTTAAAGCCTGTCATAAAAAAGCAGGAGCAGCAATTTTTAATAGGTGAAGTAAATGACATAGTGGAAGTCCCTATTTATGATAAGGAAGAAATCAACACCATAGAAAGGGATATAGAAAAGGCTAAATTAGTTGCTAGATTTAAAGAGGTCTTAGATATGGTAGATAAAAATCCTTATATGGATACCTATAAATTAATTATAGAATTACTAGAAAAGGCACAACACGAAGTAGTACTTCACAAGACCATAGAAGCCCTGGCCCACTATTATGAAGTATTACCAGACTGGGTATCTACCGGTCCAGAACAAGATGAATTTGAAGAAGAAATATTTGAAGTATTTGATGATCACAACTTTTAATAATTTAGGATGTGGGAACTTTGTCATTCTGAGCGTAGCGAAGAATCTTTGAGAACTTACAGAGGAGGAGTTAAAATGTCAACAGCTAAAATTGGTTTCGAAGAAACACTATGGAAAGCAGCAGATAAACTAAGGGGTAGTATGGATGCCAGTGAATACAAACATGTAGTATTAGGACTTATATTTTTAAAATATATATCTGATAAATTTGAGGCTAAATACAATGAACTAGTAGAGGAAGGAGCAGGCTTTGAAGAAGATAGGGATGAATATACATATGAGAATATATTTTGGGTACCAAAGGAAGCCAGATGGGATTATATAAAAGACAATGCAAAGGACCCGAAAATAGGCCAATATATAGATGATGCCATGATTGCCATAGAAAAGGAGAATACCACATTAAAAGGTGTACTAGATAAAAGATATGCTAGGCCTGAGATAGATAAAAGAAGGTTGGGTGAATTAATAGACTTAATATCAACGATTAAGCTACACAACAATGGGGAAAAAGATTTACTTGGAAGAGTATACGAATACTTCCTAGGTCAATTTGCCAGTGCAGAAGGTAAATCTGGAGGAGAGTTCTACACTCCAACATCTGTAGTTAAAACTTTGGTTAAGATGATAGAGCCTTACGAGGGAAGGATCTATGACCCTTGCTGTGGTAGTGGTGGTATGTTTGTTCAATCAGAAAAATTCGTCAAAGAACATCAAGGAAGAGTGGAAAACCTGTCCATATATGGCCAAGAGCTAAACTCTACTACATGGAAACTGTGTAAAATGAACCTAGCCATTAGAGGATTAGATGCCAACCTAGGACCCCATCATGATGATACCTTTCATAATGACTTGCACAAAACACTTAAGGCAGATTATGTCCTAGCGAATCCACCTTTTAATATATCTGATTGGGGTGGGGATAGGCTTGTAGATGATGTTAGATGGAAATACGGTACTCCACCTGAGGGAAATGCAAACTATGCATGGTTACAACATATTATTTACCACCTAGCACCAAATGGAGTAGCAGGAATAGTACTAGCTAATGGTTCCTTAAGTTCCAATACTTCCAACGAAGGGGAAATAAGAAAGAACCTACTTGAAAATGACTTGGTAGATTGCATAGTAGCATTACCAGACAAGCTATTTTACTCCACAGGTATTCCAGTATCTCTGTGGATATTAAATAGAAATAAGGAAAACAATCCACAATTTAGAAACAGAGAAAAGGAAGTACTATTTATAGATGGAAGAAAACTTGGAACTATGGTTGATAGAAGACATAGAGAATTAAGTGATGAAGATATAAATAAGATTGCTGATACTTATCATAATTGGAGGACGGTTGAA
>JAAYOJ010000102.1 GCA_012520405.1 Peptococcaceae bacterium
AGTTGTGTTAGCTAATGCTCAGGACTACTCCGATGCCTTGGCCGGCGTAAGCCTGGCCCGGAAATATAAAGCTCCGCTCTTGCTTAACCCCCAAGAAAAATTAGATGTCAGGGTTAAAGCATCATTATTGGATCTTAAACCATTAAAGGTTGTTATCATGGGCGGAGAAAATGCAATTTCGACCCAAGCAGAGCAAGAAATCAGAGAAACACTGTATTGGACCCAGGATTTTGAGAGAATAGCCGGTAACGACAAGTATGAAACAGCGGCCTTAGCGGCTTCCCAATTTCCCGAGGGCTGCGGGGTAGCGATTGTCAATGCCGATGATATTCCGGATGCTGTAAGCCTGGCTTCCGCCGCGGCAGCCAAAGGTTATCCGCTTTTACTGACCGACCGGAATAGCCTGCCTTCGGCTACAGCCGATGCCTTGAGACAAATATGTCCCACTACTGTTTACCTGGCAGGAGGTAAGCAAGTAATTTCCGAAGAACTGGTGGAACAAATTGCGGAAGCAACAGGCCTTACCTCGGACCAAATCCGACGCCTTGACGGTAAAAACCGATACGAAACTGCAGCTTGTGTTTTAGATACCTTTCATCCTGAATTTTGCAAGATGTACGTGGTTAACGGTACAGCTTATCCCGACGCCTTGGCCGGGGCTGTTTTAGCCGCTTGTCAAAACACACCGCTACTGCTTATACCGCCCCAGGGGCCAACAGTTGGATCCCATACCGAAAAATATTTGGAATGCTTGGCTGCTAAAGCTAAGGACGAAATAGAGCTTAAGGTTATCGGCAGTCAAGAAGCGATTTCTGACAGGTGTATCCTCAAAATGAAACACCTGCTCGCTAAAAAATAAGTGGGGCAAGTGGTATTTTGCTTGATTGTCAATTTAATAGAACTGTAGTAAACTGTTAAACAACGAACTACATTTGTCCGGAAGGGACGGAAAAAGTTAGTGGCACATCCCAAACGAACCCTTTTTTTTATGTTGGCCGATGCCGTTCTAATAAATCTTGCTTTATTCGGCAGCTTTTATCTTCGCTTTTCTGAAGAGACCCTGCCAGTAGAATATTTCCCAACAATAAAGGAAGCTTCTATCATAGCAACTATTGTGTTGCTTTTGGTTTTTTCTTTATTTGGTTTGTATAAAAATATATGGCGGTATGCAAGTGTAAGAGAACTGCTTTCCATAGTTTATGCTGTTACAGTCGGTGCGGCTATCACAATTTCTTTAGTATATTTTATTGCTCCCAAGCGCCTCCCCCATTCGGTAAGCGTGCTCTTTTTGCTGCTTACTATTGTTCTGGTCGGTGGTCTCCGCTTTAGTCAGCGAGTAAAGCAGGAGAACGCCATTTTTTCCGTCCGCAACAAGGATGAGAAGAAAATACTAATTGTCGGGGCCGGCGATGCAGGGGTATTGGCTTTAAGGGAACTAAAAAACAGAGATTTTCAGGAAGGACTGCCGGTCGGCTTTATCGATGACAGCAAACAAAAAATAAATCTGCAGGTTCAGGGTTTTCCTGTTCTAGGATCGCGGGAAGATATTCCCGAAGTGGTTAAAAAATATGGGATTGATGAAATAATTATCGCCATTCCCTCCGCCTCCGGCGACGCTATCAGAGAAATAGTAGAAATCTGCAAAGAAACCAAAGCTACTTCCCTGAAGATTATGCCGGGAGTTCATGATATATTAAGCGGTAAAATTACCGTCAGCAACATACGCGAAGTCCAGGTGGAAGACCTTCTGGGGCGCGATCCCGTATCCGTTGATCTGGAGGAAGTAGCGGGCTACTTAAAAAACCAAATCGTCCTGGTTACCGGAGCGGGAGGATCTATCGGTTCCGAACTATGCCGGCAGATCGCCGGTTTTTCTCCGGCCAAAATCATCCTGGCCGGTCATGGAGAGAACACTATTTTTGATATTGAGCAAGAACTCAAAGACTATCCTGTCCAGACCGAGATTTTGGATATTAAAGACGAGGGCAAAGTGGAACTGGTCTTTACCCAATACAGACCTCAAGTTGTTTTCCATGCAGCCGCCCATAAGCATGTGCCTTTAATGGAAAGCAACCCCGAAGAAGCCCTAAAGAATAATATTCTTGGAACTTACAACCTGGCGGCCGCTGCCGATAAAGTGGGAGTTAAAACCTTTGTGCTGATTTCCACGGATAAAGCAGTCAATCCCACAAGTATTATGGGTGCCTCCAAGAGAATCGCCGAAATGGTAATTCAGGATTTCAATAAAAAATCGGCGACCAGATTTGTAGCTGTCCGCTTTGGGAATGTTCTGGGCAGCCGGGGAAGTGTAATTCCAACCTTTAAGAAGCAAATAAGTGCCGGAGGACCGGTCACCGTAACGGATCCCCGCATGACCCGTTTTTTTATGACCATTCCGGAAGCCAGTCAGCTGGTTATCCAGGCCGGAGCCATGGCCAAAGGCGGCGAAATATTTATTCTTGATATGGGCAAGCCAGTAAAAATTGTTAATCTGGCCCGGGACTTAATCAGACTCTCGGGCTTTGAACCTGATAAAGATATTAAAATTACCTTTACCGGGATTCGCCCAGGCGAGAAGCTCTATGAAGAACTCCTTACCCAGGAGGAAGGGACCACAGCTACCAAGCATAAGCGGATCTTTGTAGCCAGGCCCAATAACATTGACAGCTCTACCCTGGCTCAAACCTTGGAAACAATCCGCAACCAAGGCAGTTATCTGCAAAGAAATGAAATCGAAAATTTGATCCGCACCCTAATACCAGGTTTCAGAGAAAACAGTAAAGACGGGAAAATATAAGGAGGAACTCCTATGCTGGAAATGACCCCGGTAATTACCGCTCAAGATACTATAGCATTTAATTTGAAAAAAAAGATTGAGGATCATACGGCCTTAATTGGTGTTATTGGTTTAGGCTATGTCGGTCTTCCTTTGGCTGTAGAAAAAGCCAAGGTTGGTTTTAAGGTGCTTGGTTTTGACATCAATCCCGAGAAAACAGCTAAAATCAATGCCGGTCAAAACTATATCGGCGATGTTAAAGACGAAGAACTTAAAGAGCTGGCCGCCAATAAAACCTTAAGTGCAACCACTGATTTTAATCGTTTAAGCGAGTGCGACGTTATTATTATTTGCGTTCCTACACCATTGACAGCCACTCGCGATCCTGATATTTCTTATATCAAAGCCTCGGGTGAGGAAGTTGCCAAGCACCTTCATGCCGGGCAGCTCGTAACCCTGG
>JAAYOJ010000166.1 GCA_012520405.1 Peptococcaceae bacterium
TAATGTCATAAAAAGCAGACAATTCGTGCTCCATCGCATGGCAGCTTGCAACTTGGGAAACCACAAATTACGCCTTTAATTTTCGTGGCATTGGAGTTTATCTGCAGAGCCTCGTTAAAGAAGGTTTCATAATCGACATTTTTGTCAAATTGGTTATTGAGAAAACATATCCATCCAAACCTATCATTTAAAGCTTCGTCTTGGGTGTATCCTTCCCCCGTTCCGGAGCACTTAATAACGTGATTCCGATTATGGTAATCACAAGTCCTGTAACGCCCAGGAAGCTCGGTATCTCACTAAAGAACATAATTCCAAAAAGCATCGCAGCCGATGGTTCTCCAGCTGCAGCTACGATTGAAGCATTGCCTGCCTCCACGTAATTTAGCGAGAACGTATAGACTACATACGGTAATACATTTGCGCAAAGTGAGTGTAGAATCATGAAAGCCACATTACTTAAAGGCTCTGCAGCAGCGAAAGCCACTACTGTATGCCAGTCAGTGAACGGTATAAGTACAATTCCCATGAATAACACGCTATAAAAGATTGTAGTAAAAACACTGTATTTTCGCTCCATGGCCAGCTTGGAGAGAATGCTGTAAAGGGCATAGAACACCGCAGCCAGGGTGCCGACAAAAATGCCAAATCCACTCCATGTAAGTCCGTTACTTTCCAGAATTCCGCTTACCATAAGACATCCCAAAAAAGCAATTAATGTGCATACTATCTTTCTCTTGGTAATACTTTCCTTAAAAACTATGGTCGCAATAAATATTACGAAAACCGGTGACAAACTAAGCAGCACTGCTGCCAACGACAATGACAAGCTGTTTATCGCTTCTGTGTAGCAGTAATTCAATCCCAGCATAGCAATGACACCACAACCAAGAAATATCCAGATGTCTTTAATTTTTATCCTCAGAAGCGATTTATTATAAACGAGAATTCCAATAAAGAGCAGTATGGCCGCTCCCAGGACTCTTGTAGACAAAATCGTATAATTGCTCATCCCGAAAGCCGTAAGTTTTCTTACGAATACTCCGACGGATCCCCACAGTATACCCGCAATAAGCGGCAACAAAATTGCAAAGTTCTTCATATTCTGTTCTCATATTCTCCTTGTTTAAGTAATGAAATGTTACTATATGGTTTTACTTGACATTATTGATAATTGTTCACCCTGGATATCATACATTTTCAAAAAATCAATCGCATCTTCCTCATCAAGGGGCTTACTGATGAGATATCCCTGTATTTTATCGCAGTCGTGTTCTTTTAAATACTGCAGCTGGATATCGTGCTCAACCCCCTCGGCAATGGTACAATGCCCCAGTTTATGGGCCATAGAAATGATATCGCTTGTTATTGCTTTATTTAGGTTTGTACCCAACAGCATATCGAGAAAACATTTGTCGATTTTCATGCAATCAACTTTTAATTCGTTTTCTCTGGACAGAGAGGAATAGCCGGTTCCAAAGTCATCTATAGCTATGTGCATCCCGACTCTCCTGAGTTTCTCAATAATACTATTGATATTTTTATGATCAGCAGCAAAGACCGATTCCGTAATCTCAAGGCCAATATTCTTCGGGTTAATCTGCACCTCCCTTATTAATTCCAACAACCTGTTTGTGAAATCAGGATGCAAGAGCTGAATAATTGAAATGTTGATCGAAACGCCGATTTCATCAAATCCATGATCTTTAAGCTTGTTTAAAAAATTAAATGCTTTGACTATTACTTTTTCGCCTATTGGGAGAATGAGCTTTGTTTTTTCAGCGATGGGAATAAATTCTAAAGGTGATACTTGTCCGAGCTTTTCTGTCCTTAATCTGGCCAGAGCCTCAAAGCCGGAGATTGAACCTGTTCTTAAATTCACAATCGGCTGATACTGCAAAAACAAGTCATCATTAATATGGCCATTCCCTGCTATAACATTAAGGGCTTCCACAATATCCCTTTTGCGGTTAACTAAGGCTTCTAGCTCTTCGTCGTAAAAACATATTTTAAAGTCCTTTCCAAACAAGCTGACATACCTTTCTGAAGCAATCAGGAGTCTTCTTAGAAGTAAATCAATATCGACTTCATTTTGGCTCTGCTCAATTTCGAGAACCCCAATCCCGCAGCCTATTCTTTCCGTTATTAGTAAGGATTCTAAAGTTTCTACAATGACATCGCTGAAATCAATAAGGTCGTTTTTATCTTTGTAGGTTGAGAGATAGAAAATGAAGCGATTCTCACGTGGTTGGAACAAAAAACGGTTTTCGGAACAATGCTGACTAAGGGCCTCAGCTACATTTTTTATCAAATTCTGAGAATACTGAAACCCATAATTGGCTATCAAGACCTGAACCATACTTAAGTTAATACCAATGAGCGCTTTTTTTGATTTATTCTTTTGCTTGATATCCTTTTCCAGAAAGGGCACCATATAGTCCCGATTATACAACCCTGTCCATCTATCGCGCTCATTATTATATTTTAGGGTGACTTCAATTGCTTTCCTATCTGATATATCAAGAATGATTCCTTCCAGCGCTTCAACTTCACCATCATCGTTATATATGCCTTGCCCCATCTCAAGAACCCATTTTTTCTCGCCGTTGGCAGTTATAATCTCATACTCATATTTAAAGGGCTGCCTTGTTGCAAGGATTCGAGCCCATTCATTCCATAGGGCCTCGCGGTATTCGGGGGAGATGAGATCATTATAGGATAAGTCTCTGTTGTACAACAGGTTCTCCGGGGGATAACCCGTGAGGTTAAAACAGCCTTCGGAAACATACTGCATGGTCCAGTCCTGATCATAATTGCACCTGTAAGCAAGTCCTGGAAGGTGGGAAAGAAGAACAGATTTGCTGCGTTCACTTTCATTCAAGGCTTTTTCAATCATTTTACGCTCGGTGATATCCTGGACCAAGCAAATATGATTGAATTGATTATCATTTGGTAGAGTGAGTGGCGCAACAACCATATGAACCCAAACGATGGAACCATCCGGTTTTATATACCGCTTATCCATAGAATAAATCTTAATTTCACCTGATTGGAGCCTTCTCAAATTTTTCATATCTTCTTCTAAGTCATCTGGATGAGTTATCTTTGCCCAACCTGAAGAAATAAGTTCTTCTTTTGTTCTGCCTAGGATTTGCTCAAACATGGAATTAATTCTTACAATATACCCACCAAGCTGCTTCTGATCATAGCTATGAGAAATTGAAATGCCGATCGGGGCTTGATCGAAAATCATATCAAAGGCAAGCATCTGTTCATCCAGTTGCTGCTCCAGCGCTTGCTGAGCACGTAAAAGGGCAACATGGACATCAATTCTGGCTTTAAGTGAATGCCTGTGAATTGGTTTGCGGATACAGTCTACTGCACCAAGCTTTAAAGCCTTGATTTCATTGTCCAATTCATCATTATTAGTCAATATTATGGTGCGCAGTTCCTGAAAACGCTCGTTCCCTTTTAGAGATTCGAGAACTTGAAACCCATTCATATTGGGTAGGTCTAGATCAAGTATGAGTAAGTTAATCCCGTCATGCTCCTCAAGCACACGCATAGCTTCCACACCGTCGCAAGCAGTTAATACGCAATATTCGCTTAGCGTATTTTTGATGATCAGTCTGTCAGATGCTGAAGCGTCCACAACTAAAATCTTAATTAGCATTGTTAGCCCTCCTTCCTTGGATTGCTTGACTTAGATATATGTCACCGAAAGAGTATTTCAAATAGTTGAAAGTAGAAAAATCGGTAGGGCGGACAGAGTAGCATCCCAAATTATCTACAAAAAGTTGACGTCTCCTGTTGTCAGTTTTTATTAGAAAATCAACAATATTCTTATATCTTTACTAATTCTAGTTAATATAAGAAAAACCTGCTAATTAAGAGCAAGCGTCAAATAACAAAGTGTAAGAAACCCCAAGCAAGTCGTTAAGATTTCTTAAATTGAAATTTATTAATCAATCAATTTTTTAATTTTTGCTACTATTATCGGTGATAACAAGGTTGTTAGGACAACAATAATCCACAGGTTTCCGTCAAGAAAATTATATGCCTCCAATAAATCTGTAAAATTACCACCTTCGATTAAAATAAAACTCAAATCAAATAAATTTGTTAGCACGAACCATATAACACCAAATGCAATGTATTCTTTTCTGTCACAACTATGTATTTTAGGAATTAAAAAATATGCCACAGCAAAAATGCAAAGGCTTAATATTATTCCACTTAAAGGGAGTGCAATTGCACCGAGTTTGATTAGCACACTTTCTCTTAATGCACCGTTAAGTATCGCTATCGGAATAATAATCATCCAAATGCCAACTGCTTGAAGGTATCTTTTCACTATTCCCTCCTCCTTACTCTGCTCGGACTTTTCTCGATTTTACCATAGGATAGTATAGAATAATTTCTCTACAACTGATTTAATAGTATTATCTACTATGCGGACACACTCCTATCTATAAGCTGCATCACATGCTGAATTAAAAAATGGACTATTTATTTAGATTAGTACCGGTGTACACACAGGCTATCATGAGCTTTTGCTTGGTACCTTTGGAAAGGGCATATGCCTTACAAAACAAAATTAAAAAAATAATGTGGCATAATTTATTTGAAAAGAATTACGCCCCATTTATTAAAAATGAAAATTTACTTGTACCCAGTGAATATCTCGCTTCCTATATCGCCTCCGCCCACTTTGGAGTTGTTCAGGAATGGCTGGAAAACGGGTGCCGGGAAACACCGGAAGAAATGGCTAAGATTCTTAGTAATCTAACTATTCGCGGCCCGCTAACTGCTGCCGGAATTCGATAAGCAGCATGGCGATTGTGACCTGGTAAAGATGAACTCTAGTAATATTATTTGTACTGGCAGTAACTGTTTTAAAATTATGGAATAACATGTACTAACTACTATTGTACAAAGGAGGGATAATCTAATAATGCTTTTTGATTCACAAAGGAGTACTGCAGTACAATCACCAAATCTTTTTATCCGTCAATCTCTTGATTTAAATCTTTTCTTCTTACGCATTATGAAAGAGCACTCATTATTCTTAGCAGCAGGATTTCTTTCTAAGGATGCTGCCCTTGCAGAGCAGGCTCTTCAGTTTAATACTTCCTTTAATGCCCTGTTAACTGAAGCAGTTCTTTTAGCAAATGGTAATGTTGACTTGACTGTATTAAGTTCCGGAGAAGTTGTAACCAATATGACTTTAAGAGCTGAACAAAAAACCCAACAATTATCAGGAGTTCCGATTGATACAGCATTAACAGCTCAAGAGCTAAGGCTTGTTCCAGCCGGAGAAAATGTTAATCCAGCCATACAGGGAAATGTCCAAAACCTTAACCAAAGAGCTATTGCCTTAACTAGGGAATTAGTAAAATTTAAAACTCAAATTCTTGATGGTATGTTATCCTGCAGGTTATTTACCTTTAATTTTCCACTTCTTATAATCCACATTAGACGGGAAGCAATCTTGTTTATTGAGCAATTAGAGTCATTGCAAAGAACGGGCGCAATCGATTATGCTCAAGAAATCTTTGCCCAAAAAATCTTCTGGGACAGACAAATGGCTGAACATGCCCAATTCATTTCTCATCTATTAGATCCCACTGAAGCGGCATTAATAAACCAGGCTAATGGTTTTGCGGAATTATTTTACAATTTACGTGCCCAAGCGGAGAGCGGTGTAAATCCCCCTGATCAAATGATTCAGGAAGAAATTATTGCTACAAACAACCTCCGCAATTTCAAAGCTACCGCCGAGGAGTTAATACTTGCATGCCGCATTAAATCGATTATCATTCCATTGCTTGCCGATCATGTTCTTAGAGAGGCAAACCATTTCTTAAGGATTCTGCAGACTCCCGGCTCAATATCCGGAATGGCAAGTCCGTTGCGCTTACGGCAAATATGTTCACACAGCTTATTCAATAACTAATCTATTAGGTAAAACCTTTCTTTCTATCCAATAAGGGTTGGCCTTAAAGCTTTTTTAGGGCCAACTTTAAAATAACTTTTCCCAAATCCGCGTAATTCCGATCAACCACCACTAACTTATCAATTCCCTTAAATTCTCCACTGCTACTTTCCCCATCAGCTGATATCCCTCAACTGAAGGATGCACTTCATCGGCGTAAAGCTTCATACCCGTTCCCGCCTCAATTGCAGCCCTAAACGGCGCATAGAAATCAACAATCCAAATCCTTTTCCTATTAGCATTATCTTGTAACCACTTACGATAGCTCATCAGTTTGACCTCTTCTTCCCTTACTAGGAAAGGAATCGGCAGGCCGAGAATTGGAATGATGTCATGTCGGCAGGCCATATCTACCATTACTGTGAAGTTTGTGCTTACCTCTGCCAAAGGGTAGCCTAGGGCTGCGTCATTTGTGCCCCCTAGAATGATAACATGCGTAGCGTTATAAGCCACGACATCCTGCTGAAAACGCCTGAGCATATCCCTAGTCAGATCACCACAAATTCCTTGGTTAATAATATCTAAATCTAGTTCCTGAGCAGCGTAATATACCCAAGACTCCTTAGTACTAAAAGGAAAACCCTGAGTGATTGAATCGCCTAAAGCAATGACTTTCATTATCCTTACTCCCCGAATTGCTCAATCAAAACGCCTAGTCCCAAATAGTTATTCATATTATAACATTTTCACCTTGACATTTTCCGATAAGCGGAGGGAGAAAGACCAGTTTTTTCTTTAAATACACGGGCAGAATGGCCGTTATACTCCATATTACAGGCGGCAAAAGCCTGGGAGATGGAAAGATTAGTATCCAGCAGTTTCTCCTTCAATTTGCTGATTTTATAATTACTATAGTACTCATGAGGGGTTACACCGGTATGTTTTTTAAACAGCTTGGTAAAATGAGCCTTGCTGAGGCAGGCGGCTTTGGCTGCTTCGCCCAAGTCAAATCTTTCCTGCCAGTGGTTTTCTATATATTCCTTCGCCCTCCAAATTCCATCCTTTCCCTTATAAACCCTTTTGTTGACCAATAGGGCCACGACATATAGCACTCTTTTACGGTCATCCGGTTTGAGCTTAGCCTTCAAGTAACTCAGCACCTTTTCCTGGTCTTTTTTCGAAGTGCCTACCAGCAGCAATGGGGAATCCAACTGATAGGCTAAGACACTTCCGGCTAAAGCGTCCGGATAGTTATTTGCTGTAGCTAAAACAGCATGACTTATTTTATCTGGGTAAGCTGCCTGAGCAATTTTTAAACCTGTCTCCACCCGATCCGTTCCGGCTAAACGCGCTACAGATTCATATACTACTGCATAATAGTTAAAGTGGGTGGTAGTGAAAATAACTGTCCCGCTAAGCGGATCATATTTTCCGTCCATGGAATCTATTCTACCGTTACCGTCAATGTGCCAAACGGTAATATGCTCCGGTCGGGTTAACTCCTCAGATGTCGGAATATAAGGAATAGCTACGGTTACAGGCGTTTGGGGATTGTTCCAAGCAATCTGTTTGCCGTCAATGGACAAGGTAAGTTGAATGAGCGGCCTATTGCCTACGGCAGTTCTTATATCCTTAGGTAGTTTGCTCTTATCACCCTGACCGATGGCGATCCGGGCTTTATTCCCGTCAGCTCCTGCGACCCCGGTCAGCATATTGGACGGAACTGTGATACTACCTAAGTTAGTATTGAGAGTCAGTGTGCCCTGAACATCAGTTGTTGATAAATTCGGGACGGGTATGCCGGTAAAATAGGTATCAACACCGGGTACAGATGGAATGATGATAACAGTCTCGCCCTGGGTAAAATTCTGAGATCCCACATCTATGGAGGCTGTCCCGTCGTCATTAACCGTAACCGGAAGGGTTGTATCAGCGCCGTTTTCTTTTCTTACATCGGCTTTATAAATCGGGGTTGACGGAGTATTGCCTCTGCTGTCACCACCGACACTGCCACTGCTACCGCTGTACGTCCATTTGGCATGCAAATCCACATCGGCAGTGATAATAGTGGTATTTGTGTATTGTGTTCCGGCGCCGTTTTGTCCGGTGAACCAGCCGCCGAAGTTGTATCCGCTTTTCGTCGGATTGGTCGGCCAGTTAGCTCCGAGTGCGGAACCGCCAATCACAGTTATGCTGGCATAAAGGGAGCCGTCGCTGTAAAACTTAACGGTATGGGTAGTCTGAGCGGGCGCTGTTGGTGTGGCTGTCACGCTCGCCTCCGCTCCGCGACCAACGCTGTTTACCGCCCGCACCTTAAAAGTGTATTCCATATCGTTGGTTAAGCCTGTGAAAGTGTGGGAGGTATTTAGTCCCACATCCGTCCAGATGACACCATTGTCTTTAGACACCTGATATTTTGTGATGGAACTGCCACCATCGCTGGCCGGAGCAGTCCAACTTAAAGTCACCTGACTGTCGCCGGGCGTAGCAGTGAAGTTCTGCGGTGCAAAGGGCACAGTGAGCGCGGCAGATACGGTCAGGAATGGGTATCCGTCATTCTCGTTGGCATTAATAGCCCAAGTAGCAACGAAGTCCCAACCAACATATGTTTCCTGCTGCTTCATTTCGGCAGTGTTTTTTCCTGTACCGCCGTCTGAATTCGTTTGATGTGATGTATCCATATCCCAATAGCTGTCCGTAATGATACCTTCTGAATAATTAAATCCTACCAGGCCGCCGATATAACTATCACCGCTTACAGCCCCGGTTGAATAGGAATTGGTAATAGTGCCAGAGCTTGAGTTACATCCGACCAGGCCGCCGATGTCTTCCTGCCCGGATACGGCTCCTCTGGCATAAGAATCGCTGATGGAAGCACGGTTTAATCCTACCAATCCGCCTGCAAAAGTATAATTAATCCCATCCTCGGTACCTGTCA
>JAAYOJ010000113.1 GCA_012520405.1 Peptococcaceae bacterium
GGAAGTTGCTGATTGTTTTTATAATAATTCTCTATATCCTCCTGTTTTAAGGTGACATAGCCGTTTTTTTTCAAGGCTTCAAAATGTTCCTCTAACCTAGCAATGCTGATCATGTCTTTATCCCCTTTCCTATCTACAGCAGAATAGGAAAGGGCAATGAACCCTTTGTCCTCAGCGTTGGTTAGGGAGGCGGGATCATAATGTTCATACTTATCAAAACTAAAGCTCACATTAAATAATAAGCCTATCAATAATACAAGGATTATCCCTTGCAAAATACTTCGTATGAATTTCTTCTTATCTTTACTAGAGTTTAAATGTTTCATTAGCTTTTGCCTCTGGATAATTATTAAACATTTTGCGTCCTTTTTTCTTTTGGGCCTTGATGTCGTATTGGGTCATCCTGGTTCCCCAGCTTGTTTTCCAAAAAGTTACCCAAGCGATCGGCATTTGCCACAAAAGCACTGCCTCGTAATATATACAAAACAAAAAGCCAAAGATCCAAGTGGTACTTCTTCTTAAAAAAAGTTGGGCCACACTCATTAACATAGCCATTAAGAGTAACCCCGTTAAGAAAGTAACCGGAAATATCCCGTATACCGCCGGGACATAAAGCAAATTATAAAAAACAACAATCGGGCCTAAAACAGGAACCAACACTCCTATATAATAGCTTAAAGCTGCAAAAGGTTCCTTTTTCCACATAAAGCCGGCTGCCACCAAAGACTCCCTCAGCCAGGACCTTTTCCATCTCATTTGCTGTTTTAAAAAAACATGGTGTTTGGTGGGAACAATGGTATAGCAAATAGCGGAATCCTGATAGGCTGTTCGATGCTTCTTGAGAATCAAATTGGTCATAGCTCTGTCATCCCCAAAGGTGGCCTTATGTCCAAGAAATCTTTGGTTAAGCCAGGCATCCATATTTTCCAAGACAATTTCTTTTTTGTAACAGGCTAAAGGTCCCGACAGGCAGGTGACCGCATCAAAAAGACCTTCTGCCGCTTTCATCACCCGAAAGGCGATATGATAACGTACCGACTGAATTTTGGTTAAAGTATTGGTGTAGGTGTTGGCAACATCGGTTCTCCCCGAGACCCCGGCCATTTTGGGGTCCTTAAAAGGTTGCACCAGATTCCGTATGGCAAAGGGATCCAGAAAACTATCGGAGTCCACAAAGACAACCAAATCATGTTTGGCTTTAAATACTCCTTGAGCCAGGGCCTCCCTTTTGCCCTTGTTTTTATCCATTATGATATAATGCAAACGTTCTTTAGTTTCAAAGCCTTCACTTTCCTGGTACAGCCGATGAATAATCTCCTTAATTCTCTCTGCGGATTTATCCGTAGAGCAATCGTCTACGACTATAACTTCCAGCCTGTCCACCGGGTAATCCTGGTTAATACAAGCCTGTATGGTTCTTGGAATCCATTCCTCTTCATTAAAGCAGGGAATGATGATGGATACCCCTGGAGTGAATTCTGTATCGATTGGAACCTCCCGATAAAAAACTGCGAAGAAATATCTGCTTAAAAGAAAGAAAGCAGCGATAATACTATATAGATACAAGGATTTATTAAATCTAAAATAAATAACGCTTTCGGTTCTCATCAAAACAACAAAAGCCGTAATAAAAAACAGCAATAGACTGGAAATCATGAGCATGTAGCGCCCCCTTTTCCGTCTGCTGTATAGGGACAATTCTTCTGCAAATTGCATACCGCATAAAGCTTCATCTTCGGAAATGCTTTGAATTCTGGCGATACTTGCCCCTATATTGACCTTCATCTCCAAACCTTCGGGCATAGTCCCGGGAAGTATTCCAAATTTTAATTGGATGGAATCAGCCGACTCCAGGCTCTGTATATCCTTCTTATCCTTTATCTGAAGCAATACTCCCGTCATTGAGATATCTATAGCTTGACAATTAAAGCTGTGCTTTACACCCTTCGTTTTACATATTACTTTCACAGTATAGGATACTTTGTATCTAATTCCTTTTGCTTTATTTTTAATAAAGTCATCAATATTTTGCTGTCCAATCTCCTGTCCTTCCCTGCCCCGCCTATCTATATTACTTCTTCTTTGGTACTTATCAGGTACATGGGCTAATAAACGGCGATCCTCTTTGGTTTCTAAGAGAATATTCCTAATTTCTTTATTCTTTTTTCTTTTATAGATATATCTTTTAATAGCCAAGCTAATTCTCCTCAATTGCTTCTAAATAATCGCTTAATCTTGCAAAACTATAACCATTTGACTTTAAGATAGGGATGGCTTTATCTAATGCTTCCGCCGTTACATTGGGAGAATGGATAGGAAGATTTTTATAGTCGGACATGTGCATGACCAAAATACTGCCGTTTTGAATTTTTCTTATATTACCGCTACCGGTCACCATTCCGTTTATTATTTTGTCCGCTAGAAATTCTGCATCTGTATCCTCATAATCATGAGTACTAAAGTCGCCACTTACTATATGGCTAAATCCCATATCAAAAATCGCTTCCATACCGGCCCTGCTCATGGCTAGAGTAGGCGGGCGCAATATAGTATTTAAAACAGGACGATTGTTGTAAACAATATCGCCGATAACCCTCTGGAGTTTATTATAGGAGAGTAATAGATCCTCTCTTCTCTTTAGAAGTTCTTCTTCATTGGGGGAGCGGTAGATTAAAGTCACACCATCTTCGTCATTTGAGTTTTCTCCGATAGCAAAAGGTAAATGATCATCGGTATGGCTTCCCACATCGTGACCGGCTTCAGCGATGGCCCTCAAAAGATTAGGATTATTTTGCATATAGTTTGTCCGTATAAAGAAGTTTCCGGGCACATCGTGCTTTTCTAAGACGTATAATAGCTGATTGATGGCTTTATCTGAGGCCCAGTCATCAAAGGTTAAAAACAATACTTTATCCTGGGTAAACCTACCGGTCTTGTCAACTTCCTCCAGCTCTTGCTCGGTGAAATCGGGCAATGTGTTAGGTTTCCTAACATCCGGATTTCCTACATATCTATCTTTAATCAAACTAAATTTGTCTGATTCGGTATACCCTGCCAGATGGCCAGGATAGATCCTATCCTTTACTGCAGGGAGGATGTCATCATCATTTAAGGGATAATTATATGTTTTCTCTCCGTTAAGCACAGCCCCTACGGTTTTTATGGAATAGGAAGAATCATTATTTAGAACTTCATCCTTATAAGCAATTGGGTAAATCCTGTCCTGGGCTATTTTAAGTAAGGTAGCGGGAATAATCTGGGGATCTTGATAGTAATCCATCCGGAAATAGATAATATAGCCTCTGCGGGCAGTATGGTTTCCGTCTCCGAAGATAGTATCCATAATCTCCGCCACCGTTCCATTAATCCCCACTTGAGAACTGGCCACAGATAAATCCTGCCAGATTACTTTGCCCTTGACACAGGCTATGGCTTCCAGTATTTCATCCTGCAGCTCCAGGTCATAAGGATAACGAACCAGAGTAGGAGTTTGTCCGGTTAATTGGGCTACCGATTTTTGTACGACTAAGAGGGTTTGTAATGTGGAGTAGAAATCTTTATCCCGCGACTCGGTCAAACATATTCCGATCTCATGACCTTTTTGAGCGATCTTGTAAACCAATTCTGGCTCATGAATAACATTATCTTTGCTTACAAAGAAAGTTCCCTTTGCCTCTAAGAGGTCTAAGTTCATTAATACCCCATCCAGAACCTTCTTATTGTGAATTCCGTAAAAGCTATAGCATAGGGCTTTTTCGGTTGTATAAATGGTCTTGTATTCCTGAGCCTTTCCCCCTTGGTTAACCCTTCTTAATTCAGCTAATTCTTTATAAGATACGTCATTAGCTACTGGGCCATTATTATTTAATTTTGGTGGTTCCGCTTTAACCTGTTCAATAGGGAAACCAACGTTTTTGTAGGAGCTCAAGTCCTCGGCAAACACAAACTTAAAATCTAACTCCTCTAAGGCTTGCATTAGCCAATCCACCATGATAACTAGCTTTTCCGCAGGTTTTATGTCCGTTATGGTTTGCTCTTTTTCTGCCAGAGTTCGCTTATCCGGAGCGGCCTCAGCGGATTTAGCAGGCTCGGCTTCAGGCTTAGTCTGTTCCACTGATTTTTCATACTCGTCCTCTTCCAAGACCCCATCCATTTTAATTGAAACTATCGATCCTTTATCTAAATTTCGCAAATAGTTTACTACTTGCTCATAATCCTTAAAACTTTGAAAATTTAAAAATTTAGTAGCTTGTACAACCTGCGTATTTCCGGAGGCAAAGGCCGCTTTCAGTAAAGCCTCCGAATAGATTGTGCTGTTACACATTAAAGTAGTTGGCTTTTGCTTTGTAATGGACTGGATAATACTATTGGCCCGTACAAAATCATCTATCAATTCTTTCGGAGAGTAGTCCTGCATGTTTTTTGCCTGATTCAATGTATTGCTGCCTACTCTATGTCCCCTAAGGGATAATTCTTTAACAAAACTGGCATTCTCAACAGCGGATACCCCCGGAACAAAAAAATTAACCTTTCTGTCATATTTGGAGATTAAGTCTAATACTCGTCTATTGGTATCTGCATCTGCCAGACCTTGAAAAGTCAGGACAATAACATTTTCAGTGGTGTTTACCTTTGCTATTATCTCCGCCATGTTAGCCTTTTCCAGATTAGCCAGAGCGGTCTCGATCTTTTTAGACACATCAAAATCATCCCTTCCACTAAAAGAAGGGATATTTTTATTTTTAGATGAGAAATATATCCCTAAAACGGTTACCGTAAGTATTCCCAGTAAAAGAAGTACGCCAACCAATATAACGATCTTTTTCTTGGTTGCTAAATTTTTGAATATCATAATTTACATCCTTTATTACTGCAAATTAGAGAGAATTTTTGCTGGAATATTTATTAAAATTGCAGAACTTTAATGAGAATATTCCCAAGCAAGACTGCTGAGGAATATATCTAGAATTATTCTAGAATAATTATGATATCAAAAAACAGAAAAAAAATAAACACCCAAGCCACGCCAGATATTTACTCCTACACCAAATACTTACTATACGGCATAATTACGTTATTAGCTCACAAGATTTGAAGCATTTTCCATCCGCTGACTATAAAATACATTGAAAACCCTATTATGAAGATACCTAGCAGTAAAATAATCTTGTGATATACGGCATCGCTTATCAGTTTCTTTCCTCTGGAAAATGCCGTGGATACTGCTGAATACCATACTAAATCCGATAGAATATGCCCTATGAAAAAGACTGAAACACCAATTAAACCCAAAGTATAAGCCTGGCGGGTTAATTCCATCCCCGCTGATGCCCACCAAAGAATGAAGTAGGGATTAGCAAGGCTTACAAGCACTCCTGCCAATACGAGATTTCTCATTCCCCTACTTTTCCCTGCTTGTTTCTTTTCCAAAGAAACTGACTTCTTTATACCGGATTTTATCATCCCATAGCCCATCCATAAAAGAAATGCGCCGCCAAACAGTCCGATACACCCTGCAACTGTCGGATTGGCAAAGAAATCTTTAAGTCCGAGCATCATGATGATAATTAATATAAGTTCCAGGATTCCATGCCCTAATACTATTATAGGGCCAGCCGTCCACCCTTTTTTAAGACTGGCTTCAATCGTTACTCCCAACATAGGGCCAGGCATCATCGCTCCGGAAAAACCTATAAAAAATGCGCTAATGAATATTCCCCACAAAGCCATGTTAATTTCCTCTCTAATACTATCTAATGTCCTTTTTACATATCCTTTATATAATGCTTATTATCTATCAGGATGTCAATAATTTAGCTTAAAAAAATAAAAATCCCGCAGCAATTAGGGTTTATCCATCTGCTGCGGGGTATGAAGTAACTAATTCTACTAAACCATGCTGTTTAACTTCTCATAAGTTTCAACCAACATATACTCCATAAGGGCTTTCTTAAAATGCTCATCGTCTAAAACACGGGTAAAAAATGCCTGGTTCTGATCCATCCTGTCAATTACTTTGTCAATAAACACCTTTTCAAATGCAAATCTAAAATCATCAATAGTATTTGTCTTAGCCTTTTGTACTAAATCCTCGTCTGCAGCAAAATCCTCTTTAATCTGCTCAACCGATAGCTGGTCGGCTTTTGTAAAGTCAGTTCCAAACCGCTTATTCAGCCGCTCAATTATGCTAGAGAGATATTCTGCTTGCTCATCCTTTACTTCTGTGCCTGCAAATTTTACCGGTGTAACCGGCACATTCTCATCGTCAGGTGTTAAGGAGATGCTTCCTTCAAATGTCTTCTTAGTAGTATAGTATTCTAAAGCGACTTCATCAGCTAAATGGACTGTTGAACCCTTCTCTCTCGGCAGTTTTTTAAGTAGATATGTTAAATATACATACAATCTATGCAAATCAACATCTTCAAAAGGTGTAATTTGTAGTATAAATGAATAAAGCCTAATATATTTTACTGCCTGACTGCTAAAGTCTTGCTTCTGTTGTTCCTCAAATTTCTTAAACCTCTCGACAGCTATATCTACTAAATGGTTTAAGATAGCCCTGTCTCTGGAAGTTTTTTTATTTTTTGGCTTAAAGTATATACTATTAAACCTATCCAGTTCGTCTTTTAAATACACGCCATAGGAATGTAATTGATTTTCAATATCGTAAAGAAGGTTTGGTTCGGTTACCTCCTCTACAATAGTTGCCTGATAATAGGGCTTGAAAGCTTCCTGAATGTCTTCTGCTTTATTCACAAAATCAAGTACAAATGTATCTTCTTTTCCAGCACAAGTCCTGTTAAGCCTTGATAAGGTCTGCACCGCCTTGACTCCTGACAACTTTTTGTCTACATACATGGTATGTAAAAGAGGCTGGTCAAAACCTGTCTGATATTTTTCTGCAACTAACAGTACCTGATATTCATCAGTGGCAAAGCGGTCTGGAAGTTCTGACTCCTTAAATTTATTCATACCGCTTTCAGTATACTCTATTTCATCATCCTTTACTGTTCCTGTAAAGGCTACAAGGGTTTTCATATCCCTGTAACCCTTCCTTTTAATATATTCATCAAAAGCAAGTTTATATCGAACGGCATGAAGCCTGGAACTGGTTACGACCATTGCCTTGGCTCTGCCACCTATTTTATGCCTGGTTACATTTCTAAAATGTTCTACCATAATTTCAGTCTTTTGAGCGATGTTATGAGGATGGAGACTGACATATCTTGTTAGCGCTTTTGTAGCCTTAGCCTTGTCAAAAGCAGGATCTTCTTCAATTTTCTTTGCCAGTTTAAAATAGGTTTCATATGTAACATAGTTTTGAAGTACATCCAGTATAAAGCCTTCTTCAATAGCTTGTCTCATAGAATATAAATGGAAAGGATGGGGTAGTTTATCTTCACCTATAGTACCAAACATCTCTAAGGTTTTTGCTTTAGGCGTGGCAGTGAAAGCAAAGAAGCTGATATTAGGCTGCTTTCCCCTTTTCTTTATTGTCTTTAGAATTTCTTCCTCGGGATCATATTCCTGGCCTTCCACCTCTTCATCCAGTTTTGCTGCTTCTTCTAGGCTATTTGCGGACAGCACCTCCCTTAAGGAAGCCATATTTTCTCCTGCACTGCTAGAGTGGGCTTCATCTATGATTACTGCATATTTGCGTTTTTCTAACTCCCCAACTTTTTCAATAATAAAGGGGAACTTTTGTAGAGTAGAAATTATAATTCTTGTTCCACCTTGCAATGCATCAGCCAATTGATTGGAGTCTTTATCTATTTTTTCAACAACCCCGTGCTTATGTTCTAATTGATAAATACTATCCTGTAATTGCCTGTCCAACACTCTTCTGTCGGTAATAACAATCACCGAGTCAAATACAGGATTGTCGTTATCATCGTGAAGGTTAGCAAGCCTGTGAGCAAGCCAAGATATGGAGTTGGTTTTCCCTGACCCTGCACTGTGCTGCACAAGGTAATTTGTTCCTACTCCCTTCTCTTTTGCATCAGCTTCCAACTTCCTTACCACATCCAATTGATGGTACCTTGGAAATATAACCGTTTCCGATGTATAAAGATTTCCGTCTAAATCGTCTCATAGCCTTTCTGTACTGTTCCTCAAATGTATCTTGGGTCGGATATGATAGTTCGCTATTAATTCGATTGAAAATATATTCTGCTTCACTTTGCTCAATATCACCAAAATAAACGCATAGAGCCAGTATATTTCTGTGAGTTAACGTTATAAACTCATCCAGCCATTTAAATTCAGTGTAGTTATCAGATATTATGATAGCTTTTATCTTAATTTCAAAATCATATATGTATTGCGGGATGATTATTTCTTCAAATAAATATTCCAAAACATCTAATCTATTAACCTTGGCAAAATTGATTAAAATATCAGTGTCGGAAATTGCCCCTATATAGCGCATTTCAATATCCCTCTTCCTGGGGATATTCATATCCAAAATCATCAGGTGTTAACCCGATGAACTCAAAACTGCTTTTCATATTCTCATATGAAATATTCCCTCTCTCGTAATTATTTTTTACATACTCGATATATTCCTTAGAAATATATGTTACTTCTGACGGAACAATTAACTCTGTACTATAACCTTCCCTTTTGGTTAAAGATTGAAGTTTTTCTTTATTTTCTATAGAACAAATCTGAACAAGTTCCTCATATTTACCTTTAGAACACAGGTCAAGTTGAATAAGTCTTTTTAACATTGCTTTATAACTTACTTTTAAATAATTCTGTATTCTTATTACATGTCGCGGCAAAACGCTGTTTTTGTCTACATTAATGATTTTGTAAAAAATCTCTTTAACATAATCTTCCGGCATTAAAAATTCGGAGGCAAATATATCCGCTGTCTCTTCTTCTTCCTTATATTTTTCTTTGTCTAAAATAACCTTTTCCTTTTTTAAAATATCCGGATTATATACGATATGATACAGTTCATGAGCTCCCGTAAATCTTTCATGACCTAAAGTAAAATTACTGTTTAAAAATACTATGAAACGGTCCTCAAAATAAGTGCTGAACCCAGAAATCTCATTCGTTTCCAAAGGTTTTCTTATTAAGAATGCTGCCTCCGAAAGTATATCAAATATGTCCGAGAGGCCTTTTTTGGCATACTTGCCTCTTACTTCTTCTGCTAATTCCTTTATTCGTAGCCTGGTTAACTCTTCAGGGAGGTTTAAATCAGTCATATTTAATCAGCACTCCTCCCATAGTGGTTTTCTTTTTATAGGTTTAAATTCTCCATTATATATTTTCTTCTGATAAACAAATACCTTTATCATATCCTGGAGTTTTTCTATCTCATTAATTGTGTTTTCAGAAAAATTTCTCTTTCTAAAAAGGGTAACTAAATCTTCATCTTCACTAAAAAGGCTGTTTATATCCAAGCCTAAAATATTACATAAAGCATTTAACTCTATGGCAGAAATACTCCTGTTGCCATTTTCTATTTTGCTAAGTGTTTCTCTACTCATATCGATGCCCTTTTCCATGAGTTTCGCAACTACTTCATTTTGACTAAATGCCTTCTGCTCTCTTGCATTTCTGATTTTTACACCCAACTCATTAATACTAGGCATTCAACTAAACCTCCCTTTGTAATATTATATTACACTATGTTTTTCATATTATCAATTATTTATTCATTTTCGTAACGATTTATTACATTAAATTTAATATTTACTTTATCCTAAAAAAAATCAAACCCCGCAGCCAAGCAGGATTTATCCTGCATCTGTTACGGGGATTTTTTAAACGAATTTTACCCTCCATTGACTCATCTTTACAAACAGCTGCATTAGTGCAGCTGTCAGCTTTTCAGAAAAGTGCTTAATATTGCCGTTCTATCGCCGTAATGCGATCATAGAGTTTTTGATTGACCGGAGTAGGTAAGTGATGTTTGCGGGCAAGGGCAAGAACCGTGCCTGAAAACAATTCCACTTCACTATAACGCCTTGCCTCCATGTCCTGACGCATAGAGGGTTTTCCTTCCGGGCTTAAAGTACCTAAAATACTCAGCCAATAATTTAAATCTTCCTCGGTTAACAAAATCCCTTCCTTTTCAGCGAGAGCGATAACCTCCCTCATCGCCGCAATCATCGTGTTTCTGGCCTCGCCCTCTCTTTGAACAGTGCCATAATTCCCTTCGTAGACCGCCACCGTCTGATTGACCCCGACATTGAGCATGAACTTGCCCCACAGCCTTTTCTGCATGTCCGTGGCTACTTCATAAGGGAATTCCACTCGTTCAAAGAAGCGGGCTAGCTGTTTGGTTTTAGAAGAGATGCTGCCCGGCTCTCGATCCCCAAAACACAGCGTCCCCATATGGGCGTAAGTAAGTCTATTTCCCACTTTGACCGCATCCATACCCTGGGCAGTAGAGTAGAGCATCTTATCCATTCCGTACGCTTGACCGATAATTTCCTCACTGCTGATGCCATTTATGGCCGATATGATTACGGTATTATCCCCTACATGATTGCGCACCGCCTGAATAGCATCGTTTAAGCCCCCATACTTTACCGTAAAAATCAACAGGTCCGCCGCTTCCACCACCTCATCAGGTGAAACATAATGAAATTCACATCGTTGTCCATTACAGTAGACCCCTTCCTGTTGATATCTGTTTGTTCTGTCCCTATCGGCGACAATGCGCAAATCCTCTTTAGGCATACCTTTAGCCAAGTGATTGCCAATCAAGATTCCCAGAGCGCCTAAACCAATGATTGATACTTTTTGAATTGGCATAATAAACAATGTTCCTCTCCTTATGTTAATTATTTAATCCTACAGGCCCCTTAGGCTGAATAACATTATTAATAACAGATTTTTTTCGATATACTCTTTATCTATCATCTATAAATATGACCCCTGCCTCTGTACGATTGTTATCTAGGCAATCCAATCATACAAGGATTGGTCTTTTGGTAAATAGTGTCCAAGCTTAATTTCTTAAATTTTATATAGGCACAATCCATTTCTTTGTACCATTTATAATTTTTTCTGCAACTCATAAACTGTCTACTCAACCCCCAACGCTTTAAATACAGCATCTTCAGGGCTTTGATAAAAGGATATCTGGAACTTGGCAAATAACTCCGGTGGTACTGTGTTAATATCTACAGCAGAAGCCATAGGTAGGAGGATTTTTTTCGCCCCTGCATCAAAACAAACTTGAAGGGTGGATGCCAGTTCCTCTACCTTATTGATGGTTCCCCCTATGCTCATTGAGCCTAAGATCGCTAATTGGGTTAGAACAGGCTTTTTTAAAGCTCCCGAACACAAGGCAACAAAGGCTGCTAAAGCCAATTCAGAAGTCATACCAATACCCTGCATATCTTGAATATGCATTAAGAAATCGTTATTCGCTAAGGAAATAGTTCCACTAATATTTTTCTTATTGGCCTTAAAATAGTTAAATGCTGTATTAAGGCTTTCTTTAGCATCTCTACTTGAACCCAATCCTGTTCTTTCAAACTTTCCTGTTCCGGAAACAACCTCAGTTTCTATTTTATATACTCCGATCATCCCTGAATCACCATGGGCAACTGTATATATATGTCCTGGCTTACCCATTCCTTCAGGTATTAGTTTGTCGCCACCTTGTTCCGGAACTGAGATGAATTCTTCCTCAAATGTTTCATTATCTATGTAGGAAAAATGAACATCGTAAAACTCCATGCCACCAATTTTCTTTAATTGTTCTTTTACTCGTCTTCTTCCAACTAA
>JAAYOJ010000025.1 GCA_012520405.1 Peptococcaceae bacterium
ATAATTATGCTTGTAATATATGTAATTATGATTCGTAAGGAAATAAGCTAAATTCATCTCCGACTCGTGCTGACATAGCTACTTATTTTCTGATTAAAGGAGGGAAAGGCTAACATGAACCCTATTTCAGCATCACTTCAAATTTATGCTTTGTCATTTATTATTTGTTTTTTCATGGCTTGCTTAATTAAGATAATGCTTTTCATTATCCGCCGTTTTTCCGGTAACCATAAAACCCAGGCTAAAAATGAATCTTAACATTTATACTTAGTTAGAAAGTGAGGATCGCACACAAATGGATCTTATGCATTTGTTTCAAGGATTTGGCACCTTGTTTATGATTGATACCAAAATTGCTATTGCCAGAATTTTATTTGTGCTGTTCGGTATTCTGATGGTTTACCTGGGTGCTAAAAATGTTTTAGAGCCTCTCATCATGATACCCTTAGGCTTTGGTATGGCAGCGGTTAATGCCGGCGTACTCATTATGGACGCTCAAACTACCGGAACGATTTTTCTTGACCCTATGGTCTCTGACACCGATGGATTAATGAGTGCTCTGCAAATTAACTTCTTACAACCTATTTATACCTTTACCTTTAGCAACGGTCTGATTGCTTGCCTTATTTTTATGGGTATTGGGGTAATTACCGACCTTAGTTTTCTATTATCTTACCCGTTTACCAGTATGCTGCTGGCCATGTTCGCCGAACTGGGTACCTTTATCGTTTTACCGCTGGGAATAGCGATGGGTCTTACCCCTGGCCAGGCTGCCGCAGTTTCAACCATCGGCGGTGCAGATGCCCCCATGGTCTTATTTGCCTCGCTTCAGATGGCACCTGAACTTTTCGTAGCAATTACCGTAGTAGCCTATTTATACTTGAGTTTAGCCTACGCCGGCTATCCCTTCCTTTTAAGATTGTTGGTCCCTAAAGAACTGCGGGGCTCAATTGTCAAAGTCACCAAACGGAGCAATGTTACTTCCAGGGAAAAATTAATATTTGCTATTGTGGCTTGCACGCTCCTGTGCTTCCTTATCCCGATTGCCGCACCTCTCTTCTCATCTCTCTTCCTCGGTATTGCTATCAGGGAATCCGGAGTTACAAAATATATTAAATTGCTAGAAGATGTTTTGCTTTACGGTTCTTCTTTCTTCTTGGCCTTGTTGCTGGGCACCTTGTGCGAAGCAAAGATACTTCTGGACCCTCAAGTATTACCGATCGTAGTCCTGGGAATGCTGTCCCTCCTAATCTCTGGTGTTGGAGGAATTATCGGCGGATACGTGGTCTATTTTATCAATCGCAAGAACTTCAACCCAGCCATCGGTATGGCAGGCGTATCATGTGTCCCTACTACAGCTAAAATTGTGCAAGCGGAGGTAGCCAAAGCCAACAGGAGATCTATGGTTCTCCAGTACGCAATGGGAGCCAGCATAAGCGGCGTTATCACTTCGGCAGTTATTGCGGGAATTCTGATTACTGTTCACCAATTTATATAATTACAATTGATATAAGGAATAGTAGACAATGCCAAACAATAATCCCGGCAGCCTTAGTTTATAACTTTTGAAACTAAGGCCGTCGGGATTATTACTTAGTATTCAAGTAGTATCATGCTGTAGGAAAGCTCATTCTGTATTCGGTTATTAATCTGCGAAAAGAATCCAAGGGGGCATTTTGTAGAATTAAGGCTCGGGCTTTTTCAAAAAGATGCTGATGAACATCTTCCCGCTCTCCTAGAAACCGAATCATTCTTTGCAGTTTTGGATCACAGGTCATTGTAAAATGAAGGTTATACAGTTGTTTGGCTCGGATTTCGGCCTCAGCATCTGCTTGGAGCATCGCTATCGGATCCAGGCTCTGGTCAACATACTCGATACTCCAAGGAACACCTTGTGAATTCACATAACAAAGCGGATGCCCCCCTAATTTTTGGATAGAGGCGGCTACCATTTCCATATGACTATGTTCTTCAGCTGCAATCAGGCTTAAAAGCTCGCTCACATATGGATTCGGCATATTATAACTATGATTCATATATTGAGTAGCTGCAGAGAATTCACTGTCCTTGCCGCCATAGTGTTCGAACATCACTCGCCCAAATTCCGGATCAGGATAACTAACCTCAACAGGGTACAATAACCCGTTGAAATACTTAAACAACTTAATCCCTCCTATATACTTAAGGTAATGTATTATACTGTAATTCTGCCGTAATAGTTCCTCCCAAAGATCAGGCAGGTTAATACAAGGCAATAAAATAAAAAAATTAATAAAAAAATGAGGACTACCAAACATAAGTTTAGTTAAGCCCTCATTTTTTGTTGTAGGGAAGCAAGGCGGCTATTATTTATCAAATAGTTCCTTAACCACTTTTAAAAATAGATGGGCGGCGGGATTAGTCATATCCCGATGCCAGGCGATAACATAAGTGCGTAGAGTATCTTCACCGGGAATATCGATAAAAACTACATTCTCTGCGTAGAAAACTTTGCTTAAAGCCTCGGGGATAATAGCTATTCCAAGTCCGGCCCCAACGGAAAGCAACACTGCTTCAGCACGATCATATTGGCAGGTAATCTTAGGCTTATAGCCCCGGGCTGAACATACCTTCATAATTTCGTTATATAAGGCCGGACCGTCGGTCTGGGTTACGGTTACAAATCTTTCGTTGTGCAGCTTAGAAAAATCAAGTGGTTGACCTACTAAGTGGTGATTAGCGGGAACGGCCATAACAAGTCTATCCCTATGGGAAACTAAATAATCAAATGTTTCGCCGGTGGGCACCATCTCTTCAACTGCAAAATGAAAATCGTATTTGGCTTTATTCATTGCGATTACCTGACTGCGGCCTGATGTGAAATTAATATCGACATTGATATCCGGGTATTTGGAAGAAAAAGAGGAAAGGCAGCTAGAGAGCACTGCGCTGGAGGTTGTAAGAGCGGCAATAGAAATTTGCCCTTTATATCCATCCTCCATCTGCTTAACTTGAAAAGCTGCTTTTTCTGCAATTTCAACCATTTCTACTGCATAAGGCAAAAACTTTTTTCCCGATTCCGTCAGGCTAACACTGCGGCGGCTACGGATGAATAATTTACTTCCCAGAAACTTTTCCAGTTCACCAATGTGGTGACTGATGGCCGGCTGGGTAATCCCATTTCTTCTTGCTGCTTCAGTAAAGTTCAACGTTTCAACAACAGCAATAAAATACTTCAACTGATTAATGTCCATTTAAGCACCTCCCTATATGAACAAACATAATTTTATTTATTACGTCAACACAAATACTTATTATACATTGACATTGAAATAGAAATGAGCTATCATGTAATAAAGAATGTTTATCACATACAGTACCTTTTTCTCTAATATGGATTATTTGGAATTAGGTGTCAAGCAATTTCTGTAGTTTTTGATTTAGTAGCTGAAAAGAGAAAGGTGGGGATTAGAGATGAATTATAACTTACAAAGATGGATTACATTAGTAGCTTGTATACTTGCCAGTATGTGTGCCGGTTTGGCATATTCGTGGAGTGTTTTCTTAAATCCGTTAATTGATATGTATAATTGGTCAGCTGCCGACACTTCTATAACTTTCACTCTTCTAATGTCGACGGCAGGCGTGACGGCTATTTTTGCCGGTAAGGCTCAGGATTATATGCAGCCCCGTATGGTTATGCTCTTGGGCGGAATGTTATTTGGACTTGGTCTGGCCGGTATCGGCTTTATTCAAAACCTGTTTCAATTATACTTATGCGTGATTTTGGCCGGAATAGGTCTGGGATCGGTATATCCGGGGGCAACAGTATCCAATACCATTCGATTTTTTCCTGATAAACAAGGATTGACTTCGGGTTTAATTGCTGCAGGTTATGGCATAGGGCCGGTGATTTGGGCACCCCTTTCCGTAAAACTTTTAGCCCAATTTGGAATTATCACAACCATGAAAATCTTAGGGCTTTCCTTTTTCCTGCTTATTGGACTATTGTCATTCCTGGTAAAAACCGCCCCGGTAAATTATCTGCCCTCAGGCTGGATACCTCCAGAGAATCCAAACCAAACTGCCCCTGTAGATAAAGACTGGAAGCAAATGCTGAGAGACCCGTTGTTTTTTTTCCTGGCAGTAACCTTTACCCTAGGTTTAATTACAGGGATGATGATTATCGGGCATGCCTCTCCCATAGCCCAGGATATATTGATGATGACCCCGGCAGCAGCTGCAGCTATTGTCAGCATTTTAGCCATCGCCATTACCACAGGCAAAGTAGGCTGGGGAGTTGTTTCTGATAGGATAGGACGTTACCCTGTTATTTTTCTTCTTTTAATCTTAGGCGGCCTGGCCATGGCCGGACTGACTTTAATCAAAGGATATTTACTGTTCACTGCTCTCATAGTTGTAGTTGGCTTGTGCTACGGAGGATTCTTAGCTATCATGGCTCCTTTAACCGCAGACTTGTTCGGCCCCAAGAATCTACCGGTAAACTACGGTTTAATGTTTTTGACTGTAGCTATAGCTGCTTACGTTGGCCCCTACTTGGCTGCCGTTATTAAGGAGGTCCAAAACGGTGCTTATACACAGGCATTTATTATTGCCGCCTTGTTGAATTTAGCAGGTATTGTTGTTTTCAGTGTATTCATGTACTTGCGCAAGAAAAAGTTGTCAAGTCCAGAACTCAACTCTAAGCTTAAAGAAAAAACTACATTTATAAGAGAAAAAACTATACTATAAATTTGAGCTACATTAAAATACGCTACTTTAAATATAAGCTTCTTTAAGCTAGCTGTAAATAAATGCTAGTAATAGATAAAAAAAGAATATAACTAAAACCCGGCCCTTTAAAGCCGGGTTTGTTTTCCCGCTAACAGTACTAGTAGTATTAAGTCAGCAGCTCCTTGACAATTTCTAAGAAACGTTTAGCTGCAGTATTGGTGATTCGTTTATGCCAGGCGACCACATAGACTCGCTTGGTATCCGGTCCATCAATAGGCACGACCTCCACTTTTTCAGAAAAAAAGACTTTACTGATCGCACGGGGGACAATAGAAATGCCCAGGCCGGCAGCGACGGACAATACAACCGCCTCTACTCGGTCATAACGGTTAACAATCTTAGGTTTATAATTGCGTGCACGACAAACATTCATTATTTGCTCATACATGGCAGGGCTGTCCGTCTCAGAGGCTATAATGAAGCGCTCGTTGCGCAGCTTGGAAAAATCGAGAGGCTGCCCCGCCATGGGATGTCCCTTGGGCAGGACTAGGCATAGGTCATCCTCATTAGATATAATATAATCGAAATTCCCACCGGCAGGAACCATGTCCTCCAATGCAAAGTGAAAATCATACTTGTTGGCATTCATGGCAATAACCTGCTCCCGGCCGGAGGTAAAGCTAATATCGACCAAAATATCGGGATATTTCACTGAGAAAATAGATAAACAGCGGCTTAAAACCTCACTGGCAGCAGTAACGGCCGAGATAGAGATATGCCCGGCAGCATTTTCTTCAGCTTGACGGGCTTTTAACAAAGCATTTTGAGCAGCCTGCACAATTTCCATGGCATGGGGCAGCAATTCCTGGCCAGCAGCCGTGAGTGTTACTCGGCGCTTGTCCCGCAAAAACAGCTTTACCCCTACTCGTTTTTCCAATTCATTAATGTGATGACTAATTGACGGTTGAGTAATTTTATGGCGTCTGGCTGCTTCCGAAAAATTTAAGGTTTGGGCTACGGTAATGAAGTATTTTAACTGGTTAATATCCATAAACTAACCCTCTTGTCATCGTGGTAATATTTGGATACAATAAATTCAGTAGATTTCTTGTATTTCCTTGACGATGTAATAAACAAGTATTATTATATAATAGAAAATAACAATTACAAGACCCGATACAAATTATTCGTATTTTGCAGCCCTTTTATGAATTTTAATGGTTTCCAAATAATAGGAAAAGAAAGGCTGGCATGTTTAAATGACTATTAGGAATGAGTCTAGGAACAACGATACTAACAGGAACGAAATGGATGATATTATATGCCTTGATGTTTTACCCAAAGAACCTGATAGGCTCATAAAGGAGCTGGCTGAAGGCAAAATGGTGATTGCTCGTTCTAAAAATGATTTCATGTATGTTTTAGATTTTAATAACGAGTTTCACATGTTCAGACATACGCCAGGTTCTTATGAAGGAAGCCAGAAACGTTTTCCCAAAGATGAAAAACACACGGCCATTGTCCGCAACTTGGCTAACCTGGCAGATGCCCTTTTTGCTGCTGAATATGACAAGGATATGAATATTTATGGAGTAATGTCCAGCGCCGAATATGGAATACTCAGCATGTTCCCTGGCCACGATCGGGAAGCCGACGGGGAGATTGAATTTTATATTCCTCAGTCTCAAGAAGAGCTAGAAGAAGAACAAGAAGAATAATACAACTTTTAAATTAGGAAAAGCAAATATTTACAAAATTTGATAATAAAACTTGTTCACTTTTGGCTTACTTTGATTTAAACTGGGCTTAGCAGCATGACCATCGTTTTTAATTAAAAATTTAAATACTCAAATTAAAAATTAGAACAAGGAGGATTTTGTGATGTCAAAGATTTCTACCAGTAACACCGGGGAATTACTCTTGGCTATGAGAAAATACCTTAACGAATTTCCCGGCGACACCATTTGTGTACTCCAGATCTGGTACGAGGGCTTGGGCGGCTGCGGTGTTCCGACTCCGGCAGATATGGAAGCGATGACCGCAGTCCTAAACACCCTGGAAGACTGGAAACCAATTGGTAATGTACGTTATGAAAAATTCGGGGTACAAAACAGCTTCAAACGAGTCAAAGCATTTGACAAGAGCAAGTTTATGGGAGGAGGGGAAGAACACTCCGATAAAATCATGGTTCAGCATTTATTTAAAGTCGGCGGTCTGTACCGGGCACCGGATGACAGAGTTTTTAAGATTGTGCTTTCTGAAGTCTACAACTTGCGTTGTTTTGAAGTTAAAGACGGTAATCTGGTAGGAAAAATGATTAAGATTCATCCGACTTCAGATTTTGCTAAATCCTTGGTTGAAGTTACTGACTAATCGGTTGCAAAGTAGAACCTTTGCTCCTATAAATAATTCGTACAAGGAGGATAAATGATGGCTGAAAAAATTACCCACAGCATATGTGTCGGCGGGCCTATCGCAGTGCACACAGAAGATGGCGTTATCCGACGCATAAGACCAATAGTATTTGACAAAAACGATCCTAAAGGGTGGGTCATAAAAGCACGCGGCAAGGAATATACCCCTAACCGCAAAACCCAACCGGCATTTATTGCCATGACTGAAAAAAACCGTGTTTATTCCTATAATCGTATCCGTTATCCAATGATCCGTGAAGACTTTGTAGAGACCCCAGACGGTAAAAACAGGAATACCGAAAATCGCGGCAAATCCGGTTATCGCCGGGCTACTTGGGATGAAGCTCTCGACCTGGTCGCTCGCGAAATCAAGCGTATCCAAACCACATATGGTAAAGAAGCCGTTACAGCTATCACCAGCTCTCACCATTCGTGGGGTCTGCTGGGCTATAAGCTTTCCTGCTTTGCTCGTTTCTTTAAAATGTTGGGCTACACCCAAATTCTTGATAATCCTGACTCCTGGGAAGGCTTCCATTGGGGTGCACCCCACACTTATGGCTACTACTGGCGCTTAGGTGGACCTGAAACTTTCGACCTGCTGGAAGATGCGCTGCAGAATGTAGAAACTATGATTATGTGGTCTCATGACCCGGATACCACCCGAGGCGGCTATGCCGGCAATGAGTCCACCATGTGGCGTCACTGGCTGGATGATATGGGCGTTCAGTTCATCTATATCGACCCCTTTAACAACTTCTCTTCAGTTAAACAAGCCGATAAGTGGTTTGCTCCTCGTCCCGGTACTGACACTGCTTTGTGTGAAGCTATTGCTTATGTCTGGTTAACTGAAGGCATTTACGATAAAGAGTATATCGCTAAACATGCTCACCGTTTTGACGAATGGGCTGATTATATCTTGGGTAAAGGTTCAGACCGTAAACCAAAAACCCCACAATGGGCTGAAGCTGAAACCGGAATTCCGGCAGCGGACATTAAAGCGCTGGCTCGTCGTTGGGCAACCACCAAAACAATGGGCGGCTGCGGTCTGCGCGGCGGTTTTGGCGGAATCAGCCGTACTGCTAACGGTACAGAGTTTTCCCGTCTTTTGGTCCAGCTCTTTGCTATGCAGGGTATGGGCAAGCCTGGCCAAAACATGTGGACAGGCACCACTGGTGCTCCTATGGATTATGATTTCTGGTTTGGCGGCTATTCCGACCCCTTAAGCCAGATTTCTAACCAACCGATTGCTGATAAGGCCCCTGTAAACTGCGTTACCCAAAAACTTTACCGTCCTAACCTGCCGGACGCCATTCTTAACGGCTATTACGAGTGGTACGGCGAAGGTTTCTGCGGTGGCGGTATTGATCTTGAATTTACCAAACATGTCTATCCGGAACCCGGATGCAGCAAAGTGCATATGTTCTACCGTTACGGCGGTACTTTCATGGGTACAATGCTGGATACCAACAAATGGGTTCGTATGTACAAGAGCCCTGAATTAGAATTTGTAGTCAACCAGGACATCTTTTTCAACGGCGAAACCCGTTTTGCCGACGTAATCCTTCCAGCCTGCACTAACCTAGAGCGTTATGATATTGGTGAATTCTGCAACTCCGGTAACGGTGGCTACCAATCTCACTCTCAAACCGGTAACAGCTGGCAGGTTGTAGTATTCCAGGACAAAGCCATTGAGCCTCTGTGGGAATCCCGTTCTGACTATTGGATTTTTGCTAAGCTTGCTGAAAAACTCGGCTGGGGCGAAGAATTTACTGAGGGCCGCACTGAACTTGAATGGTGTAAACGTTTCTGGGAAAAATCCGACCTTTGTGAAAAAATCTCTTGGGAAGAATTTATCAAGAAAGGCTATTATGTATCCGGTGTGCCGGAGGATTGGGAGCGTCATTATGGTTTCCGCTGGTTTGCTGAGGGCTATCCCTGCGACACCCCGAACCATAAACCTTTCCAAGAAGAAGGTAAACTCGGAACCTTTACCGGCAAATTCGAATTCGTTTCCGAATCCTTACTCTACTGGGCACCACACGATGAAGCCCGTACACCCATCGCCACCTATAAGCATAGTTGGGAAGGGCATCATTCCCTTAAAGCTGACAAATATCCTTTCCATTTAATCAGCCCACATCCTCGTTTTGACTATCATACTCACCACAACGCCTCAACCCCATGGCTCTGGGAGATCCCGGAAAACCGTAAATATATCAACGGCAATCCTTATCTCATCGCCCGCATCCATCCTAAGAAAGCTGCCAAAAAAGGCATTAAAGACGGCGATTTGGTTCTGTTGTTTAATGAACGGGGCAGCGTACTTTGCGTAGCTCGGGTAACCTATCGGGTTGAAGAAAATACCATTCATGCTTATGGTTCTTCTGCTATTTACAATCCCGTAGAACCAGGCGAAACATCCATGGATATCGGCGGCTGCGTCAACCTCCTGACACCAGGCAGGTTAATAGGAGATATGGTTCCCGGTATGGCTCCTAACTCTGCCTTGATCGATATCTGCAAGTACGAAGGTCCAATACCGGAAGGCCAGAATTTCGAATATAAGCTTGACGCCGTAGCCAAAGATGCTGAACCTGACACTCCGACCTGCAAAGAAATCATTGAAGGTCGAGGATACGAAAAAATTCAGGCCATGTTTAGAGAAAAATATCTGAAAGGAGATGCTACGAAATGAGATTAGGAATTGCCATAGATTCACGCATGTGTATGGCTTGCTACTGCTGTTATACAGCTTGCAAAGACGAACACTGCGGCCATGCCTCGGCACTTTCAGCTCCTAAACCCATGATGGGACAGCACTGGATGAACATCGTGGAATGGGAACGCGGCGATAATTCCCGCCGGATCAAAACTGCTACCGTTCCGACTCCATGCTCCCATTGCCAGGATCCCGCCTGTATGAAAGTGGCTAAAGACGGCGCTGTATATAAGAGAGATGACGGCATCGTAATTATCGATCCTGTTAAATCCAAAGGACAAAAAGCTATTGTCGATGCTTGTCCTATTGGCGCAGTATATTGGAACGAGGAGCTTCAGATTCCTCAAAAATGTACCATGTGCGCTGAGCTATTGGATGACCCCGATTATTTATCATACCTCGGTGATCCCAAATTTAAAGTTCCCCGTTGCGTAGAAGCTTGCCCCAATAATGCCTTGATCTTCGGTGATCTGGATGATCCAAACAGTGACATTTCCAAGGCAATTGCTGCTAACAAAGTTACGCAGCTGGAAGCACTGGAAGGGCAAGAAACCAACGTTGTTCACCTGAATATCCCGACTGTTTTCCTGGCAGGAACCGTCTACTATCCTAAAGAGTTGGACGAAGTCTGCGTAGGAGCTAAGGTTAAACTTTCCTGTGAAGAAACAGGGGAGACCTGGGAAACCAAAACCAACTATTTCGGTGACTGGGAAGTTGAATGGCTACCCAAGAAGAAAAACATCGATATCGAAATTACTTTTGACGGCTACAAGCCGGTAACCTATAAAGCCTTTACTGACGCTGACCATTATGTTGGCCAGACATACCTGGAAAAGGCCTAAGGTAACCGAATTGTAAGGCCATTTTAGAAGTTACTAGTTAATAAAACGTGTGACCTAAGCGTCACACGTTTTATTTTACTTATATTGCCTCCTTGATAATAACCAATCCTTGTCAATAGCAATTGTTATACTTTTTTTGTGTACTTTTGGTTATTAATAGCATTTCCATTCTTTTTAACAATGAGTTAATATTAAAATATACTAATACTGCCTACTTTCTTTCTACTTTCTTAATATAAATTGATTAAGCTCTTTTAAACATTTTCCCAATTTGTTTAAAAGAGCTTAATTTTTATTTTAAGTTTTAAATTATACTTTTTTCTTAATCAGAATAATTTTTTAAACATTTCAGTTAATTTACTATTCCTTTATCACGTGATTATTATTTTTTATTATAAGAAAATTACTTTTAAATCTAAACTTGCTTTTGTTCCGTGATACTTACCAGGTATCAACATGAGTAAAATAAAGTATTTCCTTTCTTTTGAAATATAAGTTATGATTTAATTACAATGTTTTGTTGTAATTAAATTAATAAATTCAATATTCACAATTATTGATAGTAAATATATATTTTGTGTTTCAAAGGAGGAAATATGGTTTTCGACAAGTTTGTAGTTTCAAGCACGCTTTATGGCTTAGACAAAATTATGAATACCGCAGCAAAATTCTACCCTGAATTTGCCCAAAGGCTTAAGGAAAAAAATATAGTTGTTCAAATAAGGCTCCGTGACAAATCCCTAGGGAGATTTTTTACTTTTCATAAGGGGCGGGTAAGCTCTAAAAAAGGTTTTCATGCTGCCCCCGATGTAGAAATGATCTTTGATACTCTGGAACGAGCCAAAAAAACTCTACGGCTCAAGCGAAATATGCTTGATTTTGTGAGTGCCGGCAAGACTTATCAGATCCAGGTTACCGGTCAGGATGAAGATGCCATGTGGTTCGGGGAAACTCTCAACCTGCTTTTTATGCTGGGAGCTAAAGCCGGTGTGGACATGGGAAAGGGTGTCACCCGCTATGCCAACAATACCAACGGCGGTCCGGTTTTTGTCTACGTCAAAGATGGTAAAATAATACGCATTACGCCGATTGATTTTGATAACACTGATGCGGATCCCTGGGTTATTGAAGCCCGGGGCAAACGTTTCTCACCTCAGCGGCGGACAACGGTAAGCGCCCATACCTTAGCCTGGAAATCTATGATCTATTCCCAAGACCGTTTGCTGTACCCCATGAAGAGAGTAGACTTCGATCCTCAGGGGGAAAGGAACTGTCAAAACCGGGGAATATCCGGTTATGAACGGATAAGCTGGGATGAGGCCTTAGATATTGTTGCTTCAGAAATAAGAAGGATGAAGGTTGAATACGGTCCTGGAGCAATTATGCATGGCAGCGGTTCCCACCATACCTTTGGAGCTATCGGCTATTTTACCAGTGCTAAAAACAGATTTTTTAATACCTTGGGAGCAACCCCCGTGGTTTCCAATCCCGACAGCTGGGAAGGCTGGCACTGGGGAGCAGTTCATCATTGGGGGCACAGTTCCAAAAACGGTGGTTGCGAAAGTTACAGCACAGTGGAAGACTGTTTGAAACATGCCGAAATGGTTGTTTTCTGGTCCAGTGACCCCGAAGCTACCGGGGGTGTATACGGTGCCCATGAAGGGACTATCCGTCGTCAATGGCTTAAAGAACTCGGGATTAAGACTGTGCATATCGATCCCTATTATAACCACACAGCTGCCTTTTTAGGGGGCAAATGGCTGGCTCCCAAACCAGGCAGCGACAACGCTATAGTCTTGGCAATTGCCTATGTCTGGCTGACAGAGGGCCTTTATGATAAAGAATATGTGGCCAAAAACACTATTGGCCTGGAAGCTTGGCAGAAGCATATTTTAGGTGAAGATGACGGTATTCCTAAAACTCCTGAATGGCAGGAAAAAGAGACGGGTGTGCCGGCTAAAGACCTACGTGCCCTAGCCCGAGAGTGGGGAACTAAAAAAACTTATCTGGCAGCCGGGGGTCTAACCGGATTTGGCGGAGCTTGCCGAACCGCCACCGGCGCTGACTGGGCCAGGGGTATGGTTTGCCTGATGGCCATGCAGGGGCTGGGTAAACCGGGAGTCAACATGGGCGGCCTACAGCAGGGTACGCCGTTGGATACCAGGTTTTTCTTTCCCGGCTATGCCGAAGGCGGGATTTCCGGCGATTATCTCAATACTGCCTCCGCAGTTAATATGTACCAAAGAATGCCCCATACCCCCAGTATAAATACTGTTGCCCAAGCCGTTCCGCGTCTTAAAATCCCCGAAGCAATCTTAGACGGAAAGTGCGAAGGCTTCGCCAAAGACCCCTTAACGATAGAAGGGCAGTTTAAAAGAATAAAATATCCTGCTCCTGGCTATTCCCAAGTAAAAATGTACTACAAATATGGCGGCTCCCACTTTGGTACCATGGTGGATACCAACCGCTATGCTGCTATGTACCGATCCCCTAATTTGGAGTTTGTAGTTAACCAATCCATCTGGTTTGAAGGTGAGGCCAAATTTGCTGATATCATCCTGCCGGCCTGCACTAACTTTGAACGCTGGGATATCTCTGAATTTGCCCATTGCGGCGGCTATATCCTTAATTCCTTTAATCAGTGTAATCATAGGGTGTTTATCTTACAGCATAAATGCATCGAACCGCTGGGCGAGTCCAAATCAGACTATGAGATTTTTAGTGACTTGAGCAAACGCTTAGGCATAGCCCTGCCCTTCTGTGAAGGCGGGCATAGTGAATTAGACTGGGTTAAACGTTATTTTGAAGCTACTGACTTGGCCAAAAAGATTTCCTGGAGGAAATTCTTGAAAAAAGGGTATTATGTTTTGCCTGCACCATCTGAAAAGAGAAGAGATCCTGTTTCCTACCGCTGGTTTGCTGAGGGGCGGCCCAAAGATACGCCAGATATCACCACACTCCCTGGAGATTATTCCCAAGGCTATGGCCGTGGTCTGCAGACCCAATCCGGCAAGATAGAATTTGAATCTTCAAGTCTCAAACGCTTTGATCCTAATGACCCTGAGAGACCGCCGATCTTAAAATACCGTGCTTCCTGGGAAGGACCTCATAATAAAGATTTATATACCAAATACCCCATTCAGCTTATAACTCCACATCCTCGCTATTCCTTCCACACTCAAAGCGACGGCAAAGACTGTACTACCAATGATATTAAAGACCACCGAGTTTTGATTGACGGTTACTACTACTGGATTATTCGGATTAATACTCAAGATGCAGCCGAGCGCGGCATTAACGAATATGATTTGGTTAAAGTCTATAACGATCGGGGTGCTGTTATTTGCGCTGCCCAGTTAACGGAAAGAGTGGCACCCGGATGCGCTCACTCCTATGAAGCTTCGGCCATATATGAGCCCTTGGGTGAGCCAGGAAAATCGGTTGAGCGGGGAGGGTGTGTTAACACACTTACCCCAAGCAGGATGATGATCAAGAATTCGCACGCTATGGCCGGGAATTCCTGTTTGGTGCAAATTGAAAAATGGCAAGAGGGGGAAAGGTGCAATGAAGAAATGGCATATGATAATTGATGTCGCAAAATGCGAAGATTGCAATAACTGTTTCCTGGCCTGCAAAGATGAACATATCGGCAACGAGTGGCCTGGTTATACCTTGGAACAGCCACTGCACGGCCACCGCTGGATTAATATTATGCGCAGAGAAAGAGGACAATTTCCATTGATTGACGTTGCTTACCGTCCTACGCCCTGTATGAATTGCGACCAAGCACCATGTATCGAAGCTTCGCAAGGTTCAATCCTTAAACGTCCGGACGGCATAGTCCTGATTGACTATCAAAAAGCTAAAGGGAAAAAGGATCTAGTGAAAGCCTGTCCTTACGGAGCCATTTGGTGGAATGAAGAAAATCAAACTCCGCAAAAATGTACTTCTTGCGCTCATTTGCTGGATGAAGGCTGGCAACAGCCCCGCTGTGTCCAGGCCTGTCCCACTGGATGCTTAAAAATGATCCTTGTTGATCAAGAGGAATTAGACAAGATTATTAAAGATGAAAATTTAGAGCTTCTCCATCCTGAGTTTAATACTAAACCTAACGTTTACTATAAAAATCTCTACCGCTATGATAAATGTTTTATTGGGGGCAGCCTTGCCTATGAAGAAAAGGGGAGGAGCGAATGTGCTTCAGGAGCCCAGGTTTCACTCTATAAAGAAAAGACCAAAATAGCGGAAGTGCAAACCGATGCTTTCGGCGATTTTAAATTTGATAGGCTGGAAGAAAAAAGCGGGGCTTACACTATTGTCATCCAATTTAAAACTTACAACAAAATCACGCTGAATGTTAATCTGGATCAAAGCATTAATTTAGGAGTAATACAAATATAATGCACCTTTAAAAAGAGACGTAACGAAAATTATTTAGCTAGGTCTCTTTTTTGGGAATTTATGTCCATGCTTTCCAGTTCGGATAATAAGATGGGTATTGCCGGATTGGTGTTATCTTTTTTCCAGGCCAAAACTATATCAACTGCTGCCCCTTCGCCCTCAAGCTCAACAAAATTGACGCCCGGACGCTTATAAATATTAAGATGTCTCGGCAAAATAGCTACGCCTAGCCCTGTCTCCACCATAAGCAACACATTTTCGGGAAAAGCGGAACGGGGGATGGTTTGGGGAGCAAAGCCGCTTTCCTTAAAGAGATTAAGCAGTTGGTCATACACCCCGGAAGACTCTTCAATAATAAAGGTTTCTTCTGATAACTGGCGCAAAGATATTTTCTCCTCTTTGGCTAGGGGATGATCACTGCGCAGCACTACACAGAAAACATCACCATATACTTTTTTCCATTCTATACCCGGAACCTTAGTGATATTGCAGGAAAGAGTAAAACCGGCATCAATTTTATCCTCCAGAATGGCATTAATTAATGTCCCAATATTAAACTCGGTCATTTGTAGGTCAATATTTGGATAGTCATAACGATAGTTAATTATTAGCGAGGAGAAGAACTCCTTGACGGCCGCCTCTAAAAAACCGATTTTCAATTCACCGGCTAAACCGGATTTAGCTAACTGAATCTTGTTCATAGCTTCTTCATAACGGCGGATAATGCCCTTGGCTTCCTCCAGGGCAACATGACCAATTGCCGTTAATTTTACGGATTGTTTATTGCGAATGAATAATTGAACGTCCAGTTCTTTTTCCATCTCAATAATATGCCTGCTTAACACCGGCTGTGCGATATATAGTTTCTTAGCAGCTTCGCGAAAGTTAAGGTGTTCGGCTAAACAGATAAATTCACGCAATAACTTAATTTCCATTTTCATTGCTCCTTCTCTGTCTGTCTAAATTGATTTCATACTTAGCTATTTTGTTATAAAGGGTACGGCGGTGGATATTTAATTTTCGAGCCGCAAGAGCCACATTCATATTGGTTTCTCTAAGAGTTTTAATAATTAATTCTTTTTCTTTGGAAGCTACATGTTGAAACAGCTCCATTTTTTCCTCTTCTTTTTTTGTTTCAGGCCTAGGGGCTTCCAATTTCAAAGCCTCCCGGATCACTTCTTCACCGATGATTTCCCTATCCTGCAAGATGTCCAAAGAATAAACCACGTTTCTTAACTGGCGTACATTACCCGGCCAATCATAATTAACCAACAGACTCATAGCTTTGGGGCTAAAACGCATAGTTAAACCGGTTTTTTTCATATAGTGATTCAAAATTAAAGGTATATCCTCGCGGTGCTCCCTTAAGGGAGGAATGTTTATTTCAAAAGTACATAATCGATAATATAAATCCGAACGAAACTTACCTTGCTGACACTGATAATAGAGGTTTTTATTGGTGGAAGCAATAATTCTGGCTTTTAGGGGAATAAGACGGTTGCCACCAACCCTTTCAAATTCTTTTTCTTCTATCACCCTCAGTAGCTTGGCTTGAATCCGAGGATCCATCTCCCCGATCTCGTCCAGCAGAATAGAACCGTTTTTAGCCAGTTCAAATTTGCCTATTTTGCTGGATACCGCACCTGTAAAAGCACCTTTTTCATGGCCGAAAAGTTCTGATTCCAATAAGTCGGTAGGAATAGCCGAGCAATTAATTTTGACCAGAGGTGCTCTGCTATTTTTGCGGCCGGCGACATGAATGGCACTAGCCAAAATTTCTTTCCCCGTTCCGGACTCACCGATAATCAGAACCGGATGCTTCAAGGGGGCCAACTTGCGGCATTTATCCAAAATACGGAGCAGGGTAGGGGATTGGGTAATAAAGTCATCAAAAGTGTAGTTGGTTTCTGTGCGGGAGATGCTGTCATAAAAATTGCTCTCTTCCTTAGTGTCATGATATTCCGTAAGAATTTTTTTAAGAAAAGAAAGATTTCGAAACAAAATTCCTCCTAAACAAGCAATAACTTTGCCTTGCTCCACAATCGGAATCAAATGCTGTATGCAATTATGACCATTAACTACAGTAAAGGAATAATGGGAATCCTGACCGGTGCGCATTACTTTTTGAAAATCAGAAACGGGATCTAAGTCCTTTATATGAATACCTGCCGCCTCTTGCGTCGGAATCCCGGTTAATTCTTCCGCCCCAGCCGAGTGATGAATTATCCGCAGATCGGTATCAACGAGAACAGCGGCGTCAAAACATTTGTCCATGATTTCATAAAAAAGTCCCTTTGGGTTGTGCAAATCTTCCCTACTTGCATGGATAGGCATATTCAAGATCTCCTTGTTATAATTTGAATATTTCTTAAATAGCAAAGCTTTATCATTAATAATAACATATTTCATGCACGTAAATGCACATTTAGGAACAAATTTGCACAAACCACAGTTGGATGTTTTTAACATTATTTATGAAAATTTTCTTTTTAGAAGGATGAACTAAAGAAATGGAGAATTATCTGAAAAGACTGAATAGAAAATCGGCACAAAATGGAGCTGTCCTCACCAAAAGAATATATAGCAAAATTAAGAAAGGAGAGCGAGCTATTAGCTTCGCAACAAGGAGATGTCTAAATATAAAACCCTTTTTTCACCCATAATTTTAGGGCAAACCCAATTCCGCAACAGGATATTTGCCGCTCCGATTGGGCAGGAGTATTACCCCTCCTCCAATCTTCATCCTGGAGATGACTTTATCGCTTTTTATGAAAGAAAAGCTCAAGGCGGTGCTGCCACTGTCTGTATTGGCTCGGCAATGGCCGACAATTCCAGGGGTGCTGTGGGCCCTACCATACGACTTGATGATCCGACAAATTTTGCCCCGCATTTTCGTCTTACTCAGTGTATCACCAGGCATGGGGCCGTTGCCGATATTGAACTGCAGCATTGCGGGGCCAATGCCTATCACAGTAAACTAGTATTGGGTAATGAAATCTATGGTGCTTTCGCCACGACCAACGGTTTGGGTATGCATATTCCGGAAATGCCGGAAGAGGTTATTCTGGACACCATTGAAAAATTTGGGGATGCGGCCCAAACAGCCAAACATTGTGGCTATGGCTTAGTTACCGTCCACGCCGGGCACGGGTGGTTGTTTAACCAGTTCCTGGGTCCTCAAAACAACCGTAAAGACCGGTGGGGCGGTAATATGGAAAATCGGGCGCGGATTGTTATAGAGATTGCCAAAAATATTAAGAAAAAATGCGGTCAAGGATTCCCCATCTGTATCCGGATCAGTGGTTCGGAAATTTTTGAAGGCGGTTATGATATTGATTACGGAGTAGAAATCGCCAAACAGTTAGACGGCCATTATGATTTAATTAATGTTTCGGTGGGGGCCCATGAAGAGCCTACTGTCTTTACCAATACTCATCCCAGTATGTTCCTGGAAGACGGCGTAAACGTTAAATATGCCGCAGAAGTCAAAAGGGTGGTTAAATATTCCAAGATTGCTGCTGTCGGCGCCCTGGCGGAGCCCGACCTTATGGAAGAAATTATCGCTTCCGGCCAAGCGGATGTGGTTATGCTCTGCCGCCAGCTAATGGCCGATCCGGACACGCCTTTTAAGGCTCAAACCGGGCGGGAAAAAGAAATCCGCAAATGCATTCGCTGCTTCGAGTGTTTTTCCGGTCACTTTACTAAACAGTCCAGTTATTGTGCTATTAATCCGGAAATCGGATTCGAAAGAGAAGTTAAATATGCAGACCCCATTGTTCGCAACCGAAAAAAAATTTTGGTCGTTGGCGGCGGGGTGGCCGGTATGCAGGCTGCCCTGACTTCAGCCAGTCGCGGGCACGAAGTCATACTCTGTGAAAAAACCGGTAACTTAGGCGGTGCTTTGCGCTGTGAACTTAAAGTACCCTTCAAACAAAATTTGCAAAAATATCTCGATCAACAGGCAGAAGCAGTTAAATCCTCAAACATCGAACTCCATTTAAATACGGAAGTAACCCCGGACCTGGCTCAAAGTATTAAACCGGATGTCATTATTGCTGCCTTAGGGGCCCGCCCGCTGATTCCCAACATTCCGGGCCTAGACAGCAAAAAGGTTTTAAGCGCTGAATATGCCTATTTGCATGCTGAAGAAACCGGTGACAAAGTGATTGTGCTCGGGGGCGGCCTCTCCGGTATAGAACTTGCTATTTATCTGTCCGGACTGGGTAAGAAAGTCGGTATCATGGAAATGGCCAACAGTTTAAACTACTCAGGCAATGTAATTCATTCCATGGCTATCAACAATGAGATTAAACGGCTAGGTATTGAAATTATCCTCTCCACCAAAGCCGCGGCCATCAATGCTGAGGGGGTTGTAGGGGAGTTTGTCGGCGATTCGTTTTCCCCGGCTCCGGTTTGTGATACAATCGCCAAGGGTATGCTGGTCTCCGTGATTTCCGAGGCCAAGTTGGAAACAAACGCCGAAATCGGCAGCCGGCGACTGTACGAAGCGGATACCGTTATTTATGCTTTAGGGCAGATTCCACGGCGAGAGGAAACCAATTCTTTACGCAACTACGCACCCTTGTTTTTTGCCATAGGGGACTGTGTAGAACCCAAAAATATCTACGCAGCCAACTCCACGGCCTTTACTGTAGCCAGGGATATTGGAAGATATTGATAATTAGTGCTTATCTGAGTATTATATAATAATACAGAACAAAGAAAGAGGGAGAAATTATTATGGGAAAGATTATTATTACCGGGGTAGATGGCAATTTTGGCGGATTTGCCGCCAGAAGCATTATGAAAAAGGTACCTTTGGAAAAACTGATCTTTACAGTTCCTAACCAAAATGCATTGACCCAATTCGCGGAACAAGGGGTGGAAACCCGTTACGCCGACTTTAATAATCCCGCTCAGCTAGAACAAGCATTCGCGGGCGGAGAAGTTTTGCTCTTAATCTCCATGCCTTTTGTCGGTGAAAAAAGAAGAACAGCCCATAAAAATGCTATTGATGCTGCTAAAGCAGCCGGCGTGAAAAAAATAATTTACACCTCCATCGTGGGCTGCGGTAGTGAAGATTGTGAAGCATATGAAATTATAGATCACAAATATACGGAGCAATATCTGTTAGACAGTGGCTTAAAATATGTATTCCTCAGAAACGCCCAATATGGCGAGGCCATGATCTCGGCTTTTGAACAAGCAGCCAACTCCGACGGTATTTTAAAAAACAACATGGGAGACGGCCGCATGGCCCATGTTTCCCGTAATGACTGCGCTGAAGCTGCAGCCTGTGTAGCCGCGGGTGCCGGCGAGGATAATGCCATTTATTACATAACCGGACCCACGGCCAATACCATGGAAGAGTTTTGTGCCATAGGCTCCGAGGTCACGGGGAAAAAGGTAACTTACCAGTTTATTGATGACGAAGCTCAATATGCCTTTTTTGATTCAATCGGGGTGCCGAGATATACGGATGGGGAATGGGCGGAAACCGCCAAAGCATTTCCTTTCTGTGGAGAAGGCATGGTAACCTTCGGGGCTGCCATTCGCAAAAACCAAATGAGTAGATGCACCAATGATTTTGAAATGCTGACAGGCCGGAAACCCATTAGTATCCGGGAAATGTTTGAAAACCTGGAAAATTTCCAAATAGGGAACAGAACCTCAACCGATTAAAAATGGCTCTATGTCAAATGCCTTCATCCTTGAAGGCATTTTTTTATTCACTCAACTTGCCCAAATACTCCATTCGCTCGGTCACCTAGCTAAGAACACGATTTATTATTAAACAGCCTCTTTCCTTAAAGACTCATGTTCTTTTTCGCTATTCATTTCTCGGGCGCGCACTTTTTTCCCCCACAGCACATAGTACAGAAACAGACACCCTAACATAATAATTGCTACGCTGGTATACATTCCCCTGTAACCGACCAACGATATAGCTGTTCCAAATACAAAAGGACCGGTACCCATCCCAATATCCCCCAGCATGAAAAAAGTAGAGGTTGCAAGTCCCATGCGGTGTTTCTCGGTTGCCTTAACAGCTATGGCCTGACCGCTGGACTGGATTGCTCCGTAGCCCAGGCCGATTAAAACCGCTGCTGCCAATAACATAAACCCAAAATAGGCCTGACTAAAGACTATTAAGCCAATGGCCAGCACCGCGATTGCTGAGTACATAATTAAATTTTCCCCTTTGGAATCAAATATACGTCCTACAAGCGGTCTCGATAAAAATATCACCGCAGAAAATATAATAAAAAAGAAACTCGCTGCGTCCATTAGATTGATTTCTTTTGCGTAGGCACTTAAAAATGACAAAATACTTGAATAGCAGAAGAAAATAAGCATACAGAAGAATGAAATTGGAACGGCCTTGGGTTCAATAAAGTTTTTCAACTTAAAACTTTTTAGCTCGAATAACTGCTTTTCTGTTAATTTGACATCCTTAACGGTTAGAAACAAGGTGATTATTAGATTTATAAGAGCAGCTATAGTACAGGCGGCAAAAATCATGGTATAGCTCCCATGCATACTCAGAAGCATTCCTAAAAAGGGGCCGATGGCTGAGGCAATTGTTACGCTCAAACCATAATAACCAATACCTTCTCCGCATCTTTCTCTAGGTACGATATTGGCAGCAATTGTCCCTGCGCTGGTACTGACAGAACCAAAGGAGATTCCATGAAGAAAGCGGACTGCTAGCAGCAAATAAAAACTGTTGACTAAAAAGTAAAATGATGTTGTAACAAAGCTGAGAATCAAGCCGGCGTATAATAGTCTTTTCTGACCAAGCCATCCGATATACTTTCCTGTAAAGAGACGCGCAAAGAGTGCCCCGAATATGAATATCCCTGTGGCAAGCCCTCCCTGGCTCGGCGAAACTTCAAATTTTAACATCGCGTATTCACTGACAATAATCATTAACAAAAAATAGTTTAATCCGATGTTTAAGTTAATCAGAGCAATAAGAATAAAATTCTTAGTCCATAATTTCGGTTTAGTCATTTCCATTTCTATCACCTTTTCTCAATTAAAATTACTTAACGTGCTAACTAATTGGGCAAAAATATACTATGAATTCTTCATTATGAAGTTAATATGTTGTTCAGCGCAATTTTTAAAAGCCGGTAAAATTCGTCCTGCTCCGCGATGGTCATATTCTGCATAAGAATCATTTCCACTTCACTGGAGTTGCTTATTAGCACAGATTCAAGGTCCATACCTTTTTGGGTTAGCTTAAGACAATTGTATCTGCCGTCCCGACTACTTGGCCTGCGGCTAATAAAACCTTTTTCCTCCATTCTTTGAATTATGCCCGTTACTGCAGCGTTAGAGAGTGCTAAATATCGTTGTATGTCGAGCTGATTGATTTCATCCTTATCCTGATTTTTAATCAAATAAGCAGCAACATCCATTTGCACCGACGTCAAACCGAAGGCCGCTGCTTTCTTATTCCTGAGCTTGACAAGTGCATTTCCAAGTTGGCGTATCACCGGGCCGAGCTTTCTTTCGTCGGACAAATTAACACCTCCGCCGAATTACTTAACACATTAACTATTATAATATAATAGTAATATTAATTCAACTTAGAGCAATGGGGAATAATCAGATAAAAAAACAACGTCGCTGTTTTAGTGACGTTGTTTTTTAACAAACATATGTTAACTTTTAGCCAGAGCCTGACCGACCAAGCGGCCAAAGGTTATGCACCGGCCATGGTTAAGACCGGGTACGGTTACCGGGTAGGAATTGGCCAGAAAATCGCCCTGGACATTACCGACAGCAAAAAGCCCGGGGATAGGATTGTCATGTTCATCGCAGACTTGGGAATTATCATCGACATGTAGTCCATAAGGCACAGCCAATTGCACGCTAGTGATGAGCGAAGCATAAAAGGGTCCGTCTTTCACAGAGCACAGAAACCTTGAAGGAACGCCAAATTGCGGATCAAAGCCACTATCACAATACTTATTGTATTGGGCAACGGTTTGCCGGAGATTGTCAGCCGGTACGGCTATAGCCTCAGCCAGTTCCTCCAGAGTCTCGCCTTTAAAAATTTTTCCGGACTGAACAGCCTTTTCCACCTTGGCTTGAAGTTCACTGGCGGAAAGAGAAGCAAATTTTGCCGGTTCCTGCTTTCTGGCATGTTCCGGATAATGAGAATCAAAAATCGCAAAAGCTTTATTACCCGGGGCATTCATCCGAGCATTGGTCACCATGGGCTCCCAAGCCACTTCACAACAAAATCGCTTGCCTTCCCGGTTGACTGTCAGCCAGGAGGTATCCATGCCGGCCGCCAGGGGTAAGAAATTGACGGCATGAATAATAGGTGCCGGATAACACCTGGAACGGGCAGCTCCGATCCACATACCCATTATAATCCCGTCGCCGGTATTAAAGCCCTTTGGCATGTAGGCATTTCTATCAGCCCTCAGACAAAGTGGGCTCCAGCACTCCAGCATTTCTTTATTCCCGCCGATATCCCCGGTGGCAAGAATAACACCTTTTGTAGCGTTTAATTTCTTATAACCGCTGCTATCACTTACAATAACCCCTGTAACTCGGCCTCCATTACCGCTATTCTGGTTTTCACCGTCACCTGCATCGCCATTGCAGCCGCAATTTTCTCGAATCAATTGCTCAGCTTTGGTCTTAAATGAAAATACAACGCCATGTTCCTTGGCAGCATCTCTTACCATTTCAACAAAGTTGGCATTAACAAATTTTCCGTCCTCGCGATAATGACGCTCATCATCACTAAATTTATGAGCTGTCCTAAACTGTTTAAAACGGTCCTCTAAGGTATCCCAGTCAGAACGGGCCGTGTTCTGAGAGTTTAAAGAAATTTTCAGGCCTTTACCCTTGGCCAGATCATGATAATAATCGAATATCTCACCGCTTTTATCTACATAAGTACGAATAAGATTATAGTTGACTTGTGATTGTCCCCATTGGTAAAGCAAACGGGCAATCAGGTCTTTATCCAATTGAATTCCCGCTTCCTTCTGCAGTTTGGTACCAATAGCCCCGACATCAATACCATTTGCGGTAATATCACTGGATTTCTCCACGCAAATTACTTTGGCCCCGGCCTCAGCAGCTGAATGAGCAGCCACACACCCAGAGATCCCGGCACCGACAACTACGATATCATATGTTTCTTCTCTTTCGATATTGCTAATAGGTTGGGGCTTGCCTTGCCAAGGATGGACAGTACTAAATCCATTACTTTGTCTTTTTTCCATTTTAACCATTTTACCTCCTCCGGATATTCCAAATTTAGACTAATTTTATAATTAATACTTTTCCTCTTCCTAAATATAACAATTCCACCATTAAGATTCAATCATATTCAGAGACGTTTAATATAAAATTAGTTTTCTTGCCTAACACGAGTGTCTTACAGAACGGAAATACAAGGTAATTTTAAGGAAATGGGCATAATATGTAGAGGTGATAATGTGTGTTTAAATGCCGAGGTGAACAATATTGAAAATACTGCTCATTTATAATCCGGCCGCCGGTAATGGTAGCTTTAAGAATAGTCTGGACTGGATTATAAAGACAGTTCAGGAAAAAGGCTCCTACCTAATACCCTATAGAACGAGCACAGTCAAAGCTCTGCAGAAAATGTTTCATTCTATTGATCTAAACAGCATAGACCGGATCTGGATTGCCGGGGGGGACGGAACTATCCACGAAGTTATTAACGCCCTTTATAAAGTAGAAGGCGACATTCCGGTTGGCATATTTCCGGTAGGTACGGCCAATGATTTTGCCTATTATTTTCAATTTCCCGCGGAAATAAACAAAATGGTCAATTTATTACTGCAAGACAAATTTACTTATTGCGATATTGGGATTGCCAATAATCATTACTTCCTCAATGTCGCCAGTATGGGTTCCCTGGTGGATGTCAGTCAAAAGACAGATAAGAAATTCAAAAATATTTTGGGGCTCTTAGCCTATTATCTTAAAGGTGCGGAAGAACTGACTCATTTAAAACCCGTGCAAGTAAGTATTAGCTGTCAGGAAAAAAATTTTGAGGATGAAATATTCTTTATGCTGATTATGAATGGCAAATCAGCAGGCGGATTTCGCAAAATAGCCCCTTATGCTTCCCTTACGGATGGTTTGCTCGATGTCTATATTTTTAAGAAAAGCCCGATTTATGAACTGCTTCCGCTTTTTATCAAAATCGCCAACGGCGAACATACCGCCAGCCGCTATGTAGATTACTTTCAGACTGCAGAAATGACCATCAAATGCGCCGAAACGGTCGGCACGGATATGGACGGGGAGAAAGGATTTGACTATCCGCTTAAAGTGTCTGTTAAACCTAGAAAGTTAAAACTTATTACCGGCTGAAAAGCAGGTAATATATTTAAATAATCTGTTCTCTGTTATAATTGTCTTATGAATGCTCAGACAAACTCTCGTAACATTATACATGTGGATATGGATGCTTTTTTTGCCGCCGTAGAACAAAGAGATAACCCGTCTTTAAAGGGCAAACCGGTGATAGTGGGCGGCAGACCTGATAGCCGGGGGGTGGTTGCTACCTCTTCTTATGAAGCACGCCGGTTCGGCATTCATTCCGCCATGCCTATTAACGAGGCTTGGCGACGCTGTCCGCATGGGGTATTTCTACCCGTAAATATGGCAAAATACCAGGAAGTATCTAAACAAATCCATACCATTTTCTTGGACTATACCCCCTTGGTAGAACCTTTGTCTTTGGACGAAGCCTTTTTGGATGTTACAGGCTCCACCAAATTATTCGGCTCTGCTGAGAAAATTGCCTGCGCACTTAAAAAGCGCATCCGTCAGCAATTAAACTTAACAGCTTCCGTTGGGGTGGCCGGCAATAAATTTCTAGCTAAGCTGGCTTCTGATCTGGAAAAACCTGATGGCTTTGTAATCATAGATCCGAATAAAGTCCAACAGTTTCTTGATCCTCTTTCTGTGACCAGAATATGGGGAGTAGGCCGAAAAACCGCTGAGCAATTATTTGAAATTAATATTCATACCATAAAAGATCTGCGCTCCTTGGACGAAAAAACTTTAAACGGCCTTTTTGGAGTTTTGGGACGACGGCTTTATGAACTAGCCAGAGGAATTGATAACCGTCCGGTAGAAAGTATAAGTCAAGCCAAATCCATCGGTAGGGAAATAACTTTCGAGGAAGATATTGCCAACCGGGAAAGCTTGGAAACGGTATTATTGAAACTTGCTTTGGATGTTGCTCGTAGACTAAGAAGAAAGCAATTAAAAGCCAGAACAATTACCTTGAAAATCCGTTACCCTGATTTTCGAACCTTTTCCCGCTCCCGGACTCTAGCCGAAGCCATCGATCTTGACGATATTATCTATCGTCAAAGCTTGACCCTGTTAAGTGAGATTCCGCTAAAATCGCCCGTTCGCTTACTGGGAATAACGCTCAGTAATTTCATAAGCCAAGAGGTCGTTCAGCCCTCCTTATTTGAAGAGTCCCAGAACAGAGAAAAGGAAGTACTCACTAGAGTTATAGATGAAGTTAATGAAAAATTCGGGAAGGATATAGTTACCCGAGCCCGTCTTTTGAAAAATAGGCTTTAAATATATTTCTAAAAATATCGGAAAGGACATAAGCATGGTTCCTAAAGATTTAAATTATAGCATGCCGGCGGAATGGCATCCCCATGCACGCACATTTGTTTCCTGGCCTGTCCAAGAATCTATGATATATCCGGAAAATTACCTCAAAATTTGCAGGGGATACGCTGAAATTATTGAAACCATTGCCGAATTTGAGCCGGTTACTGTTCTGGTTAATCCGGTTAACAGGGAAGAAGTGAAAACCTGTTTGCGAGCCGATTTGTTCCGAAACAAGCGGCTCGAACTGTTAAATATTGCTCATAACGATGCTTGGCTAAGGGATAATGGACCAACATTCGTGCTTAACGATCAGGGTAACCTGGCAGGAATCAACTGGCAGTTCAATGCCTGGGGAGGAAAGTACGCCCCTTGGGATTTGGACGACCAAGTAGCCCCCGCAGTGCTAAGGCATTTGGGATTAAAATGTTTTAACGCACCGCTAATACTAGAAGGCGGTTCTATACATGTGGACGGAGAAGGCACCTTACTCACCACAGAACAATGTCTGCTAAATCCTAATCGCAACCGCGATGTGTCAAAAAAAGAGATTGAAAAAATACTTGGTGATTATTTAAACATAAAAAAAGTAATTTGGCTGAAAAACGGACTTTACGGCGATGAAACAGACGGCCATATAGATAATATTGCTTGCTTTGCCGCTCCGGGAAAAGTCCTGCTTCAGACCTGCGATGATCCGACTGATGAAAACTATAGCATTACCAGAGAAAATTTAGCAATCCTGGAACAAGAACGTGACGCAGCAGGCAGGAAACTGGAGGTTATAACCATCAAGCAGCCGCCTCGCTTGGATTATAAGGGTAAACGCTTAACCTTAAGCTATCTTAATTTTTACTTGGTCAACAATGGCCTAATTTTGCCTGTTTTCGGTGGAGAAGCTTCAGTAACTGATACCCAGGCTATTGAAGCTCTGCAATTGATTTTTCCGTCCAGGCAAATTCGTCCTGTGAACGGATTGGCGATTGTCAGCGAAGGAGGCAACGTGCACTGTATAACTCAGCAAATGCCCGCTGGCCACAACCGGGCCACCCACAAATATAACTAAGAAAAATCATTAATCTGCCACGATTGTCGGAGGTAAATATGAGAAAAGTTAAAGTAGCCGCAACCCAAATGAGCTGTTCCTGTAATATCGATGAAAATATAGCCAAAGCTGAAGTCCTGGTGAGGAAGGCAGCAGCAGAGGGAGCGCAAATCATTCTTTTACAGGAATTATTTGAGACCCCGTATTTCTGCCAGAAAGAAAAACTCATCTATTACAAATATGCCACTGAAATGGAAGAAAACAGGGCTATCAGACATTTTAAACAAGTGGCAAAAGAACTGGCTATAGTTTTGCCCATAAGCTTTTATGAGAAAAAAAATTACGCTCTTTATAACTCCGTGGCTATCATTGACGCCGACGGTGAGATTCTTGGAAAATACCGCAAAAGTCATATTCCCGATGGACCGGGTTATGAAGAAAAATTCTATTTTAACCCTGGGGATACAGGGTTTAAGGTTTGGCCAACCCGCTATGCCAAAATAGGAGTGGGCATATGCTGGGACCAGTGGTACCCGGAAGCCGCCCGCTGTATGACCCTGCTGGGCGCGGAAATTCTTTTTTATCCAACAGCAATAGGTTCAGAACCCTATGATGAAACCATTGATTCCAAAGATCACTGGCAAACTGTGATGCTGGGCCATGCAGCCGCTAACCTTATACCCGTGGTCGCCTCCAACCGGGTAGGAACAGAAGAAGACGAAGATTCCCACATCACTTTTTACGGCTCTTCTTTTATTGCCGGCCCTACAGGCCAAAAACTGGCCGAAGCCGGACGCAGCGAAGAAACATACCTAGTGGCAGAGTTTGATTTGGATGAATTGGAAGCTCAGCGGCTGGAGTGGGGGATCTTTAGGGATCGCCGGCCGGAT
>JAAYOJ010000078.1 GCA_012520405.1 Peptococcaceae bacterium
ATATAATAGCGCTCATTGCTGGCGGCAGCAATATTTATCCCGCCGGCAGTATCAATAATATCATGAATAAAACTCGGGGCACCGGCTGACATAAGCGGATCATCCCATACTTCATAAAATACTCTGGACTTAGGCAAACCTTGAACTTTAGCCGTTATTTCGTTCTTTTTTTGCTCCATGGAATGGATCAGCTGTTTGGCTTCTCTTTCTTTGCCGGTTAAAATCCCTGCCAAGTGGATATTAGTCATAACTTGATCAATTGTATCAGCATCTAAAGAGACAACGGTAATGCCAAATTCGCTCAGCCTTTGCATAAATTCCTCTTGAACGCCGGCTGAAATAAATACCAGATCCGGATTTTTAGAGGCAATAAGCTCAACATTGGGAGTATTATAACCGCCCATTTTCTCCTTGGTTTTGACCTGTTCAGGATAGTCGCAATAGTCTGAAACCCCGATTATTTGCTGATCAAGATCCAAAGCAAAGAGAAGTTCGGTAAGAGCGGGGGAGAGGGAGATAATTTTGGCCGGAGTTTGGGGAATTGCAATTTCCCGGCCTAAACTATCCTTTATGGTTTTGCCCTGCGGTACTTCTTGTTCCTGGGCAAAACAACCGGCAGTTAAGCTGAAAACAAACATCAAAACTATTAAAGTTATTACAAGTTTTTTGATTTTTTTAATTCTTTTCATTTTTTCCCCTTCTTAATATAATTATATTTAGATTTATTTGAAATCCAGTCCGTCAATTAGTAAGTTAAGACTGAATATTATACTAAATTCAAAATAAAAAAAAGTCTCTTTAACTCAAGAGACTCTCCCATCTAAAGCCAATTGAAGGAAAGCTTGCATAAAACCCCATGCATTTTGCTTCCCAGCCTAAGGCAGGTCTCCTGGCTTACGGGTCTTCCTTATCCCTGTCTTCCCAAAATAATATTTCAGTGACATCTTAGGGATTCGTCTCCGCTCACAGTGGTGGGTCCGCGCCGGCTTTCCCAGTCTTTCCTATTCTCTTCAAATGAAGCACCTTAGACTGTTATGAACTTGTATGATCTCAAAATAATATCCCATAAATTGTTGTTTTTGTCAAGCAAGTTGATTGATTAACTATGATAGAATAAGATAGCCCTATAGAAGAAGCACAGTTTTGAAAAGATGCAATTCAAAGACTGATAAGTAAGGAGAAGGTAGCCTTGGCTTATCTTAAGAGCTTAAGAATAAACTGGGAACAGGTCGAAGATAAAAATACATATCCATTTAACGTACCGGCCTTGGCTAAGTGTCAAACCTTGGATTTCAACCAAAATGTGACCTTTTTTATCGGGGAGAATGGATCAGGTAAATCAACCTTACTGGAAGCCATCGCTTATCAGTGTGGTTTTGGCGTTGGGGGTGGTGATCGGAATTATGATATAGGACTGTCTGATGAAAGCCTTTCCTTAGCCTCAATTTTAACCTTAGCCTGGATGCCCAAAATCAATAAGGGATTCTTTTTACGGGCGGAAACCTTTTTTGATTTTGCCCAATTTCTGGATGAACGTGCCAAAGATCCATTTTCCGGTGGGGGAATGGTCTATAATACTTTTGGAGGAAAATCCCTTAATGAACAATCCCACGGGGAAGCTTTTCTTTCCCTTTTTACCAACCGTTTTGGTGGTAAAAGTATCTTCCTTCTGGATGAACCGGAGGCAGCTCTTTCCCCTCAAAGACAACTGGCCTTTTTAAGAATAATGCATGATTTAGAAAAGGAAGGTGCCCAGTTTATTATTGCCACTCACTCTCCAATATTAATGGCCTATCCGGGAGCCCGGATCTATGAATTCGATGAGGATGGAATTAACCCCATCGATTATGAAACAACGGATCATTATCGCCTGACTAAAAGCTTTCTTTCAAATCCGGAGCGGTATTTCCGGGAACTTTTTGATTGAGTTATGCAAATAAATAGGTTATTGCAGATCAAAACGGTCGGCATTCATTATTTTATTCCAAGCGGCGACAAAATCTTGGAGAAACTTTTCTTGAGCATCATCACAGGCATAGACTTCAGCTATAGCTCGTAACTGAGAATTAGAGCCAAAGATTAGATCAACTCTAGTGGCAGTCCATTTTACTTCCCCTGTGGCCCTGTCTCGTCCCTCATAGAAGAGTTTATCTTCTGAGACAGCTTTCCATTCTGTGCCCATATCCAGGAGATTGACAAAGAAGTCGTTAGTAAGAGTTCCTGGCTGGTTAGTGAATACTCCGTGTTGGGATTGGCCATAGTTAATATTCAATACCCTTAGGCCTCCAAGGAGAACAGTCATTTCCGGAGCAGTAAGGGTCAGAAGTTGAGCGCGGTCAATGAGCATTTCCTCAGGTCTAACGAATAGTTTATCATTTTGATAGTTGCGGAAACCATCTGCTTTCGGTTCCATCACAGCAAAGGAAGGTATGTCTGTCTGTTCTTGACTGGCATCTGTGCGACCGGGATTAAAAGGAACCTCCAAATTGTGGCCGGCCTTCCGGGCTGCTTCCTCGATACCGGCAGCACCACCCAGGACAATTAAATCTGCCAAGGAAACTTTCTTTTGACCTGTTTGGGAATTCTTAAATTCCCTTTGAATTTTTTCTAAAGTAGCCAACACTTTGGCTAGTTGCTTAGGTTCATTTACTTCCCAATCCTTTTGTGGTGTTAAACGAATACGGGCCCCATTGGCACCGCCTCGTTTATCAGAACCACGGAAAGTCGAAGCAGAAGCCCAAGCAGTGGCTACCAGTTGGGAGACGGTAAGTCCGGAGGAGAGGATTTTTGTTTTAAGTTCAGCAATATCATTTTTATCTATTAATTCATGATCTATAGGAGGTATAGGGTCTTGCCAAATTAATTCTTCTTCGGGAACTTCCGGGCCTAGATAACGAGAGCGGGGTCCCATATCTCGATGGGTCAATTTGAACCAAGCCCGTGCAAAAGCATCGGCAAATTCTTCAGGGTTTTCTAAGTAGCGGCGGGCAATAGCGGAATATTTAGAGTCATAACGCAAAGCCAGATCAGCAGTGGTCATCATGGGGCGATGTCTTTTGGAAGGATCATGGGCATTGACTACCAGATCCTCTGCTTCAACATCTTTAGCTAGCCATTGATAGGCTCCGGCCGGGCTTTTGACAAGTTCCCATTCATATTTAAATAAAACTTTGAGATAGCCCATATCCCAACGGGTGGGATTTGGTTTCCAGGCTCCTTCGATACCGCTACCGATGGTGTCAGGACCTTTGCCGCTGCGGAAAGTACTTTTCCATCCCAGTCCTTGTTCTTCCAAGTCCGCAGCCTCCGGTTCAGGACCTACATGGGAAGCGGGACCGGCACCGTGAGCTTTGCCAAAAGTATGGCCTCCGGCTATTAGGGCAACCGTTTCTTCATCATTCATAGCCATACGAGCGAAAGTATCCCGAACATCGCGAGCGGAAGCTACAGGATCGGGATTGCCATTAGGGCCTTCAGGGTTTACGTAGATTAAGCCCATTTGAACGGCTGCTAGTGGATTATCCAGTTCCCGTTCCCCAGAATAGCGTTGATCGTCTAGCCATTCCCCTTCAGATCCCCAGTAGATATCCTCTTCCGGCTCCCAAACATCTACACGACCACCAGCAAAACCAAAAGTTTTGAAACCCATGGATTCTAAGGCGCAATTACCAGCTAAAATCATAAGGTCCGCCCATGAAATTTTTTTCCCATATTTCTTTTTAATAGGCCAGAGCAAACGACGAGCCTTATCCAAGTTCACATTATCGGGCCAGCTATTGAGAGGTGCAAGGCGTTGACTTCCGCTGCCTGCGCCGCCGCGACCATCGGCTAAACGATAGGTGCCGGCACTATGCCAGGCCATGCGAATGAAAAGGGGACCATAATGACCGTAATCTGCAGGCCACCAGTCTTGGGAATCAGTCATTAGGGCATAGAGGTCTCGCTTTATAGCGACTAAATCCAGCTTCTTAAATTCTTCAGCATAATTAAAATCCCTACCCATAGGATTGCTTAAGTCCGAATGTTGGTGAAGAATATTTAAGCTTAGCTGATTGGGCCACCAATCCTTGTTCCTAGTACCGCCACCGGCTACGGCACTTCTGGAGTGACCGGTTACTGGACATCTTTTTTCCTCCATTACAGCGACCTCCTTAAATCTTGTTTTTGTAAATTGCATAATTTAGCATTAGGTATTAATAAGCAATTTACAATGATTTTAAATTATTATAACTTATAGATTATGAATTGCCAATATATTCAGAAAAATAAATAGTTAAAACCAACTTTAATCAAATTGATGACCGGCTTGCTGCTGTTCGCTGACAATCAGCGGAGAGCCGGAGGGAAATTCACCCGTAAAAAGCTGCGATAGCCCGGGCTAACGGCAACAGCAAAAGCTGTCCCAACAAGGTTCCCAGCAGCTTGGCACTCATCAGAATAATAACCAGGGCTTTAACGTCAGCATAGGGGCGGTTGCCTCGCAGGGCCTGGTCGGTGATGATTGAGGATTTGGGATCGATGAACAGCATAAACACAATATTGGCCAATGTATTGAAAATACCGGCCGAAGCAGCCACAATAATTTGCCGCAGCTGGGGCAGGGGATCAAGGCTCAAACTGAGGGAACTGTCAATAAGACTGCCGATTAAAGGCGACTGCAGGGTATGGGCAAGCAGGGAAATCAGGTAAAACAGGTTAAACAGGGTAACGGATAAGGCAAAGCGTTTGCTTTTAACAGAGTTCAGGCGCACAGCATAAGCCAAGGTATCAATCACATGGATGATCAAGGTTACCCCAAGCAAGTAGGCAAAATTGGTCGGCAATGGATCACCTCCGTCACTGCTATGAGTATGACGGGGGATAGGGGATAATAACACCTAACGCTGATCTGAACACCTTATCTTTATCCTTGTAACAAAATTCCAAATAAGCTATAATAAAATTATAAAAAGTAAACTGAATAGAAAAAAGTAGCAAGTGGCCGGTTAATTGCCGGCATAAAAGGGAAACGGGTGAGATTCCTGTGCGGTCCCGCCGCTGTATTAGGGGAGAAGTCCTTGAACACCACTGGAAACGGGAAGGTAAGGACGACGATGACCCTTGAGCCAGAAGACCTGCTTGCTGCATATTCACACTCGGACCTACGGATGATAGGGAGATGTGACCGTTGATATTATCATTTTAACCCCATCTGTCTGTAACGGACCGATGGGGTTTTCGTTTGTTGAAAGGAGTATTTTTGTCTATGCCGGTAACATTAAATATTCTTTTGGATCATTTAAGTCCTTTTAATTCTGTTGCCTACGTAAAAAACAATGAAAACCCGGTATTCCGGGGAATCAGAATCCTCAGCAACGAGACTGATTGTGCTTCACCGGATTTTCTTTATGCCTGCAGCTTTTCCCAGGCCGTCCAAACAAAGCAGAAATTTCCGAATCGCTATTATTTATGCCCGCGGGATAGGTTGAAAAAAGATATTGACGCTGAGGTGCCGGCAGGGATCATTTTTATTGACGGAAATATTGATTGGCAATCGCTTTTGGTCTACAACAAAATTTTTAACCTGATCAATGATTGGGAGCGCAGTATGCAAAAATCTCTCCTCGCCCAAAAAGGCCTGCAGGATTTACTGAATATCAGTAAACGTATTATGGGTAGTCACATTGCCGTTTTTGACTGTAGCCTGAATCTGCTGGCTCAAACCCGGCATTTAAATAGCGGCAATAGCCACGGCCCTTTAGCAACCGCTATGATGGCCCATGACCGTCGGAACCATCATAAGCGCTACTCTTATGAACGGTGCCTTAAACTATGGAGCCAAATACCGGTGATGATGATTGCCAAAAAAGACATCGAGCAAAAGAATATCCATGCCTTCAAGGTCTTAGAGACCGACAACGGCAGCTTTGTCTTAGTCCTATTGACCTGCAATTCTCTCACCATGACCAGGGGATTATACGATATGCTGCTGCTTTTGCTGGAGAAAATCTCCTATTCCGTCAACTCCGAACGCTGGAAGCAACAGTTGCAATAAATTATTGCTAACCCATTCCTTACCGGCGGGTTCTTTTTTAGGATTATGCCGCATTAAGTTGAGATACTAAGCTTTTGACGAATTCCAAATGCGCGAAGCACCCTCCAGCACTTTCCAACCTGCATCCTCATACATTTTTCTGATTTCCGCCACGGATTTGCCTCTTGTATGTTCACAGTCATGATGCGTATCCCGTGGACTGGAGCCTGTTTCCGCCCACATCAAATTTGCTCCAGCCATCGGACCGGCTATACTGGGTTCGTGCCAACACATACCGATCATCTCGTGTTGTGTGGATAGCCGAATTACTGCTAAGAGGTGAGACAGGCGTTTTTCTTCAACCATGCCTCTATTTCCAATTTCCGTATTGGGTATAGCAATACGCTTCATTAAGCCGCTGAACACGGCCCCAACTTCTCTGGCCGTTACTGTAGCATTGACCAGTTCTTCTGTACTATGCTCCGGTCCTATAGGTTCTACGCAAGTTCCTAAAACAAGTCCTGTTTGGTGAATCGCCTGGATGGTTGCCAGGCGTTTTTCTACCGGAATGCTGGATTCTATTCCTTCGCGAAAACGAATCGCATGGTAGGCTCCATTAAGACCTGCTTCCTTCAACTGCCTGGCTTCCTCCACATTGAAATCATCCGCATTAGCTATTAATACCGTATCCGGTTTTAAATGACTTCTGACTTCTTTCACGGTTTGAATCAAACGTTTTATAGAATACATCCCGGTTGTCACCAGATAGATGGCATTTACGCCCTCGGCTTCAAATTTTAAACATTTTTCTATAACTTCCTCAGTAGATAAAGACGCTGCCTTTGGGAAAACTTTGTTGACTGCGGCGAAAGAACACCACTTACAATTATGGGCACAGGGCCCCAAGTTAATTCCTACATGACAGTGAATTTCAGCCAGGTTATTGCTTGTTTTAGCACTTAGTTCCCTGGAAGCAGCTTGTATATGCAAAGAATCCTCTGATTCGTGGTCTACTTCAAAAAGAAAAGCGATTTCCTCCTTATTAAGAATTTGTCCTTCTAAAGCCTTTGCCACTATACTTTCTACCTTTTTGTTAATCATATTGACCAGCCTTTCACTTATTATAAAACTCAAATGCAGATTATTCCTATCTATAATATCATTATCGCGATTATACGTCAGAACTGTTCTCTAATTTTTTTCAATAACGCTGCTTTTAATTCGGCAAAACCCGCTTCACCTCGCAAAGTAAGGCCGCGGGGTCTGGCAAAGGGCACGTTGAATTCCTCAATCACCCGGGCCGGTCTCTTGCTTAGGACATAAATTTTATCCGCCAGAAACAAGGCTTCTTCCACATCATGAGTGACCAGGAGGGTTGTAGTTTGATACTCCCGATGAATATCTTGGAGGAGCTCCTGCATAATTACCCGTGTCTGGGCGTCTAGAGATGCGAAAGGCTCGTCCAATAATAACATTCGAGGTTTCAAAGCTAAGGCTCGGGCGAAGGCTACTCTTTGCTGCATCCCGCCTGACAGCTGCCTCGGAGTATAATTCTCAAAGCCCGCCATACCGACCATTTGTAAGTGTTCTTTAACAGTGCTCTTAATTAATTTTCTGCTTACCTTGGCACGCTTCAAGCCGTAAGCAACATTATCATGGACACTCAACCAAGGAAAGAGAATCGCTGATTGAAAGACAACCGCCCGTTCAGGGGAAGGCTTGCTGATCGGTAGTCCGTTATGGACTACCGAACCTTCCTGGATAGGCTGAAAACCGGCAACTATATTTAACAGAGTGGTTTTTCCGCAGCCACTCGGCCCAACAATACCGACAAATTCTCCTTCGGCAACTTTTAGGGACACCTTATCCAAAACTTCCAGCTCACCCTCCTCATCGGGGCTGGAGAATTTCAGGGTAACTTGGTCCATAATTAAGCCACTATCTATTTTTTCCGTCATTTTATTTCACCATTCCTAGACAAGCGGCATAAGCGCAAAATTCCCAACAGTATTCTATCGCTTAGCCAACCTAAAATTGCAATATAAATCATGGTTACCATCACTATGTCGACATGGCCCAACATTCTAGCATCCATCATTACCGCTCCCAGTCCTGAATTGACACCGGTAAGTTCTCCGAGTACAACATAGGCCCAGGAAATACCTAAACCAAGTCTTAAGCCGGCGACCAAGGAGGGTAGAGCGGCAGGTAAAATTACGGTGGTAAAAAGCGTCAGCCTGTTAGCTCCCAACATCATTCCCGCTCGTAAATATAAAGGGGGGACATTAGCAGCACCTTGAACGGCATTAATAAATATTGGAAAAAAAGCGGCCAAACTTATTAAGAATAAAGTAGTTTTTTCTCCTACTCCAAACCAAACCATCGCCAAAGGCAGCCAGCCTATTCCGGGAATAGCCCGGATAAGATTCACGGTGGGGTCAAAGATTCTTTTCATGATTTGAAAACGTCCGCTTAATAATCCTAAAGACAGTCCCAGACAAGCAGCTAATAAAAAGCCGCGCATTACTCTAAGGGAACTGGCTGCGGCATGTTCCAATAAACTGCCCGCATAAGGGGTAAACTGCCAATTGCCGAGAGCAAAATCAATCGCTACCCGACCTAATCTTTCCGGTGAAGGCAGTAAATACGGAGCCACTGTTCCGTTAGCGGTCACCAAATACCATATAGTCAGAATGAGAGCAGGGATGATTAGTCCGTAAAAATCAATTTTTCTTACCCTTTTGTTGCGACTTATTGACTTTGTCTTCAAAATTCTTCACCCGTTATTTTCCTAACTCTTTTCTGGCTTGTTGCACAAAACTCACATCGATTAGTTTGTCTATATCGGGAACCTCACTAATCACGCCTAATTCCTTCATACGTTCAGCCAATTTCTTGGTCTGGGCAATAAATTGGTCGTCCATATCCCAGGCCAGCTCCATATTATCGACGGCATATTCTAAAACTTGGAGATCGGTGCCGAATTCATTGGCTTTATTCAGCCACTGGTCTTTATTGCTGTTTAAATATTCAGTAGCTTCAACATGGGCATTAACTAGTTTTTGGATCAATATCCTATTGTTATCGATCTGCTCCCGAGTTGTCAACATACCGGCATTAATCGTTCCGATACTATCATCAAAGTAAGGATAACTCAAGATTTGGCCGTAACCTTCGGCTAAGGCAATTGAAGGATAAGGCTCTCCACTGCAAAAAGCGTCAATTGAACCCTGGGCCAAAGCCTGCCCCATGTCAAAAAAGTCGATCCTGGTCAAGGTAACATCTCTGGCCGGATCAAGCCCAGCTCCTTGTAAGACTTCCAACAAAAGAACATGGTGCATCGTACCCGGTACGTAAGCAATGGTTTTGCCTTTCAAATCAGCAACAGAATTAATGCCTGTATCTTTCCTTACTACTAAAGCTGAGCACTTATTACATAAATTGCTCACCATCACTACCGGTTCTCCTTTAGAGGCAGCGGTAATTGCCGTTACCAAAGTAGTCCCGCACATCGTCAAATCTCCTGCCAACAAAGCCGTTTTTTGATCCCCCGGATTGGTAAAGGGCAACACCTTTACTTGATTGTTTCCTTCTATGTATTGATCGTAGTAAAAGGGCTGAATGGTTTGGGCTGTTTTCCAAGTGCCTACTTGAATGATTTTTGTCTGGCTTTCTTCATCTAGTGACGTTGACCCAGCCCCGCCGGTACCTGAGCAGCCAACTAATGTTACGAGAATTAAGACACATAAGATAATTACTGAGATTTTTTTTACAAGGTGTTTCATCTTAAGTCTATCTCCTAAAATTATTTTTTTGGCAAGACAATGTTTTGCAAAAATGTCTTACTTAAAATTTATTTTATTTTACAGTAAAAAAGACGTTTTGTTTGAATTTGTCTTACCAACTTATTCTGCCATATTTTAAATGCAATAACCATGCCAATGTTATAAAAGAGAAAAACCTGATAAATAATGGCTTTCTGCCTATTATCAGGTTCAGAATTTAAAAAAACAATTATCATTTTGAGACTCATTTAATAAAAAAATTATCATATTACTTTTTTTGCCTATAATAATTCTACTCTAAGGGTGGAGTTTTTAATCCAGTAAATACCAGGTTTTAAGGTCTTTATGTTGTATCAAAGCATTCTTTTTACCCGTAATATATCTTAGGTATTTTGAAAGTTAGCCTAGGCTAACCTCTTTTTATAAGAGCGTGTTAGCCGGGAAAGAAAACACATAAGGCGGGCGATTATCATGCAAGGAGCAAAACCAAAGAATAAATCCCAGATTACATTATCACAAATGAAGGAAGGTTCAGCCTGTACCATAGCAGACCTTCACCTGGAAGGTCTATTGCGCCGAAGAATTATGGATTTGGGTTTTATCCCGGGTACAGCCGTTCAATGCGTACGCAAGGGACCCACTGGTGATCCCATCGCTTACACCGTAAGGGGGACAACCATAGCTTTGCGTAAGGAAGATGCAGCCAAAATCAATGTCTTTATGGCTTAAGTTAATATAAACACTCAGGAGTTGATTTTTAATGGAGTATAGTAGCGTAAGCTGCAGGGTACTTAGAGAACACTTTGGGATAAACGCCAAAGAAAATCAGAAGGTAATTGCTTTGGCAGGTAATCCCAATGTCGGGAAAAGCACGGTATTTAATGCTTTAACCGGGTTAAGACAGCATACTGGAAATTGGCCGGGAAAAACGGTGGATAATGCCCAAGGTGTATTTACTTATAAAAACAATTTTTTTTTAATGGTGGACCTTCCCGGTACTTATTCCATATTAGCTCGTACCGTAGAAGAAGAAATAGCTCGGGATTTTATCTGCTTCGGGCAACCGGACGTCACTATTGTCGTCTTAGATGCCACATCACTGGAAAGAAACCTGAACCTGGCTCTTCAGGTTATGGAAATAACTTCTCGAGTTGTGGTTTGTGTCAATTTGATCGATGAAGCTAAAAAGAAAAATATCTCCATTGATTATGCCGGCCTGGAACAAGAATTGGGAGTGCCTGTGGTCCCAACAGCTGCCCGTGGGGGAATAGGGCTCGAAGATTTAAAAGAAGAAGTTTATCAAGTTGCCCTTGGTTTCAAAAAAGTCCAACCGAGGAAAACTCGCTACTCCCCAGAGATTGAGGAAGCTCTGGCAGCGCTTATACCTAAAATTCAAGATTTAGGCTGGGGACAGTTTTTAAATCCAAGGTGGGTAGCCTTACGCTTTCTAGAGGGTGACGAAAAGCTGATAGACAACATAGTTCGCCATCTAAGCTTGAGAACAGGGCAATCTATGAATAGCGAGGTTGAAATAGCCTTATGAGTAATACGATTATTGGCCATAACCTCTTGTCAGAGCTAAAACGAGAAGCGCAAAAGAAACGCCTGGCCGGAGAAAACTTCTTCGCTGATAAAATTGTAAATGATATTTTTGCTAACGCCGAAGACATAGTGCGTAAAAATGTGGTTCGTAAGGATAAACAAATCAACTGGTCACAGAAAGCGGACAATGTCCTGACGTCCAAAATAACCGGATATCCGATTATGCTTCTGACCCTCGGAGTTATCCTCTGGATAACCATTAGCGGGGCTAACGTTCCTTCGGCAATTCTTGCCGATGTGCTTTTTCGTTTTCAAGACGTGCTGACGGGAATTTTCATGTACTTGGGGGCCCCGGACTGGCTACATGGAGTTTTAATTTTAGGGTCATACAGAAGTCTGGCTTGGGTAGTATCTGTCATGCTGCCGCCTATGGCTATTTTTTTCCCGCTTTTTACCTTGTTGGAAGACCTGGGATACCTACCTAGAGTATCCTTCAACCTCGATCATATCTTTAAGAAGGCCAGAGCATGCGGTAAACAAAGCCTTACCATGTGTATGGGCTTTGGCTGTAATGCCGCCGGAGTAATATCCTGCCGAATTATTGATTCGCCACGAGAGCGGCTGATCGCCATTCTTACCAACAACTTCGTGCCTTGCAACGGCAGATTTCCAATCTTAATCGCTATAGGCATGATCTTTGGGGCAGGGGCCCTTGCTTCACATCTGCAGTCGGCAGCCGTAGCAGGAATTATCACGGGAATGATTTTAATTGGCATCGCTGTTACCTTTATTGTCTCCTGGGCACTTTCCCGCACTTTGCTCAAAGGTGAAACATCTTCCATGGTGTTAGAGCTTCCGCCCTACCGCAGACCTAAAATTCTTGCTGTTCTTTACCGTTCGTTTATTGACCGAACAATATTTGTGCTCAGGCGTGCTGTTTTGGTAGCGCTCCCTGCCGGAGCAATTACCTGGCTCGTGAGTAATGTTTACGTAGGCGAAATGAGTATTCTGGCTCACACTGCTAACTTTCTTGATCCGGTAGCTTTGGCCATTGGCCTGGATGGTTTTATACTGCTAGCCTTTATCCTTGGACTCCCAGCCAACGAGATAGTCTTTCCCATTCTTATAATGAGTTATCTGTCTTCGGGCTATATGATTGAGTTAGATAGCCTTGCCGATCTGCAGATCCTCTTAGTGAGCAATGGTTGGACCTGGCTGACCGCACTCTGTACTATGCTCTTTTGTGTTTTGCACTGGCCTTGTGCAACAACCTTATTAACCGCTCTTAAAGAAACCGGCAGTAAAAAATGGTCTTTCCTGGCCTTTCTAATTCCTACCGGTATGGCTTTTCTGGTCTGTTTTATCGTAGCGCAGTCTGCTCGGTTACTTGGATTGGCCCCCTAACAATCAATGCCCGGTCTGGAGGGAACTCCTTGCCGGTAATAATGCTTGATCTCTTTCATTTCCGTAACCAAGTCGGCTACCTGAATGAGCTCTTCCGGTGCATAGCGGCCGGTTAAAATAACTTCTACCTGCTCGGCCCGAGCATTGAGCATATTAATTACTTCTTCAACGGTTAATAATTTAAAATAAATAGCAATTATTATTTCATCCAGAATAACAACATGATAGTCGCCACTTTTTAAGATGGCTGCACATTGTTGTAAGGCTTGTTGGGCCCTAATTTTATCTGTTTCCAGCGGAGGCCGGTCAATAAAACAACCTTCTCCCAACTGCTCAATTTTGATATGCGGCATATAGGCTTCAATAGCGGTTTCACTATACTTCATATCTTTAACGAATTGCCCAATGTAAACCTTTTTCCCGGAACAAGCAGCCCTTACAGCCAGTCCGAAGGCGGCAGTAGTTTTACCCTTACCATTTCCGGTGTAAATATGAATATAGCCTTTGTTCATATCCAGATAATCTCCTATCCATAATGTTATGCCATCAATTATTATCAATTCCTAAAAGTAATATTAAGCGGGGGAGAAGAGAAGTTATTAGTCTTTAAGCTGACTATTACTTTTAGACCTTTTCTTATCCCTGAGAGCTGCGGAAACAAAAGTGGTTAAAGGAATGGTGAGAATAAGTCCGATACTGCCGGCCAATGTCCTAACAATCTCGGATGAAATCATGTCCCAATTCAGGAATTGTTCCACCGGAATGGCATTGGCCATAAATAAAAGCAGCAAGGGCAGGGAGGCTCCTGTATAGGCTAGGATTAGAGTATTAGCCATAGTTCCCATAATATCTCTTCCCACATTCATACCGGCGCTGATTAACTTTCTGGTTGTAATGTCAGGTTTAATTATTTCCATTTCATGGAGGGCGGAAGAAATAGACATCCCGACATCCATAACCGCCCCCAAAGAACCAATAATAATGCCGGCAAAGAGCAAACCGGTGAAATCAAAGCCATTTCCTTGGGGAATAAAAGCTAACATTTGGGTTTCATGTTCACCTAAGCCTGTAAGTTTAGTTAAAGAGCCGAAGATCATGGCTATAAGGCCCGCAGCCAAAACTCCGCCGGTGGTACCGATAATAGCTGCTATTGTTTTTTTATTGATGCCGCTGATTATAAAAAGGGTAAAAGCCGTAATCCCGGCACAGATAATCACGGTTAGGGGGATGGGATCATAACCGGCCAAAAGCCCGGGAAGCAAAAGCTTAAGTATAGCCAAGCCGGTTAAGGCCAGAGTAATAATGGTTTTTAATCCTTTGGCCCGGCCAAAGACCACCAAGACTATAAGGAACAGGGCTAACAAATAGCTGAGGTATTTTTGCCTGTAAATATCGGCAACATAAGCCTCGGTAATACGGCCTTCATGATCCTCATCCACATAAATTAGTACTTCGTCTCCTTCCTCTACAACCAGCTTATAAATAAATCTCTCATCAATAATATTTTCGGCTATTATCGTCTCGCCTTTGTGTTTTCCAGCCAAAAGCTTGGTTTCGACATCTTGGTAGATAATGCTGTATCCTTCACCTAAATCCGGTATCATCTGCTCTTTCTCTATATTACGGGAAATACTTAGCACTTTGCCTCTAACGGTTTGTCCTTGCTCCCATTGCTCTTGTTGTGAGCTGGGCTCACCGGTTAGAGGGCTGAAAGGTAAGCATAACACAATAATTACAATTAAAACCACCGCCAAGGTCAGATAGGTATCCATTCTTTTAAACTTACTTTTCTTCGTCATTTAAGGCCTCCAACTGCATGGTAGTGCATTATTTACCGGGACTTATCTGGATATGATCCATAATAAAATCTCTAAATAGTTTTGCTGTTTCTGAAAGATGTTTTTCACGTTTGAAACCGATCATTACTGTTTGCACGAACAATCCATCATTAATGTCCAAAATTACCAGCTCGGGATTGGAGGAATAAAATTCTGCATTTCCTTCGGCTATAAAGCCTATGGCTAGATTATAGGCGATAATTTGCCTATGGGATTCAAGGCTGTTGGTAGTATATTTAATTCTAGGCTTAAAACCCCAACGTACACAGAGGTGATAGGGCTGCTCGATTCTGCGCCGGGAATGTTGAATAAATACAAATTGCTCCTCTTGGAGATCTTCGATTTTCACTGTCTTTTGGCCGGCCAGGGGATGCTTTTTATTAACTACTAACTTAAAGCGCTCATGGGTAATAACATGACCCTTATATTTTTTAAACCCTGCATCGGCGTCTAAAGGATAAATCATCATATCGAAATAGTCGGTATCCAAATGCTCAATGGAAGCGATATTGCAATTAATATTAAAGTCAACATTGTCATGTTTATTTGCAAACTCTTGTAAACAAGAAATAATTAAAGATTGGGAACAAAAAATACCCAAATTTAATCTGACTCTATACTCTTTGCTAAAGTTACCGACCACAGCCGTAATATCCTCTATACCCTGCAGGGCTTCTTGGACTCCGGTCAGAAACATACGGCCTTGTTCGTTAAGTACAATTCTTTTACCTATCCGATCAAACAGCGGCGTTCCCAATTCCTTTTCCAGCCTGCTGATGCTCTTAGAGAGTGAGGGCTGGGAAATATTAAGCTTTTCTGCTGCCTTAGACAGGTTTTGCAGTTCGGCAATCAAGACAAAATATTTTAACTGATTGAGTTCCAATTTGCACCCTCCAATGTATTATTAACTTTGATAATTATAACATTAACCTATATAACCTTAAAGATATAAGGCCCTATAAGCGAACAATCTATATTTCCCGAGAAGTATAATTATGGTAGAATAAATTTGTGTTTAAACGGCTTAAGGAGGGGCTTCTATGGAATATTTTAGGGAAAGATATGTGCGCAATCAAACCGCTATTTCTCAAGCTGAACAAGATAGGCTGGCCAAGGCCAAAGTACTAGTTGCCGGTTGCGGCGGTCTTGGAGGTTATATCATAGAACTCTTAGGCCGAATCGGGGTAGGGCATATCACAGCCGTGGACAGTGATGTGTTTGAAGCCTCCAATTTAAACCGTCAATTATTAAGCTCCACTTCCACCTTAGGCTTGTTCAAGGCGGAAGTTGCTAAAACCCGTATGGCTGAGATAAACCCCCTGGTAGAAATAACTACAATAACAGAGGAATTAAATAATAACAATGCTCCAAGTCTTGTCCAGGGGCACGACTTGGTGGTAGACGCCCTCGACAATGCTCCAACCCGCTTGGCGCTGTTATCGGCAGCCAGAACTGCCAACATTCCCTTTGTTCACGGGGCCATTGTCGGGTGGAGGGGGAGAGTATCGGTAGCTTACCCCCAAGACCGGGCTCTGGAAACAATGCTGGCCTCGGTGGACCAAAACTTTAAAGCCCCGGATGGGAATTTGGGTTTCACCGCTGCCTATACTGCCTCCAGACAGGCCGCCGAAGCGG
>JAAYOJ010000075.1 GCA_012520405.1 Peptococcaceae bacterium
CGGGAAGGATTTCATCACCCCAATCCTCAACTGTCTTGCCGATATTCGTACAATATTCGTCCCCTTTACCCATACACTTAATTTCTTTAAAAATAACTGTTCTTCCCAGATAAGCCGAATTATAGCCGCTGGCAAATCCGGTCAGCATCCAGCAAACCGGTTCATGGTGCAGGCCAACATGCAATATATGCTGTTCGGCTTCGACTGAATTACGCCACACAGCATTTCGAAGCCATATTCCTGTCTCCGGATCGAAGTCCTCATTATTGGGCTGAGTTGAAACAAAGCCTGTTAACCTGTGCATGATTGGACCCGAGTAAGTCCATTCCAGATGACTGTCCCAGGAAAATTGCTCTTTCAGACTCATAGCCATCTGATAACCGCAGGACCAGCCATAGCGAATCAGAAACCCCTTGGCCCGATCTATCCCCAAGTTTTCAATTAGATCTTTGCGCAGCTTCCCAAAAGCATAAGCATCAGCTAGTGTTGCCCGGGAGCCACATAAAAAGATCTTGCCCTGATCCGGCAGGAATTTTATCAACTCCTCTAAACGCAAATCAACCGCCCGCATTTTTCCATCCCCTTTTTAACTGTATGGTCAGACTTTCCGCCAACCGCCAGTACTCGGCCACTTAGTAAGGGAATATGCTATCCGATTCGCTTTATTACCCCCGCGACCTTGTACACTATCAGAAAGGTAAGCTATAATGAAATTTTAAGAATATTTTGTTATCTTTGCCCACACATCCTATAATACTTAAATCTATTGTACATAAGACTTAAAGAAGAATAAAGCAACAATATGCGTACCGGCAACAAATTCCTGTGAAGTGAAGATAAACATTTTGAATATAAAGTATGATATAATTTAAAAAACATACTTTTACACCCACATTATAGTCAATAATAAATAACTTTTATTAAGTTATTTAAATATAAGTCTCGCTTTAGGTGCAGGAAATACTGGTCGTGTTTTTGGTAAGGGAGGAGGACCTATTGGACGTCAGGCAACTAAAATATTTTGTGGAAGTATGTAACTCTGGCAGTTTTGCCCAGGCCGCTGAGACCTGCCACATCTCGCCGCAGGGTATCAGTACAGCCATTATACGTCTGGAACGGGAATTATCTTGCAAACTGTTTAAACGGACCCCACGGGGCGTTGTGCCTACAGCTAATGCGGAATACCTCTTGCCCCATGCCCGGGAAATAGTGTCCAGAGTGGAAAAATGCGAAACCTATTTTGCGCGCAATACGAAGGCTGACCGCTTGCTACCGGTCTTCTTTGCTGCCGGAACCATTCAAGAATTTGCCGGAAAGGCTATTGCCGCCTTTAAGAAACAGTATCCTCATATTCACCTTTCAATTTATGAAGAGACTGATCTGGCCTGCGATGCCGCGGTAGAACAAGAGGATGTAGAGCTGGCCCTCACTCTTGGGCCGGTTGACGAAAACAAATTTAATTCTGTTTTGCTTTTTTCCACCATGCATGCCATTATCGTCCATGAGAGTCATGCTTTAGCTCAGCGCCAATATATAACAGTTGAAGATTTACGCGACGTGCCGGTGGCAATAATAAATAAAGAAACTAAAACCAATCCTAATTTCAGAGCCGCCTGTAAGGCAGCAGGCTTTGAACCTCGAATTGCCGCCGTTGTCGGTGATATCCTGCTGGTATACCATTTCGCCGAGGACAATACAGGTGTAGGGATTTCCACCATGGCCTTGGCTAAACGCTTAGCTCGTCCTCACGTACGCGCCATCCCCTTTGTGGAACCGGAAATGCAGTGGAACATCTATCTTATTAAAAATAAAAATGCTACTTTAAGCAGTGAAGCGCGTGCTTTTGAGCAGACGCTGATCTCTTTTACAGCCAACGCAAAAAAATAGTTGCTACTTGAACTCCCGCACAGGGAACCCAAAGAGCAATAACTTCATTTGGCCTGAATAATTTTTGTTTCCCCAATTCAGCCAGATCTATTAAGACATCGGCACATGCAGTGTGGCCGATTTTTTGATACATAGGACATAAAAAGGAACCTATAGCACCAGACCTTATAAATAAGTGTCGGCCATAGGTTCCATACCTGCTAAATTAATCAAAAGATAATTCTGTTCTACCTATCAAATCATTCTGCAAAGCCTCGCTTAATTCCGTGAAATAAGCGCTATATCCGGCCACCCGAACTAAAAGCCCTTTGTATTTCTCGGGATTGGCCTGAGCAGCCAAGAGGGTTTGTTTGCTGACCACATTAAACTGACTCTGCATACCGCCCTTCTCAAAGAAGGTATCCATAAATGAAATCAAATTGTCACGCCCGCTCTCCCCGCTAAGACAGGTAGGGGTAAATTTCCAGTTTAGAATAGTACCGTTGCCAACCCTGGACAGATCAAGTTTAGCTACTGAATTGGCTATGGCCGTTGGGCCTGAAACGTCATGTGACCCGGCAACCGTATGGACAGGTCCCAGACAGTCAGAAACCGGTTCTCCTGCTTTCCTGCCGTCAGGAGTAGCCCAGACACTAAAACCTGCCGGTAAATTTACGGATACAGAGAATACTCCCGGCGAAAAGATCCCGCCATGAGCATTAGGTCTTTTTTCTATATGTCGACAGAAAGTATTCAGGGCAATGTTAGCCAATTCGTCAGCAAAATCGATATCATTTCCGTAATGGTGTACCTTGGGGCTGTTTACCAGGGCGTAAAGACTTTCGTACCCTTGCCAATTATTTTTAACGGCATCCAAAAGCTTCTTGCCGTCAACCTTTTTTTCTTCAAAAACCAATTGTTTGATAGTCGACAGACTGTCGGCAACTGTTCCGGTGCCCACTCCCTGAACGCCGCTGGTGTTATACCTTGCTCCGCCGGCACTTACGTCTACACCTTTCTCAATACAATCCTCAACTAGCAAAGAGAGATAAGGCAATGGTTTTAACCTCTGGTGAGTAAGGTCCATAATGTTAACCATACTTATTACCCGGTCGCACCAGTATTTCATCTGCTTATCATAAGCTTGCAAAACTTCGTCGAATGATTTAAAGTCTTCCAGACTGCCGGTCTCAAGCCCCAGCCTCTTACCGGCACCACCACACACTTGCCAGCGCTCGCACCGGTCACTGCAGCCCAAGCACCTGCCGTCATTGATAGCCAGTTCTAAGACTTTGGCCATATTAAAATAGTCGGCATCGTGCCAGCCATATTGCTTTCCTGCTGCATTAGGCTCCACACAACCGATCCCTACATAGTTTCTGGCATCCTCTAAGCTCAAGCCATAGTTCATGGCTGCTTTAAGGTAAACTTCATCATTGAGAATTTTGGGTTCTCCTGTCCCAATTCTGATCACATTAAATACTTTGATTTTAAACTCCCGTGGAGTGTTGGCATGAAGTCTTACAGCCATCCAGGGATTCGGAATTCTGGTATGGGCATGGGCATCTAAAACCATAAAACTTAAATCATTGGTAATATCGTTGCCCTGTTCGTCAATACCGCCGACGTCCAAGGCCGTTCCTCCCATCATGGTACCCCCGGAAACAACAGTATTGCCATAATCCCTAAGTTTAAGCAACTGATTCATTTTAAGGAAAAAACATTCAATTAATTCCTGGATAAATTCTTTCTTAACTGATCCGTTTTGCATATCGCACTTATAAAAAGGATAAAACAACTGGTCAAAGCGCCCGTAAGTAACAGAGTGACCATTGGATTCGATAAGAATAATGTTGGTGGCAAGATGATAAAGCTGAATCGCCTCCCAAAAGGTCCTGGGCGGGTTTTCCGCTACCCATTCGCAATTTTCGGCTATTTGCAACAATTCATTCTTTCTCGTAACATCTTGTTCCTCAGCAGCCATTTCCCTGGCCATCTGAGCATACCTGCGAATAAAACAAATGACTGCTTCCAGCACGATAAGCTGGGCCTTATAAAATTCCCTTTTTTTCAGGTTTTCGGGTAAGGCGGGATTGAGAGCGGCAAGCTTTTCTTCAACTTGCTTTTTTAATCCCCCATAGCCCTGTTCAAACAATTTTGCGTAATTAGCACAAACATGGCCTACGCCGCCATACATATACAAATCGGAAAAATATACTCCTTTGCCAAGTTGAGATCCTTTCAATTCTTCCTCGGTACAGGTCGCTTTAATTTGTTCCTCAACTGTCTTGCCGCGCCAAAAATCACCTAGTTCCAGCAATTTCTTTTTGGTCTCATCGCTTAAAACATGTCTGTCGTGCTTTCTGTTCTCCCAAGGATCATTCTGTATTTCATCCACAATCCAGTTATAAGAAAACTCCGGAAAAACAGGCGCGCTTTTGGCCGGCGCCGCTATTTCACCTACAATTAATTCATAAGGGTAGATTCGGATGGTTACATTCTTAAGTACATTAGCCAAAGCTTCCGCACACTTGATGATTTGTGGTTTGCTGCTGTGTTTTTGATATGCTTCGGTAACTAAACAAGCCCGTTCATGGTCAGCACTAGGCTCGAGAGCGTTAAACCATTCCAGCATTTTATTAATCCTGGGATAGGGAGAAGGATTTTCTACCAAACCGGAAACCCCTACTCCCCACTCTTTGTCATATGGCTCCACCCCGCAAGGGCCCAAATATTCTTGATCTTTCAACATAAATACCTCCTCAGGAATCCGTAAATACCTTTCACTATTAAGTATAAAGCCTTAATAATTTTAAAAGCAATATCTAAACAGGATTAGGACGGGAGGTAATCTGATGGGTAACCTTAAAATATTGTCAGACAGGGAATGTCTTGAAGTAAATGGAAATAGATGATACTCTTGCAGTGTAAATATGCTTAATAAATTGATAGGAAAGGTGGTTGCCTTTATGACCAGGATCAGAACTAGGACTATTGACCCTATAATCTCTGTCGATTGGTTAAAAAACAACCTGAATCTAGATAATCTTGTGATCGTCGATGTCAGAGGAACAGAGGATTACTCTGCCGGCCATATTGAAAATTCGATCAATGTACCTTTTGAGCGGGAAAGAGGCTGGGCTGTGGCCAGAGATGGTTTAACACTGGAAGTACCTGCCTTGACTGATCTGGTAAGCACTATCGAGTCTTGCGGCATAAGCAATGATTCCTTGGTTGTCATTGTGTCCGCGATTCCCGAGGCCTCCAATCCTCCTTTTCCGCTGGCTGACGCCGCCAGAGCTGCGGATACCCTTATTTATGCCGGATTAAGCAATGTGGCCCTTTTGGACGGAGGATATCCCCAATGGGTAGCCGCGGGTCTAAAAGTAACTCAAGCTGTTCCACAAGTAAAGAAGAGTACCTTTCAATTTAATATTGATAACAACATGTTTGTTAACCGGGAATATGTAGAGCAACATATCGGCAAGGCTACGATTATCGATGCTCGGGATGCAGATGTTTATTTCGGGGTAACCATTGAAGAATTTGCTCAAAAAGCAGGTCACATACCCAGTGCTAAATCCTTGCCGGCCTCCTGGATCTGGAACAAAGACGGAACTTATAAGGATAAACAAGTGCTGGAAAACATGGCCTTAGGAATTATTGGATACGACAAAAGCCAGGAAATTATTATCTACTGTGGGGTGGGTGGCTTTACCAGCGCATGGTGGTATGTTCTGACCCAGCTGCTCGGCTATGAAAGTGTCAAGTTTTATGACGGATCGGCCCAGGACTGGGTAAAAACTAACTTTATGGTTACTTATAGCTGGACATTCTAGCTTAACACTCCATTGTTCAAGCTAGCAAAAAGCATCTTCTTTTCAGGAGAAGATGCTTTTTCTTTAACATATATCATATATTTAATTTTATATGTTTATTTAAAGCGATCCTTATATTCATTACCGCTACGTTCTGTCGTTGCGTATCCTTTCATGGGTTTGAGCAGGAATTTTTTGCCTACATAATATAATCCCATTTTGCCCAATTCTGCCTTGGTCATGCCGATTTCAGCGCTGATTTGAGCAAAATCTTTGGTAGCAGCTTCACTATTC
>JAAYOJ010000220.1 GCA_012520405.1 Peptococcaceae bacterium
ATAATAGTTATTTTTCTAGCTTCTTCTTTACTCATTTCTAATTTCATCCTCCCATTATATACCTTTCCATGGGGGATGACATTTTACCTGATGAGTTATACCATGACATTATCACAGATTAACAACAATAAATTAAAAAGGTCTTGACATTTAAAAAATGTATGAAGTAAAATAGATGATTGGAAGGATGGGGAACCTTCCTTGGGGAAAAAGGTGGACGAAGTGGCGGGAACAGGCAGTGGTACGTACGCTGCCTGTTCTGCTTTTTGAAAGCCTTATAGATAATTAATAAAGTGATATAGATTTTGATATTTGTTAAGGCCTTTATACATAATTGTTTAAAAGGCCTATTATTATGGAAAACATATTCCGGCTAGAACCGGCTAGATCCATCCTAAGGAATAATTAACATAGTTCTGCGAATAGTAATATTGCTATTCAATAAACATAACCTAACTTGACATCTTGGAGAGGCAAATGGAGATTAAAGCACTGAATTTTAATTCCTGGGATGAGATAAAATCTAATATTAATTTACTGTCAGAGTCGGAAAAAACAGACTTTAAACATTTAGCAACTTTAGAGAAGAGTTTTTCTAAACAATTAAATAGCCATCTGCAGTTTTTTAGTTTTAAAGGAAGTCGTTACCATATTAGGATTTTGATAAGTGAGAACGCCTTTTATTATCATCCTAACAATATTTTGGATGAAAACCTCGCCCACTGGAGAAATGACCAAAAACTGGCCAATACTTATGATCTTTTGTGTTTAGTAGGCTTTGAGTTATTGGAAATAATTCAACGCCAAAGCCACAGCTTGGAATCATTTATGGATAAATTCGAGGCTGACATCTTGGAAGATCCCAGGAAATCCCAAATATCAGATATTATCAGACTGCGTGGTAACGCCCTAAAGATTAAGAAACAATTAAACAACTATAATCAAATCTTTATCCGCTATAAACGTAGTACCCCTTTATGGGATGAATTAATCATTAATCTGCAGAGTAGCCTTGATGACGCCAGGAGTTTGGTTGAAGTTATCGAAAATATCAGAGAGGCTCACCAAGCTTCCATGGATAATAAAGCGAATGAAATTATGAAGTTTCTCACTATAATGGCGACAATCCTACTGCCGATCAGCCTGCTGACTAGCTTTTTTGGTATGAATTTTGAAAATATGCCCTTGATTCATAATCACAATGGGATTTATATTTTATATGGGTTATGTTTGATTGTTGTACTGATTTCTATTTACCTGTTTAAGCAAAAAGATTGGCTGTAAGCAATAAGGTTTAAGGAGATGACATTGAGCATGGGTCTGGAAATTGAGCGTAAATTTCTGGTTCACCATGATTTGCTGCCTCCATTAAGTGCTGGGGAAAAGATTATTCAGGGATACTTGTCGGAAAAACCAATGGTTAGGTTTAGAATTATTAATTATAACTTAATTATTACGGTTAAACAGTATTTTTCCGGCGGTAGACGTTTTGAACTGGAAACACCGGCTAAAAAAGTAACGGAGGAGGAAATTGCAAAAATCCAGGAGCTAGCTATAAGTCCCCCTATTATCAAAATCAGGCACAAAATCAAAGATGAATTGGGCTTGATCTGGGAGTTAGATATCTATGAAGGCCCAAACAAAGGACTGGTGACAGTGGATATAGAACTGCCGACTGAAGATTATCCAATTAACTTTCCGGCCTGGGTGGACCGCGAGCATGAAATAACCGAAAATGAACATTATAATAATTTAAACTTAAGCCGCAAACCATACTCCAGCTGGGCATAAATTAGTATTTTTTTGCCTTACTGTGTATAATAACCAAAAGAATAATCCTGTTAGAATTTTATTAGTTGGGAGGAATGATTTTGGCCAAGACCTTGCGTAAGAGGGAAGAAATCCCACAAGAAGATAAATGGAGATTGGAGGATATTTTTCCTTCAGATCAGGAATGGGAGAAAAGATTTAAAGAAACTGAACAACTTATTTCTTTAGCTGAAAAATACAAGGGCAACCTGGCTCAAAGTCCGTCTATGTTTATAGAAGGAATGGAATGGGCCGACAAACTGAGTCTTAACTTAGAAGATTTATATACTTATGCTAAAATGCGCCGGGATGAAAACAATAAAATAAGTCTCTATCAGGGAATGACGGACAGAGCCGGCATGCTTTCCGTACAAGCCGGGAGCGCTTTGTCTTTTATTGTGCCGGAAATACTGGCTATTCCGGAGGAAAAATTAACTCAAATTCGCCGGGATCCAAGACTGAAACTTTATGATCACTTTCTGGAGAATGTTTTACGTCAAAAGGAACATATTCTTTCTCCCGAAGAAGAAAAGTTACTGGCTGAAGCAGGTGAACTTGCCGCAGCACCGAGTACGATTTTCAGTATGGCCAATGATGCCGACTTAAAAATCGGTTATATTAAGGATGAAAAAGGCCGGGAAATTGAACTTACTAAGGGCAATTTCATTAAGTATATGGAGAGTAAAGAGCGGGCGGTAAGAAAGGACGCTTTCACCACTTTATATGCGGCTTATAATAAACAAATAAATACTTGGGGTGCTATGCTTAATGCCAGCGTTAAAGCTGATGTTTTTTTTGCCAAAGCCAGGCGTTATCGCTCCTCTATTGAGGCCGCTTTAGATAGTGATAACGTTCCGTTGGCGGTTTATGATTCCCTCCTTGAAACCGTACATAGCTTTCTCCCGGAATTTCAGAGATATCTGAAGTTGCGGAAAAAAGTACTGGCCCTGGATGAACTCCATATGTACGATATTTATGTGCCCTTGCTGCCGGAAATGGATGCCTATATACCATTTGCCGAGGCTAAAGAGAAAGTAAAAGAAGGTCTTAAGCCTTTGGGTGGAGAATACCTTAAAGTTTTGGAAGAAGGTTTTGCTAACCGCTGGATAGATGTTTATGAAAATGAAGGAAAGACGAGTGGGGCTTATTCTTGGGGCACTTACAGCAGTCACCCCTACGTTTTGCTCAATCATCAAAATACCTTGGATTCCTTATTTACTTTAGCTCACGAGATGGGACATGCCCTGCATAGTTATTTCTCCAACAAGAAGCAGCCCCATTTATATGCCGGGTACAAGATTTTTGTGGCTGAGGTTGCTTCCACCCTTAATGAGTCACTGGTTATGAGGCACTTAATCCATACTGCGGACAATCCCAAAATGAAAGCTTATCTGCTTAACCATTACTTAGAGCAGTTCCGGGGAACGGTTTTTCGCCAGACAATGTTTGCAGAGTTTGAAAAAACCATTCACGCTGCAGTGGAAAGAAATGAATCCTTGACTGCAGACAACCTCTCTCAAATATACAGGGAATTGAATTTGAAATATTTCGGCCCGGATGTTGTTGTCGATGAACAAATAAATATAGAATGGGCAAGGATACCTCATTTTTACAGTTCTTTCTATGTTTACAAGTATGCGACCGGTTTTTCAGCCGCCACTGCCTTATCCCAGCAAATCCTGAATGAAGGTCCAGCTTCTGTTAAGAGATATTTGGAATTTCTAGCCGGCGGGGGTTCGGATTATCCGATTGTGCTGCTGCGGCGAGCAGGGGTAGATATGGAGAAGCCTGAACCTGTTAGGGAAGCTCTCACTGTATTTTCTGACCTTCTAAACCAATTAGAGGATCTAATAAACAAAGAAAATTTATGGGGGTAATTATTATGTCTGATGCATGCAGCAGTTGTTCTTCAGCTTCCAGTTGTTCCGGAGATTGTTCTTCTGTTCCGGTGAAAACTAAGGCCCAAGAGGCCAGTAAAGTTAAAAAAGTAATCGCCGTCATGAGCGGTAAGGGAGGTGTGGGCAAATCTTCGGTTACTGCAATGCTGGCGGTTAACTTCAGGCGTCAGGGTTACCAAGTGGGTGTATTGGATGCTGATATAACAGGACCCAGCATACCTAAAATTTTTGGCCGTAAAGATACTGCGGGTGCTAGTGAGATTGGCCTTCTGCCGGTTGAAACTGAAACCGGTATTAAGCTCATGTCTTTGAATTTAATGATACCTAATGAAGACGATCCTGTTGTTTGGCGTGGGCCTGTTATTTCTCAACTGGTTAGACAATACTGGACCGATGTAGTTTGGGGAGAATTGGACTATTTGTTGATTGATCTGCCCCCGGGGACAGGAGATGTGCCTATTTCGGTATTCCAGTCCATACCTGTTGACGGGGTAGTCATAGTGACCAGCCCCCAGCAGCTAGCTAACATGGTAGTCAGAAAAGCGATTAAAATGGTTAGAATGTTTAAAGCTAATTTCTATGGATTAATAGAGAACATGGCCTATGTAGAGTGCCCTGAATGTAAGCATAAAATCGAAGTCTTTGGTAAGCCCAGGGGTAAGGAAGAAGCAGAGAACAATAATATTCCTTTCCTGGGAGAGTTGCCTCTTGATCCGGAGTTGGCCGGTTTGGCTGATGCCGGAGAAATTGAGAAGTATTATTCTCCGAGATTTGAGGCCATTAGTCAAGCCTTAAGTACTGAGCTGGCAAAGCTGTAAATAATTCAAACGCAAGCCTTTGAAAATACTTAATAATATATTTGATAAAATACCTAAATATAAAGCTAGATGCGAGATGGGGGTGGTTTAATGAGAGAGTACAATATAAGGGACATAGCTCTGGCTCCAAGCGGGCATCGTAAAATAGAGTGGGTTCGGCAGTTTATGCCTGTTTTGAATCGCTTGAATCAAGAATTTACGGACCAAAAGCCTTTTGCCGGCAAAAGGGTGGTACTGTGCCTCCATCTGGAAGCTAAAACCGCTTATTTGGCCTTAACCTTACAGGCCGGAGGAGCAAAAGTGGCGGTTGTTGCCAGTAATCCGCTTTCTACCCAGGACGATGTGGTTGCTGCTTTGGTTGAAAACGGCATTAGTGCTTACGCCTGGTATAAGGCCACGGATGAAGAATATAAAATGCATATTAACCAGGCCTTGGATTTTAAGCCGGACCTGATTATTGATGATGGCGGGGACTTGGTTTCGGCGCTTCATACTAGCCGGCGGGAACTTTTAGATAGGATCCAGGGTGGGGCTGAGGAAACCACGACAGGAATCCTTCGTCTCAAAGCTATGGCTAAGGAAGGAAAACTATGTTTCCCGATGATGGCTGTCAATGACGCCCGCAGCAAGTATCTTTTTGATAACCGTTATGGAACGGGGCAGTCGGTATGGGATGCAATCTTAAGGACTACAAACCTAGTGGTGGCCGGTAAAACCGTTTGTATCATTGGCTATGGCTGGTGCGGCAAAGGGGTTGCTTTACGAGCCAAAGGGTTAGGAGCCAAAGTAGTGATCTGTGAAGTTGATCCTGTTAAAGCGAATGAAGCTTGGATGGACGGACATGATGTTAAAAAGCTAAAGGAAGCGGCTCCTTATGCTGATTATTTTATTACGGTTACCGGTAATAAGAATGTGATTCACCGGGAACATATGCAATTAATGAAAAACGGAGCTATTTTAGCTAATGCCGGGCACTTTGATGTGGAAATTTGCAAGCCGGATCTAGCTCAAATCAGTATTTCCCAAAAAACAGTTAAGCCCAATATCGAAGAATTTATCTTGCCGGACGGCAGGAAAATCTATTTATTAGCTGAAGGACGATTGGTCAATTTGGCTGCAGGGGATGGTCATCCGGCTGAAGTAATGGATATGTCTTTCGCCTTGCAAGCATTGGCCTTAGATTACCTGGCGAAAAATAAGGAAATTGAGAATGGTGTGCATAATGTGCCGCTGGAAATCGATAATAAAGTAGCGCTGATGAAGCTAAATTCCTTAGGATTGAATATCGATAGTTTGACAGATGAACAGGTACGATACTTAGCAGCCTGGCAAGAATAATTAAAATTTAATTCTTCAATTTCAGCTAATTAAGTCAGAAAAAGATTGTTAAGAGGGATTGAAATTAGTTTTACTGTCTTCTTTTCAGAATGTTTGGGTATGCTGATTTTGGATAGCCTGTTCAGCTTTTGAAATTAAAGAACTATTAGAATAAAATATAGATAAAACCAATATATTAAACTATCTAATAAAAATTGGTTCTTTGAAAATAAGAAAGTTTCTTACAGGCATGGGGCGTTATTCTAGTGCACAGAACGATTGTCGGAGGGCGGGCCTAAGAATCCGCTAAGGGCACACCGATGAAGTTCCTGGTGGTGGCTCGAGGACGCCCAGTCGCGGGCTGTTGCTGGGAGTTAAGGACTTAGGGGGATCTACAATGGCATGTAGGCGCTACCCTTTGTCCGTGGAGGCCCAGGTTCGTGGCTTAATCAAGTTACGGCTTGGGGATGAACCTGCATTAGGAAGGGACTTAGTGCAGTGTAGCCTGCCTTGAGGTGGAGAAGTTGGGAAGGCGCGAAACGGTAAATAAGTATCGGCAGGTATTTATTTATCGGCCGGAAATTCTTTTCTGCAAAAGAGGCTAGGACAATTGGGAGTGTGAAGGAAAACTTCTAGAGCGCTGTCAAAAAGGATTAAAGTGCGGACTAAGTGGCGATCAAGTTCCGAAAGTGGTGACACTTCGGGCTGGGAGTAAAGGGAAACCGCCTTTTGGGAAACCAAAAGGATCCTGGCGGGAAAACCTACTTGACCTAAGCCGTAACGTTTACTTTTTGACTTCCTAAACCTGTAGAAACTTTATTATTTCATTGTAAAAATAATAAAGTTATAAAGATCCTAAGATAAGGATCTTTTTTATTTATCATTTTTATCTCAAATAAAACAGAAAAAGAAAGACCCGGTAATAACAGGGCCGAAGTCTTAAACTATTATATTATACTATCCGGTCAGTTTTGTTGTTTATCGTTGTTTTTTGCAGATAAGGGAACAGTAGGCGATTTGCCGGCCGATGAAGCATTTTGCGATCCATCCGAACCATCGTAGGTACTCTTACCAATAAAACGCGCTCCCTGATCGATTATTAGTTCCTTAGTATGAATATCTCCGTATATACGGGCAGAAGAACTTAACTCCAGTAATTCATTTACTTTGACGTTGCCGCGGACTTCACCGGCTATGCTGATATTTTGGGCTTCGATATCAGCCTTGAGTACTGCGGTGGGGCCAATGACCAGAGAACCTGTAACATGGACTGAGCCTTCCAACTTACCGTCAATCCTTGCATTGCCGGCAGCTATAAAAGAGCCTTTGATTTCGCTTTCTTCTGCTAAATAGGTAAGATTTGAGTTGTTAGAGCTTTTGGTTACCGGCTTAACGTCATTTTCTTTTCTTCCAAACATCTTTTACTACTCCTTATTATTTGTTTTCTCTGATTCTGTGGAGTCTTGATTTTGCGGCTTGATTTTTAAAATATCAGCTATTTTTTTCTCCAAGGCAGCAATAGCTGACAGCTGCTTGTTAATCTCTTCAGTCTTTTCATTAAGACGGGCAATTTCAAGATTTTTCGCTTGTATTTCCGATTCAAGCTTATCGGCATAGGCCATTTTTTGGCGATATTCATTGATGTAGTGGGCTTGGTATCTATTATGAACAAAAAGACTGGCTAAAAAGATCACAATTATAACCGAACCGAAAATTAATATTCTTTTTAATTTATGGGAAAAATTAAATTGGCGAGGCGCTTGATTGTGTTCAGGCGGAACTATGATTATGGAATACTTGCGTTTCAAACTATCACTCCCGAAAGGCCCAATTATATTTCCAAACTAAAGCATATATGCCTTTGATCGCCTTGTCAACAAGACTATAGCAGCAAGATTATAGCGGTCAAAGCTTGTATTAATTATGAAAGTGATTATATACTTCTTGAGCAATTTTAAGCGGTAATCCTGATTTTCTTAACTCTTCGACTTCGGCTTGTTTGATGGCTTCTAAAGATTTAAAGTATTGAAGAAGCTGTCTTTTGCGTTTAGCCCCAATCCCGGGTATCCCATCCAGTTCTGATGCTATCATGCTCTTGATTCTTTGCTGACGGTGAAAGGTAATTGCGAAACGGTGAACCTCATCCTGAATACGTTGAATGAGATGAAAGACTTGAGGATTTTCTTTTAAATATAATTCCCGGCCGGCGCTGTTAATTAAGCTACGTGTTTCGTGTCGCTCGTTCTTAACCATGCCGGCTACAGGGATTTTAAGGCCTAACTCATTTAAGGCTGCCAAGGCAGCATTTATTTGTCCTTTACCGCCGTCAACCAAAATCAGGTCCGGAAAAGGAGCCCCTTCATTTTGTAAACGCTTATAGCGGCGGTAGACAACATGTTTAAGATAACCGGTATCGTCATTAATATTCTCTTCAGGTGAAATATTAAATTTCCGGTAGTTAGCTCGACAGGGTTTACCATCTAGGAATTGAATCATGCCGCCCACCACATTTGTTCCTCCTAGCTGGGAAATATCGAAGGCTTCGATGACCTGGGCCTGGGGAATATTAAGTTCTTGGGCCAGTCCGGATAAGGCTTTTTCTGCTTCTTCGCTTTTATCAGCCTCCAGTTTTACCTTCTCTTCGAGTAGGGTTTGAGCATTGGTAAGGGCCAGGTTGATAATTTCCCGAATCTTGCCTTTTTTGGGTACGGTTAAAGGAAGCAAATCCTGTACAGAAGTAGAAGTTAGTTCCGGGATGCAAATTTCATCCGGGATAACGGCGTTTCCGGCATAATACTGGACTAAGAAAGAAATAAATGATTCTTCGGGGTCAAAAAAATAGGGGAAAATAAAGCCGTCCCTAGTGACGAGTTTGCCTTGCCGGAAACAGAAAATCTGGATACTGATTAGTTCTTCATTGGTGGCATAGGCAATTATATCCCTGTTACGAAAGTCGTTAAGCGTAATATTCTGTTTTTCCTTTATTTTTTGTAAATCCTCAATTAAATCACGGTATTCCGAAGCAGCTTCGAATTGCAATGCTTCGGAAGCCTCTATCATTTTTTGTTCCAGCCAGTCTATAACGATCTTCTGGTTGCCCCGCAAAAACTGATTGGCTTTTTCCACCAGCTCTTCATACTGCTCAGGTTTAATTTCCCGGGTACAAGGGGCTAGGCATTGGCCGATATGATAGTATAAACATTGCTTATTGGGAATATGCTTGCATTTGCGAAAGGGAAGGAAACGGTTGAGCAGGCGGGCAGTTTCTCTGGCGGCGGTAGCATTGGGATAGGGGCCGAAGTATTTGCCTCCTTTTTTATTTACTTGGCGTGTCACGACAATCCGCGGGTGTTCTTCGGAAGTAATTAAAATATAGGGGTAAGTTTTATCATCTTTTAGCATAATATTGTATTGCGGGTTGTACTTTTTTATAAGATTGCATTCCAGTAAAAGAGCCTCAACTTCTGATGACGTGAGGATGTATTCAAAGTCTGTTATTTCACTAACCAGCTTTTGAGTCTTTTGGTCATGGGAGCCCGTAAAATAGGAACGGACTCTGTTTTTTAAAATTTTAGCTTTGCCGACGTAGATTATTTTATCGGCAGCATTCTTCATAAGATAGACACCAGGACTGTCAGGCAGTAAATTAAGCTTTTTTTTAATAGTTTCCAAAGAAAATTCACCTCTATAGCCATAATTTTAGAGAGAATGTCCTCAATATGCAACCGGACATCATATTCCAGTCGGGTGTAACGTATATTTTCATTGGGTGATATTATGGGTAACGCCTGGGGAAGACCCCCGAAAAACGATATCTGGAACGATATTAGGGCCTTAGCTTTATGGGTTTTTATTGTTGGCATTGTGGGCTATTTGCTATTTCCGGATTTTTTTCACAATGTTTACGAACATTTAGCCATGCCGGCTACGACAGAAACTGAGGATCTAGGCGAGATAATTTTGCCCGAAAACACTACGGATACCTATGATTTCCAATTGCCCAGTACCTATAATGCTCTTTATAGCGGGGACAGTGAAATTTCCGACGGTTATTGGGCCTTGTTCGTTGTGGATAATGAGCTCAGACAAATGGCTTTGTCTCCGGAAAGTTATACCTTTATTTTGATTGTAATCGATGCTGATACCAAAGCGCAGGTTAAAAATACGCTGCTTCTGGCGGCCAATGGATCCATAAAAAAATACATTGTGAGCGATGAAGTATACGGTATTGTTTCCCAACTATATAAAATTAAATACAGAACGGGGACTATTTAACGGAAGAGCAATTTTGCTCCGGTGGCAAATAGCGCTAGCCCTAGAAACTGCCAGGGATTCCAGGGGATTTTTTGGACGCCGAATAGGCCGAAGTGGTCAATAAGTACGGCTGCACCGACTTGCCCCACAATTATGCAAGTGGTAGCATTACATACTCCGATCTTGGATATGGACAGGGCAACTAAAGCTACAATTATCACGCTTAAAACTCCGCCCAAGTACAAATACCATGGTATTTGTATCCATTTATGTTGTAAAAATGGCACTCGCCACACTAATAAGGCCAGTAAGGCAATAAAAGTACCGATAAAATGGACGACGAAGGTGGAAGATAGCAATGAGGTTTTTTGGGTTAATTGGGAATTAAGGGTACCTTGTAAAGCCATAGCAATGCCGGATATAGCGGCAATTATGGCTGGAATGGAGAAAAGCTTGGTCAAAATTCTAACCTCCTAGAAATTTTTTGAATATATTATGGGCAAGAACACCAAGTAAGTTAAAAATATTGTAGTATTTGTTCATTTTGTAAAGGAGAAAATGTAACAGAACAGAACAAAATAAGAGAAGAGGTGGAAGAATGGATTTTGATTCGGAATTAGTACACAGAGCTCAGATGCTTCTCACTCTCGATCATTCTTTGAGTCAAGTTAAAGAAATTCTTTTGCGTGAAGGTTATCCTGATAAACAGGTTCAAGAGTTAATAGATGCTACGGAAGATGTGTTAAACTATTTTGTTCCTCCGGTTTATGATGATAATAAAATTGCCATTGATATTCGCCACGCTAACAAAGACCCTAATCTGGAGGCATCTCCCGATATTTTAGTTGACAGGGTAAGCGGTAAAGTGGAACTGCTAACTCCCCAGCTTCAAGAAACCTGGAGAGTAGCTAATGAAATAAGAAAGACACTTAAATACCAACATCAATATCGTTATTACTGAAACAGGGATTTTAAATCCCTGTTTTTTGCTATTAAAATTATGAACGCAAATAGCCTTATTTATGTAGAAAAGTTTAGAAGAAGAATTCTGGCAAAATCTTGGGGAATGTTATAAGATAAAATTTATGAATAGGTTATAAATATGTATTGTTTAGGGGTAGAAGTAATGAAAGTTGGAATTTTGGCTGATACCCATATTCGTAGAGGTCGTAATCTTCCAAAGTTTGTGTGGGAGACTTTGTCTGAAGTTGATCTGATTTTGCATGCCGGAGATATTGTCAGTGTTAGTTTTTTAAAAGAACTGGAGTTATTAGCCCCTGTAATCGCCGTCAGAGGAAACGGCGATTGGATGATTGATGATCTTCCGGACAGGGTGGTTTTTGATTTGGAGCATCTAAAAATTGGCCTTACTCATGGCTATGAAGGCCCGGGGAAAAATACTCCTCAAAGAGCATTAAATACCTTTGCCAAGGATAGGGTAGATATTATTATTTTCGGCCATAGTCATATGCCTTATAAAACCTATACCAGCGGCATATTGCTATTTAATCCCGGTTCACCTACCGAGAAGAGAAGGGCAGAGTTTCACTCTATGGGCATAATGAATATTAAGGATAACAGCTTTGATATCCAGCATGTTTTTTTCTAAGCAATGTTTATGAGGGAAAGTTATGAAATACCGGCATAAAAAAATAAAACGAGAACACAGTATTATTAACGGGGCCCTGGATTGGTTGGAAGACCTAAGCCGCAACCGGGAGGTAACCGATATTATTCCCGGTGTAATAGATGTTACTCATTCCAAGGAGAGAGGGATATTCTTCAAGTATGAGACCTCATCCGGGTGCAAATTATTGGTTAAAAACGGAGGTTCAATTCAAGAGGTATTTGTTGTGACTTCCAATCCTCAAACTGTTCAACAATGGGTGGCTAAAATCATGGCCGAGTTGGATCTTATGCAATCAGCGTTGACTAAAAAACCACCATCAGACCAAGAAAATGAATCTAAAAGGATAAATAAGGCCAAACAAGTAAGATCTGCTTCCCGCAAAAGGCAAAATAATGATTCTGCTCAAGCGGGGAGTCAGCTCGTCGAAAGAACATTTTTGGGGGGCATTCGGGAAAATTACCAGCTGGTAGAGATTAATAAAGCTTTAAGAGATTCCTTTATGGACAGCTTGGCTACCATGGCTGATATAGATAAGCCTAAATTGGAAGATGTTTTAGACTCAACTGTTCTGGAAGCCTTAAAACAATATAAAAAACCCCAAACAAAAAAATAAGGCCAAATATAATTCGACCAATTAAATATAATTCGACCAAAAGGTTTAAGAGTGGACTAAAATGTTATTTTTCGACACCGGGTTTTCCCCGGTTTTTATCTAGGCCTTTTGAGCTAGGTTTATAAAAACTTATTCCCTTAGCTTCCGCCGGCAGGTAATCTTGCTCCACCCAGCCGCCGGGAAAAGAATGAGGATAAAGGTAGCCGACGCCATGCCCCAAATTTTTGGCTCCGGGATAATGGGCATCTCGCAAGTGGGGGGGGACAGAGCCCGCCCTATGGCTGCGGATATACTCCAGGGCATTATCAATGCCTGTGACTACGGAATTACTTTTAGGTGCCGTAGCAATAGCTAAAACAGCTTGAGCCATTGGTATTCTGGCCTCCGGCATTCCCACCCATTCCAGGGCATTGGCTGCCGCTTGAGCTTGAAGCATAGCGGTGGGATCGGCCAGGCCTACATCTTCCGAGGCATGAACTATTATCCGGCGCATAATAAAGCGCGGGTCTTCCCCTGATTCCAATAAAACCGCCAGCCAATAAAGAGCAGCATCCGGATCCGATCCTCTCATACTTTTTATCATGGCGGAAATAATATCATAATGGTTGTCGCCTTTTTTATCAAAACGGAAATGCCGTTCTTGTATGGATTCTTTGGCAATAGACAAATCAATTTTTCTAATTCCATTTTCAGGCTGAGTTGTAAGCACTGCCAGTTCCAGGGCGTTTAAAGCCCTGCGCATATCACCTGCAGCATGGTCAACCCAGTGAACAATGGCTTCCGGTGCTATCTCGGTCTTGTAGTTTCCCAAACCGCGTTCTTTATCGGCTAAAGCTTTCTCTAAGCCTGAGCGGATTTCCTCATCAGTAAGCGGATTTAAACGAAAAATTGTAGAACGGCTTAATAAAGCGGAATTGATTTCAAAATAAGGATTTTCGGTAGTGGCTCCAATAAAGACAATAATACCTTGTTCCACAGCCGGCAGTAATACATCCTGCTGGCCTTTATTAAACCTATGGACTTCATCACAAAAGACCAGAGTTTTTTGAGTATAAAAGTGAAGCCTTTCCTGAGCTTTCTCCAGAATCTCCCTAATATCTTTTACTCCGGCGGAAACAGCATTGATCCTAACGAAATGGGAGGTAGTCTTATTGGCAATTATTTGGGCCAGGGATGTTTTGCCCGTGCCGGGCGGTCCATAGAGAATCAGAGAACTAATTCTATCTGCTTCTATAGCCCGCCGTAAGAGTTTGCCTGGACCAAGTATGTCTTTTTGTCCAATAAATTCATCCATGGTCCGGGGCCTCATTCTTTCCGCTAAAGGGGCTGTTTGGCGGGCATCAAAAGTGGCGGAAAATAAGTTCATATTTAAGATCCTTTCCGGTTCAGGTTTTGGCATTCTATTTTTTTCTATTATATCAGTATTTCTAATTATTTTTAAGTTTAAAACTTATTGACAAATCCCGATTGGTTTAGTAGGATATAAACAAAGACTGCTTGTATATAGGTAGAGGTGAAATTAATTGAGATTTTCTACGAGAGGGAGGTATGGCCTACTCCTAATGATTGATTTGGCTCAGAATTCGGCCCAAGGGCCAGTTTCCCTAAAAAGTATTGCTGAGAGGCAAAACTTATCAGAACACTATCTGGAACAGATTGTCCCCGACTTGCGTAAGAACGGGTTAGTCAAAAGTATTAGGGGAGCCCAAGGAGGCTATATTCTGAATAAAAGCCCGAATGAGATCAATGTTGGAGATGTAATTAGAGTTCTGGAAGGTCCTATAGCTCCGGTAGAATGCGAAAACCAAATGGATGAAGAATGTTGCGCTAATACTGATTTTTGCATCAACCGGGAAGTATGGGTTAAAGTCAGGGATTCCATTACTGATGTAGTTGATTCTATTTCTCTTGCCGATTTGCTTCAGGGCGAGAATAAAGAGATTATGGAACAATAACAAATATTTAGGATCTTACTGTTTGCAGGAAAATAGAAATGAGGGATTAATATTGAGACGGATTTACCTTGATCATAGTGCGACTACTCCGGTTGATCCTGAAGTTGCAGAACTTATTATGAAATATTATCTTGAGTCTTATGGAAATCCTTCCAGCGTTCATTTTTTCGGACGCCAGGTTAAAAAAGCTGTAGAAGAAGCGCGGGAACAAGTTGCTCAACTAATTGGGGCTCAGGCTGGTGAAATTATTTTTACCAGCGGTGGTACAGAGTCCGATAACTTGGCTATTCAGGGGACAGTTAGAGCAAGGGGGAATCGAGGTAAACACTTAATTACGACAGCTATTGAACATCATGCCGTCTTGGATGCTTTCAAATACTTGGCCAAAAACGGATATGATTTGACGATTTTACCGGTGGATGAAGAAGGAATTATCGACCTTGAGGACCTTGTTAAAGCTATCCGGCCGGATACTATCTTAATCAGTGTTATGCATGCCAACAATGAAGTCGGTTCCATTCAGCCTATAGCGGAAATCGGCAAAATTACCAGGGAAAAGGGAATATTCTTTCATGTTGACGCCGTTCAGTCTTTAGGTAAACTCCCGATCGATGTTGTTAAGATGAATATCGATTTGTTAACCATCTCCAGTCATAAGATTTACGGACCTAAAGGGGTGGGTGCTCTGTATGTTCGCAGGGGAGTAAAGATTTCACCGCTAGTTTTCGGTGGCTCTCAGGAGAAAAAAATGCGTTCCGGAACAGAAAACGCCCCCGGCATTATAGGATTCGGTAAAGCTTGCGAATTAGCAGGTTTAAGAATGAATGAGGAAAATAAGGCGCTCCGGCAACTGCGGGATAAACTGATTAAAGGCATTATGGATAATATACCGAGCGTAAAACTCAACGGTCCGTCAGGCGACAAACGCTTGCCCAATAATGTTAATATCAGTATTAGCTTTGTTGAAGGTGAATCCCTGCTTCTTAGTCTCGATATGATCGGCATAGCCGCTTCCAGTGGGTCGGCCTGCACTTCCGGTTCACTTGATCCCTCACATGTTTTATTGGCTATGGGCTTAAGCCACGAAGTAGCCCATGGATCATTGCGTTTTTCGTTAGGTAGGCAAAACACGGAGGAAGAGATTGATATAGTTATCCAGGAACTGCCGAAAATAGTGGAAAGATTAAGAGCTATGTCTCCTTTGTACAATAAAGTGGACTAATTACAAGTAACTGTTTGCGGCCTTATAGGTTCTACCTTAAAAAAGGAGAGATGATATGTACTCGGAAAAAGTAATCGATCATTTTACCAATCCACGTAATGTAGGAGAAATTGAAAATCCTGATGGCATTGGCGAAGTAGGAAATGCTAAATGCGGGGATATTATGCGCATAACTTTAGATGTGGAAGATAATATAATTAAGGATATAAAATTTAAAACCTTCGGCTGTGGAGCTGCAGTTGCGACCAGCAGTATGGTTACAGAATTGGTCAAGGGCAAAACCCTGGAAGAGGCTTTGACTATCTCTAACGCAGCAGTGGCCGAGGCTTTAGGAGGATTGCCCCCACTAAAAATGCACTGTTCCAATTTGGCTGCTGATGCTGTGCATGCGGCCATTAAAGATTATTTAGATAAAAAAACCAAAGTTTAATTTATGCCAGCTTCTACGCGGTATGGACAGTCCATAACCGCTTTTATTTTTTGACAATGAATATTAGCTTCCAAAAATGGGAAACGTATATAACAAAGCTAGTTCTAGATTTTTTTATGATTGGGGGATTGGTATGAGGAGAATGAGAGATTTAATAATGCTGCCAATTATTGACCCCAATACGGGGGAAAGATTGGGCTGGGTTAAAGACATTGTTTTTGAATCGACTACTAATACTGTTACCGGCATTATTATGGAAAAAGATACTTTTCTCAAACCACAACAATTAAAAATTGCCAGAGCGGATATTGCTTCTTTCGGTAAAGAATCATTAACTATAGCCCAATTAATACCCCAGGATGTTGTTGGAACCTGTTGGTCCCAAAAGGTCGGCAGCAAAGTATATAACGACGATGGCGATATCAAAGGAACAATCGGTGACATTTATGTGGATAATCTAGTACAGAACATTGTTGGCTATGAGATATCGGATGGATTATTTGCCGATTTGTATAATGGTCGAAATGCTGTTTTTGAAAATAATATTTTAGCCGAAAGTCAAGATGTTGTTATTATTGAAGGGGGGGTGTAGTCATGATTTGCCCTGTTTGTGGAGGACGGGAAATTGGTAAGGTTGGAGTTGAACAATATTATTGTTGGGAGTGTTGTGTTGAATTTAACAGTAATACCGATAACGTAGTTGTTTACAACCTGGAAGAAGACGGAAGTTTAGTAGCCTGGGAGGAATTTTATGCCGAAACTCCGGAGACTGCCCAAGCTTTTGCCGAATAACAAACATACTATTATTTCTCACTCCCTTTAGAGGTTGGACTTAGCAAAGTCCGGCCTTTTTAATCGCCAATGGGATAAAAGGTATACATGATTAAAATAACAAAAGCACGTGTTGTCTTTATAATAGTAATCATTATTATAGGTTTTTACTTCTTATTAAAAGTAAGCGGTATTATTTCCCCCTTCGTGGCCGGAGCGGTTATGGCTTACTTATTAAGTCCCGCAGTGAAATGGCTGCAAAAAAAAGGTTTGCGGCGCAGGGGAGCAGTGGCCGTAATTTTTATCTGGATTAGTTTTCTTATGGTCTTTATAGTTTTCATGGTTTTGCCCTTGATTTATTTGGAAATAGGAAAACTGGCCACTGTTTTGCCGGAAAGACTCCAGGTTATTAACAACTATCTTGAGACCCTGAAAAGCAATTATACCCAGGCCGGTTTACCCGGTGAAGTTAACCAGCTCATTGATGAACAAATACTGCGCAGTCAGGATGTGCTTATTACTTGGCTGGAGAATATATTACAGAATTTACCTTCCATTCTGGTATCTATCGGTTTATTGGTGTTATCGCCTGTACTCGCTATCTATTTTTTGCTGGATTGGCCCAAAATTACCCAAGGCATAATTAATCTTGTACCGGCCAGGGTAAGGGGAGAATGGCTCCGTTTACTGCAGGAAATCGATTATCTTATTCAGCGTTATATCCAGGGCAATATTATTGATGCTCTAATAGTCGGTTTGCTCATAGGTTTAGGGGTCAAAATAGTTGGAATGGAGTATGCGCTGCTCATCGGTGTTATTTGTGGCGTAACTAATTTAATTCCCTATTTCGGGCCGGTTCTGGGGGCAGCTCCTTCTGTGTTGCTGGCTCTGGGAAAAAGCCCTGTTATGTCTTTGAAAGTTCTTCTGGTTATTATTATTGTCCAGCAACTGGATAGCAATTTTATTAACCCCTATCTTATGAGCAATAAACTCGGTTTGCATCCCTTGTGGGTAGTGTTCGCCTTGCTGGCCGGAGGAGAAATAGGCGGCATCTTGGGAATGTTGATCGCCATACCCTTGGCCGCGGTCCTAAGGATAATATTCCGCCATATTTACTATTATCTGGTATCCCCCCGAGAACTGAAGACAAGCAAGAATTAGGACATTTATCGGCGGCAAGGCTATCTACCGCTGCTTTATTGCTGAGATAGCCTGAGGTTAAGTGCTGTTGACAGTAAACTCCACAATTAGCTATACTTAAATGAGTTCATTTGAGCCTCGAAATTAAGGGAGGAAAAAGATGTATAGCGGTAACCAATTAAGAGAAATGTTTTTAAAATTTTTTGAGGAAAGAGGCCATAGCATTCAGCCCAGCGCTTCCTTAATTCCTAAGGATGATCCGACTTTGTTGTTGACGGTGGCAGGCATGGTCCCGTTTAAACCTTATTTTTTGGGACAAGTGGAACCCCCCTTTGCCAGGGCCACATCTGCTCAGAAATGTGTGCGGACCCCTGACTTAGAATGTGTAGGTCAAACAGCCAGACATCATACTTTTTTCGAGATGTTGGGCAACTTTTCTTTTGGTGCTTATTTTAAAAAAGAGGCTATTAGCTGGGCTTGGGAATATATTACCGGGGTATTAAAAATTCCTGAAAGCCAACTGTGGGTAACCATACACCCGGAAGATGAAGAGGCTAAGAATTATTGGATAAAAGAAGCAGGAGTAGATCCGGCTAGAATCGTGGTGGATGAGAGCAATTTCTGGGCCGCAGGCCCTGTTGGACCCTGTGGTCCTTGTTCCGAAATCTATGTTGATTTGGGTGAAACCCGCGGCTGTGGTAAGCCGGACTGCGCTATTGGTTGTGACTGCGATCGGTTTCTTGAAATATGGAACCTGGTTTTTATGCAATATAATGGGGATGAAGCCGGAAAACTAACCCCTCTTCCCAAACAAAACATTGATACCGGCATGGGTCTGGAGCGTATCGCTTCCGTCATGCAAGGAGTAGATTCTAATTTTGATACCGATCTTTTTATGCCTATTATCAATAAGGTTGCTCAAATAGCAAACACAGCCTATAAAAAAGACGCTAAAACCGACACCGCCTTAAAAATAGTAGCTGATCATGCCCGGGCGGTTTGCTTCATGCTGGCGGACGGTATCCGCCCCAGCAGTGAAGGAAGAGGATATGTATTACGGCGTATTTTGCGCCGGGCAGTGCGCTATGCCCGTCTCTTGGGGATAGAAAAGCCCTTTTTAGAGCAATTGTTTAGGGTTATTCAGGAGCACTATGCCCATTACTATACCGAACTTAAAGAAAATGAGAATTTTGTTTTGAATCACTTGCGTTTGGAAGAGAAAAATTTCTTGGCCACCTTGGAACAAGGAACTCTAATCTTGCAGGAAAAAGTCAGTTCTATAAAACAAGCCGGTTTAACAAGCCTAAACGGCCAGGATGCTTTTCATCTCTATGATACTTATGGTTTCCCGGTAGAACTTACCGCAGAAATACTGGAGGAAGAAGGCCTAACAGTTGACCTGGAAGGCTTTAAACAAGCTTTCGAAGAGCACCGAAGGCTGGCTAAGGAACAGTCCCGGCAAATGAAGGCAACCCTGGAAAAAACCGCTTTAATTGAGAAAGCTAAGCAAACCGGGCCTACTGAATTCACCGGTTATCAAGAAATAGTTTCGGAGGCCAAAATCTTGGCCTTATTTGTAGAAGATGAGGAAACTGACAGCGTAGGAGAAGGGGAAGAAGTAAGCTGCCTTTTAGATAAGACTCCTTTTTATGTGGAAAGCGGTGGGCAGGTAAGTGATGAAGGAATACTGCAGACTGTTAAGGCGGTAGCTCAAATTAAGGAATTAAGAAAGTTGCCCAACGGCACTGTTTTGCATCGTCTTTTTGTTAAGACAGGGGTGCTGAAAAAAGGAGATATTGTTCAGGCTGTTGTGGATTCAGAAAGCAGAAAAGCAATTGCCCGCCATCATAGTGCAACTCACTTACTGCACCAGGCTCTGCGTCAAGTACTGGGCGAACATGTTCAGCAGGCCGGTTCGTTAGTAACCAAAGAACGTTTGAGATTCGATTTTGCTCATTTTTCGGCCTTAACTCCGGAACAGATCACGGCTGTAGAAAATGAAATTAATGAGCAAGTTCTAGCCAATATTCAAGTCCGAGTAAGCGAAATGACTTTAGACGAGGCTCGGGAAAAAGGTGCCATAGCTTTATTCGGCGAAAAGTACGGCCATATGGTTCGTGTTGTGGAAATGGACGACTACAGTATGGAGCTTTGCGGCGGCACCCATGTGCAAAGTACCGGGGAAATTGGGCTGGTTAAAATTGTCGCTGAGGGAGGCATTGGCGCCGGCTTAAGAAGAATTGAAGCTGTTGCGGGCCAAGAAAGCTTAGAATATTTAAGAAAAATGGAATATCAGCTTGCTGAAATCAACTATCTGCTTAAAGGACAGGGCCAGGATACGGTAAAAAGAGTGGATGCTTTAATCACCCAGGCCAAAGATATGGAAAAAGAAATTCAGCACTTAAACGCCAAACTTTCAAAATACGAGGCCGATAATATATTATCTAAGGTCCAGGATGTGTCCGGAATAAAAGTGCTAGCGGCCAAAGTGCAGGCCGCGGATATGGATACTCTTCGCCAAACAGCCGATATGCTTCGCGACAAGTTAAGCGAAGGGGTAATTGTCTTAGGTGCTGCGGTTGAAGGAAAAGTAAACTTAGTTACAGTGGTTAATCCCCCGGGTTTGAGAGGACTCCATGCGGGGAAAATTATTAAGGAAGTAGCCGCTATTACCGGCGGCGGCGGGGGTGGAAGACCTGATATGGCTCAGGCCGGAGGCAAGGACACTTCCAAATTGGGAGAAGCGTTGGATAAGGCCAAAGTTATTATTAGTAACTTTTTAGGTTAGACTAAATTTAACCAAAAAGGTATAAAGAAATCAATTTATTTTCTTTAGTGCTGTTTTACTAACAGGTAATTTCTTGGGCATGAAGAATACTTATGGAGAATAGTATATACAAAAAACTGGTAAGGAAGGAGGTATAAACCGTGAGTAATAAGATAGAAGAAACCATGATGTTTAAATCCCAAATCGGTGATAGTTCAGCAAGGGAAATATTGCAACAGGTTTATGCTGCTTTGCAGGAGAAAGGATATGATCCAATTAACCAGTTGGTTGGCTATCTTATGTCGGGAGATCCTGTTTATATTACCAGTCATAATCAGGCCAGGACCAAGATACGGAAATTAGAAAGATACGAATTGTTAGAGGAACTGGTAGGATTTTACCTCAAAGATCTTTAAACGGTAGGGGACACAATAAAACTTGTCTCCTAAAGGGGTAAGGGGGCACACTTCCAGAAAGTATGTCCCCTAAATTATAGTCAGGGTATACATATATTTCGAAAAGTGATCGGAGGATACATGGTTTTTGCGCAAGGTAAAACTAGGTTATAATGGGCCCGAAGTTTCAGAGATCTGTTTCGGTAGCTTGGCAATTTCTCCGCTTCAGGGTAGAGTTTCTTTAGAAGAAGGCAGAGATATTCTGGAATATGCTTTGGCCTCAGGAATAGACTGGGTCGACACGGCTGAAATCTATAATAACTATGAGCAATTACGGCCGGTGCTGGATAAATATCCCGAGGCTAAGGTTGTTAGCAAATCCTATGCTGTAACGGCTGCTGAGCTTTGGGAAAGCATAGAAAAGGCTAGGTTAGGTTTAAACCGTGATGTTATCGATATTTTTATGCTGCATGAACAAGAAAGCCATTTAACCCTTTTGGGCCATGCTCAAGCCTGGGAAGCCCTTCTGAAGGCTAAGGCGTCCGGGTTAGTCAGATACATAGGAATATCTACCCATGCCGTGCAAGGAGTCCGGGCTGGTGCTCTGCAGCCCGGGCTTGATGTTATTCATCCTCTGGTTAATTATGAGGGCTTAGGCATTATTGACGGTAATTTGGAAGACATGCTGCAAAGTATTGCTTTTGCAGCCGAACTAGGCATAGGCATGTATGCCATGAAAGTATTTGGCGGTGGTCATTTGGCTACTAATCCGGAAAAAGCTTTGCACTTTGTTAGGTCTTTGCCAGGTATTCAGGCTATGGCTTTAGGCATGTCCTCCCGGCAGGAAATTGATTTTAATTTAGCTCTGTTAGCCGGTGAGCAAATCCCAGAGCAGCTCCGCCATAGTGTTCTGTACCGGGAAAAAAAACTTTATATTGCGGATTGGTGCCAGGGATGCGGGAAATGTTTTCCTGCCTGTCCTCAGCAGGCCTTGTACTTAAAAAACGGCAAAGCTGCAGTAGTAGCTGAAAGCTGTGTTCTTTGCGGTTATTGCAGCCGAGAGTGTGATCATTTTTGTCTGAAAATCGTCTAAGTTGGTTAAACTAATAGGGTAGGAGGTAGAGGGACACTGCGAATTATGGGGCTTGATCTAGGCGAGAAAACAATTGGGGTGGCTATGAGCGATCCCTTGGGTTTAACCGCCCAAGGTATAAGGGTAATAAAAAGATCCTCCAAAGATTTGGAAGAACTTAAAAGCTTGATTACTGAATACGAAGTTACGGAAATAGTAGTTGGCTTGCCCCGTCATATGAACGGTACTTTAGGAGACAGAGCGCTTCTGACCCAGAAATTTGCTTCCCGGTTGGAACAAACATTTCAGCTGCCGGTAACACTCTGGGATGAACGTTTAAGCACTGTGGGAGCGGAAAGAGCATTACTGGAGGCCGATGTTTCCCGGGCCAAAAGGAAGAAAATAATCGACAAAATGGCGGCTGTTTTTATTCTTCAGGGTTACCTGGACAGTCGATAAATAAATTTGACATTCCTTACCTGCGATAGTAGAATTACAATATCTATTTGGAGAGGTGAATAATATGACTGATGATTTCAATAAACTAGAAGAAATGGAAGAGGCTTATGATATTATTGTCTTAAACGACGATGAAGGCCATGAACATGAATTTATGCATTTGGAAAGCCTCGAAGTGGACGGCAATACCTACTATGTACTTTTGCCGGTAGATGAAGCTGAAGAAGAGGACGATGAGGCCGAAGCCATTATTTTGAAACTTAGCAAGGATGAAAATGGCGAGGATATGTTAATGGATATTGAAGATGACGAAGAATGGGAAAAAGTCGTCGATGCCTGGGAAGAACTAGATGACATCGATGATGAGGAATAAAAATTAATTCAACATACATAAGAAAGATGTTTAAATGGAACAGTGGAGAAACTCAAGATCAAAAATCTTGGGTTTCTTCTTTCTTTAAAAAGCGTTATAATTAAAAAAAATCCAGCATTAAAGTACAAAATGGAGAAAGAAGAGAGAAAAATGCGATCACGACGTGGCAATCAAAGGCTTTTAATAAAAAAAGGTTTTAAAACCACCATCCTTATTTTGCTGCTGGTGTTGGCCGGGGCGGGATTTTGGTTTTCTTACAACCTCAAACCGGTTTCCTCTGCTGCTCAAACCCAGGTATTTGTAATAGAGCAAGGTATGTCGGCATCTAAGGTGGCCGAAGAATTAAAAAAGCAAAATATTATAAGAAGTGCACCTGCTTTCCTGCAGCTTTGCCGGTGGCAAAATGCGGATTCTAAACTTATGGCCGGTATGTATTATCTTTCCCCGGGCATGAGTTCCCGCGAAATACTTGAGACCCTGCTCCAAGGTACAGAACCGGAAGTGGTTAGAATAACTATTCCTGAAGGTTATACGGTAGAGCAGATTGTCAATACCCTGGTAAACAATGGCTTAGGAACCGAAAAGGAATATTACAAGGTCATGGCCTCGTTTAGTGCCAAAGATTATGCCTTTTTAGCAGGGATACCAAACGGTAAAAACCGTCTGGAGGGGTTTCTTTTTCCGGACACTTATTTTTTTGATAAAAATGCCAAAGCAAGAGATGTAGTTGACCGCTTTTTGGAGCGTTTTAGCCGGGAATTAACTCCTGAGACTAAAAATAAACTGGAAGAAATGGATCTTTCAATTTATCATTGGCTAATCCATGCTTCTATTGTGGAAAGAGAAGCACAAAAACAAGAGGAAAGGCCGGTTATTGCCGGAGTTTTTGCTAATCGTCTTCGAATTGGTATGCCCTTACAGTCCTGCGCTACGGTGCAGTATGTGTTAGGTGAGGCCAAACCGGTGCTAAGTATTGAGGATACAAAAATAGATTCTCCTTACAATACTTATAAATATCCCGGTCTTCCTCCTGGACCTATTTCTAATCCAGGACATGCCTCTTTGCAAGCGGTGCTTTACCCGGAAAAAACGGACTACTTGTATTTTGTAGCCAAGCAAGATGGCAGTCATGCCTTTGCTGTTACTTACCAGCAGCATTTAAATAATGTCGCCAAATATCAATAGATAAATATGATAAATAGCTCTTCCATCAATTCATGATAAGCCACGTCAGTTACTAACCTTCTTGGTAACGGGCCACCAGGACCATGGCATCATCATAGCCTTTGCAATAGCCTGCAAGGATTTGATCTGCAATCTGCTGGGTAGGGTTGTGTACATTTATTTCAGGTACAAAGTTAAAGTTTATGCCGTCGGTAGCCAGGATCAATGTATCGCCTATAGATACAGGGACCACTGATTCGGAGAGGTGAGGTATCTGGTAGCCGATTATTCCGGGACGCAATAATAAAGACTTGCTTGCCGGTTTTAAAGCGGGATTGGCAGAAAGCAGGACAGCTTCTACATTGCCCACACCCAGCCAAGTCATAGTTTTTCGCGTGGTATTGAAGGCTGCTAAAGTCATTACTACCCCACGCGTTTTTTTTAGCTCCTCATGACAAAGTTCAAACAGGGATTTAACCGGTTTTTCGGGAAAAGTAGCCAATATCCTGGCGGCGGCTCTAGCGGCTAAGGCAGCTTCGGGCCCGTGCCCTAAGCCATCAATAACCGCCAGCAGTATGCTGTCGGGCAGCTGTTGAAAAAAGTAGAGGTCGCCGGACTCAGCTTCGTGGGGCAGTTTCCGGACGGCCACACCGAGGTCTAAGGGTCTAACAGGCATTTTGCTTCCTCCACTTTTTGACGATAATAGTAGTACCCTTGCCAATTTCAGAAAAAATTTCAAAGTCATCCATTAATCGCTTTGTCCCAGGTAGGCCGAGCCCTAAGCCCTTTCCCGTAGAATAACCGTCCTGCATGGCTAGCTCGAGATCTTTAATACCCGGACCATTGTCACGGGCAACAATCGCTATTCCCTGTTTGCCGTTCTGTTGGATGAGTTTCAGAATTATTTCGCCGCCTCCAGCATAGTCAACAATATTACGCGCTAGCTCGGATATAGCTGTGGCGATAGTGGTTAATTCACTTGACGAAAAATCTAAGTGTTTAGCAAGTTTTTTTCCTTGTTGGCGGGCAGTTACTATGTCACTTTCCAGGCCGATGTTCACAATTATTTTCTCAATCATCTTTGGTGCTATTTCCCTTCACAAGCTGTTTAAGATAGGCCAGACCTTCTTCCAGGTCAAGAGCTGTCGTTACATCATCCAACATTAAGCCCAGCTGAACCATGGAAAAGGCTACATCTGGCTGGATACCGACTACCACGGTTTCTGCGCCCCTAAGTTTCGTGATATGGGCGATGGTGCGGAGCATGCGGGCCGCAAAGGAGTCCATAACATCAAGGGCCGTGACGTCGACGATTACCCCTCGGGAACGAAATCGGCCTACTTTTTCCACTAAGTCGTCATGAAGTTGTTTTAAATCAAGATCGGTAAGAACTGATTGTACGGAAGCAATTAGATAATCTCCTTGTTTAAGAATTGGTACTTTCATTATTTTCTCCTTGATTCCTAGCCTAAATTATTAGAACAGCCTATCTTTATTCTTTAAAACCCTCGTAGCCCAGTAGGCGCTCTGCTTTCTCGATTCCCCCTTGTAAATCACCAACAGTGTTCAGTCTGCTCAAGTCCACGCCCAGGGTTACCAAAGTTTGAGCTATTTCCGGAGAAATGCCGGTAGCAACGACCGTAGCTCCCAAGAGCCGGGAGGCCTCGACTGTTTGCACCAAATGATTGGCGACTTTGGAGTCAACACTGGGAACGCCCGTTATATCCATGACCACCACTTTAGCCCGGTGGGCGCGGATGGCATGCAGCAGCTGCTCGGTCAGCTGCCGGGCTCGATATGTATCCAGAACCCTTATGATGGGCAGCATCAATAATCCCTCTCGCAGTTGTAGTACAGGAGTGGAGAGTTCGCGGATGGCCTCCTGCTGCAGGCGGACAACCCTTTCCCTCTCCTTGATGAAGGCCAGAGCCACTATGGATAGAATGGTGTTGGCAACGGGCTCATATATGTCCAGGGCTGTTGATAACCGGTTAAAATCATGCTGGTAGCGCTGAAAGAGACTGCGTCCATAGATATCGCGCAGGGTAAGAAAATTACCTATGATTTGTTCCGTCGTCATGCCGCGTAAGACCCCGCGTTCAGCGAGCATATTAGCGTAAACCTCGGCGGCATCGTATTTTCCTGTTTCCAAACAACCGACACAAGTGTCATAAATAGTAATGGACTCAGTTTTAATTTCTTCCGGGGTTAAGTTAGCCAGCAGTCCTTTAGCGGTCGTTTCCTTCAGCCATTGCTGCCGTAGTGTTTCGCGGTTGTCTCGAAAATGATCTACTAATTCCTGCAGAAAGTCAGACTTAATGTCTTTCGATGCTAAAAATCCATCATTTCCCATTGCAATCCTCCTGATTGGTCAATTTTGCCATTCTCTATATTTGACGCTATTTAAGCGTATTCCTTCAGGAATCCTGTCGAATAAATTTGCTTGATGAGTTTTTTTATTGACAAGAAAACCAAATGCCAGCTTAGAAAAGAAAAATGTCAAGCTGGAAAAGAAAATGTCAGGTATGGATTGAAAAATTTTATCTTTTGAGTTTTTGCTTATATAATATTTGTTGGATTAGAAAATAATTATTTTTAACTTTCGAGGAGATATCATGAAAAAACCTGAACTTCTTGCTCCCGCCGGAGACTTGGAGAAACTCAAATTCGCTTTGGAATATGGGGCCGATGCCGTTTATGCCGGGGGAAGCTCTTTTGGTTTAAGAGCCTATGCCGGTAACTTTGACGCTGAAGGGTTGCACCAGGCTGTAGAGTATACGCATAAATTAGGCCGGAAAATTTATATTACCGTTAATATTTTTGCTCATGAACCGGATTTTGAATATTTGGAGGATTATTTGGGACAATTAAGCGCTTTGCAGGTTGACGGCCTTATTGTTTCCGATCCGGGAGTAATTAGTGCAGTCCAAAAGTCAGCACCTGGACTTCAGATTCATTTAAGCACCCAGGCTAACTGTACAAACTCAGCCAGTGCCAACTTCTGGTTTAGGCAAGGCCTAACAAGGGTGGTGTTGGCAAGAGAACTAACTTTGCAAGAAATAAGAGAAATTGGCCGGCGAACCACAGGAGAGCTGGAGATATTCATACACGGCGCTATGTGTATGTCTTATTCTGGACGTTGTTTGCTGAGCAATTACCTCACCGGCCGAGATGCTAACCGGGGGGAATGTACTCATCCTTGTCGCTGGGGTTATGCCCTGGTAGAAGAGAAGAGGCCTGGGCAATTTTTCCCTATCGAGGAGGATTCCAGGGGTAGCTACATTTTTAATTCCCACGATCTGTGCCTATTGCCCTATTTACCGCTGCTTAAAAAATTAAGGCTGGCCAGCTTTAAGATAGAAGGGCGCATGAAAGGTACTTACTATGTGGCCAGCACAGTAAAAGTCTACCGTCAGGCTATTGATACTTTATGGGAACAAGGAGAAGAGGAGTTTAATCGGAAACTTGCTTTCTGGCTCAAGGAACTGGACAAAGTCAGTCACAGGGACTATTCTCCGGGTTTTCTTTTCGGCAAACCAGGGGCGGAAGCCCATAATATCGAGACTTCTAATTATATCCGAGAATATAGCTTTGTGGGCCGGGTATTGGCCCCCGAGGAATACAGTAGAACGAAGCAGAAGGTAGAAGGCTTGGAAAAGGAATGTACTTCTTGGATTGAACAACGCAATAACTTCCGGGTAGGAGAAGAACTGGAGGTGCTTTCCCCGCAGGAGGACCCTTGGACTTTTAAGGTAACAGGACTATGGGATGAAGAGGGGGCAGAAGTGGAAGTAGCCCGTCATCCTCAACAAAAACTAAAGATAAGCGTGCCCAGACCGTTAAGTCCCTTTACTATTCTGCGCCGGGAAAAGATCAAAACTTTTAAATAAAATCAGGAGAACAATACTAACATGCAGGACCTAAGAAAAAATATTGATAGCAAAGCAGAAAAAACCGATTGCCAGGATTGTGATTGCCTGGTAAAGGCTAGAGTGCCACGTTCAGAAATTCAATTATTATGTAAATTAGTGGAAGGCATGGGACACTTGGGGGTGGTTACTACCACCAACCGCCTGGCAGGGGAAGTATTAATCCAAACCACCAGGCACTGTTGGCCGGAGCTTAAATTTTTATTGCAAAAATCAAATTTCAAAATTGATTTTTTATCTTAATTAGTGCGAGTATGGCATGCATTGTCAATTTTATAATATTAATGTAGAATTAATTTCGGACATTATACTAGTAAGGGGATATGCCAGAGATGAAAAAACAATGGTTGGCAGTGATTAACGACAACAACCTTATTGTTGCTCATCTTGCCCTCAAGAAAAACTGTCTTAAATTATTTTTCTTAGACAGCTTGAAACTGGAAGAAAATCTAAATGATTACCCTTCTCAGAAAGAAAGTAACAGTTTTGACTATATAAAAAGTTGGTTTAAGGCCAATAAAATTCCTTGTGAAAAACTTAAATTAACTGTATCTAGTCTGGGGTTGGTTACCAGGGTAATTTCTTTACCCTTAATGTCGAGGGATGATCTGGAGAAGCTGGTTAATAATCAAATTAGCCAGTATTTTACTATTGATGCCGAAAATTATACAATAGATTATAAAATTCTTAACAAATATTATGAAAACAAAAAGCCTATGATCAATGTTCTGCTGGCTGCTCTACCCAAACAAAAATTGGCCTATATCTGGTCAATGTGCCAATGTCTTGGCTTTGAACCGCAAGTAATTGATTTGACGGCGGACTGTTTAACTAGAATATATTCTGCTCTGGCTGAACGCAATAAGCTTTCAGGGGACATGGCCATAGTTTCTCTTTCTGAAAATAAAGCAGAGTTTGTCCTCTTAAACCAGGGAATTTTCTTTTTATATTCCGATCTGGAAATAGATCTTAGGGCTATTGCCGCTGACCTTACTAAGCAAAGCGCTGAAAAACAGGCTGAGCATAATTATGGTCAAGAAGAATCTAAGCAAGCAGCATTAGAGATAGCGAGCTCCTTAGCAAGAACAAGAGAATTTGTGCTTGAGGATTTGTATATTCCAAAAGAAAAAATTCCCTTTCTAAATATTACGGAATCCGATTTGGATCATACCCAGAAAATAACGCCCAGCCAACAATCTCTGGTTAATAAAAGTGAAGATTTACTGCCGGAGTATTTATTGAATCCACTTATTACGACCTTGGCTGGTCTTCTGAGTGTTTATGAAACCAGTAATTATGGAAAAAAGGTGAGCAAAATTTATCTAACCGGAGAGTACTGTTTTTTGCCATATGTGCCTGAAATTATGTCTAAAAATTTAGGAATAGATACTGTAGTCGGTTTTCCCGGATGGGATCCAAAAATTAGGATAAAAAACAGCAAACTAAGCTTTGACTGGCCAAAGTTTGGAAGCTTATACGGTCTTGCTTTGCGGGAGGATTAAATGAAGGAACGAAAACAGTTTAATTTTGCCCAAAGGTGGAAAATTGCTCAGCAGAATTTGTCCCCTCTTGCCGGCAGCAAAAGGCTGGGGGGGCCGCTTTTGGTCTGCCTGGGGTTGGTTGTTGTCCTGGCCTTAACGCCCTGGCTATGGCAGTACAAGCTTGATTATCAATTAAAACAGCTGGAAAGATATATTGCTGATTATCAAGATGTAGCCGCCTTAGACCTCCAGGTGACCGAGTTGCAGGCCCAGCGTGCCAAAATGAATACCTTTCGGCAAATAATGATTGAAAAGAAAAAAGACCCTCAAGCTATTATTGCCGCTATTACTAAACATTTGCCCTCCGCTTCCCGGATGCTTTCTTTTGCCCTGGAAGATGACAATAGCATTCAGATAACAGTTATTCTCAACGAGCCGTCTGATATAACCCAACTTTGGGGCGGCCTTAGTAACTCGGATCTGTTTATGGAGTTGGACATCAGCTCCGTCTCAATGCTTGAAGAACAACAAATATTGGATTTAACTTTAAAGTTAAAATAATCAGGAGAAAAGGCTAGTATGGCTAATCGTGAAAAAACACATAAGCAAATAGCAATATTAACAATTATTATTACCGTAACCTTAATAACTTTGTATGTAGTTTATCTTTTTATTCCTCAATTAGCTGTTATTCAGGCTAAGACCCAACTTGTTAAGGAGAAAACGGATTATTTGGCTAAAATGGAGAGAGGTTATCGAAATTACTCTCAGTTAGAAGAACAGGCAGCAGACTTAAGCACTCAAATCTCAGTCTTGGAGAATGAGATTCTCAAAGTAATGGACAAACCGGAAATTGTACTCACAGTTTACAATACAGCTAAGCAAAGTGGGGTTCAGCCGGTAGGCTTAAGTTTTGGAACTTTTGAGGAAAAAGGCACTTATGCCGTGCTGCCGCTGGATTTTTCCTGTGAAGGACCTTATAACAAGGTTATGGCTCTTATTCGGGAACTTCAGCAAGGGTCGCAATATTATTTTACGCTTGATAGCATGAATTATAAGCAGCAGGGGGATAAAGTGAACGCCAGGATGCGATTGCTTTGCTGTTTCTATAAAGTAAAATAACTTTGTGGCAGACTCGATTTAGAGTCTGCTTTTTTTTCGTAAAATTACCAACCCTTATGGGGGAGTATTTTTTCCCCCGACGCATAGTTATTATTAGGCAGACGAAAGGGGTTGGCTGAAAAATGATTACCGAAGTTTTCCTAGTGGGTTTGGCTTTATCCGTAATTAAAGGGGTTACTCTACTTGTATCATATATTAACAACAATGCTTTTCCACAGCCATTAGGGGAGCAGGAAGAAAGTGAATACTTAAAAATATTGGCTGATTATAAAAATCCGGATATTGAGGCTCCGAATGAGCTTATAGTAGAAAATGCCAGAAATAAGCTGATAGAGCATAACTTAAGGCTTGTCGCCCATCTTGTAAAAAAATATGATGGTACGGGGGAGGATAGCGACGACCTTATTTCTATAGGTACAATTGGTTTAATAAAAGGGATTAATACCTATAATCCTGATAGAGGAACCCGGCTGGCGACCTACGCTGCTCGTTGTATAGAAAATGAAATATTAATGTATCTGCGTTCTCTTAAAAAGTCCAGAGGCGAGGTTTCGATGTATGATCCGATCGGTACAGATAAAGAAGGCAATACCATAAATCTTATTGACGTTCTGGGAACTGATCCCGATGCTATTTCCGACCAGGTCGAGAGTGAATTTGAACAAAAAGCTGTCTTGGAAAAACTAAAATGTCTATCTCACCGGGAGCGTCTGGTGGTCCAGCTTCGCTTTGGTCTTTTGAATGCGCCTAGAAAAACTCAGAGAGAAATCGCTAGGATTCTGGGCATATCAAGGTCCTATGTTTCCAGAATTGAAAAAAAAGCTGTCCAAAAATTAACGGAGGAAATGAAAGACCATCGTCTTAATTAGGAAACAATCTTAGTCCTTAGATGCTAATAATTGACATTATTAGATAGATATTTTATGATTTAGTAGAAAATGCATATTTTTTCTATTTTTTTTTGTAGTAAAAACAGAAGCAAATAAATGGAGGAAGATTCATGAAATGGTTTTTAAATATGAGGACGAGAAATAAACTCTTGCTTTGTTTTCTTTTCATGGCCGTTATTATTGCTGTAACCGGAATGCTGGCCCTTACTATTTTAGCCCAAGTGAATAACAACGTAGATAACATACAGGAGAACGCCATAGGACGGCTTACTATTTTAGATAATATTAACAATAACTTTTTGGAAATTCAAAAAAACGTTACCACCATTGCCTGGAAAGCAAACGCCTACCAAGGAGATTTATTTTCTATTGATCAATACCGGCAAAAAATTGAAGAATTATCTGGTAAAAACAAACTTCTACTTCAAAACTATGAGTCTTTTACCTTAACGGATAAAGAACAAGAATTTGTAAAATCTTATACTTCGAATTTTGCTACCTTGGCAGCTAGGATCAATGATTTAATTCAGTCCTGTGAAGCAGGTGATTTGGCCGGGGTCAACCTGCTTACTTCTCAGATAGATTCCCAAGGAAATATTGTTCTAAGCGCGATTGAAGTTCTAAAACAGGAAGCCTTAACCAGTATAGATAATTTAGTCTATTCTTCACAGGAAACATATAATTCCGCTCGCTGGCAGGCAACTGTCTGGATTATTGTTGCTTTAATCCTGGCCATTGTAATTAGTTTGATTATCGGGCAGATTATTAGCCGGCCAATAGGAGCTATAGTTAAGCATGCCGGACTTTTAGCTGCAGGAGATTTTACGGCTAGTATACCCAAAAAATATTTACAACGAAAAGATGAAATAGGGTTATTAGCGAAAGCTTTTGGCGATATTAGCCAGAATTTGCGCCAGATGATAAAACAAATTATCAACACTGCGGGAGATATGAGCGCCTCCAGTCAGCAACTATCAGCCTCGGCAGAAGAAGTTACCGCTCAGGGTATGAATATTAA
>JAAYOJ010000037.1 GCA_012520405.1 Peptococcaceae bacterium
AAATCCTACATCTTCCTCCCATGAGGTGAGATACATCAGCAAAAGAGTTAGTTCTTTCACGGTCTCTTCCAATATGATTCACCTTCCAATTATCAATTAAACCAGACCTAGCGGTTTCAGATAACGTCCTGCGAATTGCCGAAGTCTGGTTACTACGTTCATATTCTCTTAGATTTTGGCAATTCGCTGTTATACGTAGTAGGGGACCCCGCAGAGCCGAAGCCGCCATGGAGGGCGGCTCCCTTTAAGAAATCCCTTCTATGTATTAAAGCTTTGAATTCCAATAATCAACAAAAGCCAGATAACCACGTATGTCAATAAAATATTCTACAAGTTGTTCTCCTTTAAGCTTATATGAATCAACAACACATATGTTATTACGATAAGCTTTCTCTAAGCGATGATTCCCATCAATTATTTCATATCTTTCTGGTCTTATCTCTGCTTGAATAACAGGCTTCGTGACATCAACCAATGGCAAATGACCTTCGTTAATTGAGCCATGAAAATTATGTGTCCGGTACCAATCACCAATGTCTATTTTTTCTCTTTCAACATTGAGCTTGCCCGATGAAATATGATCAATAATCCTTGAAATATTAAAATGAAAAATCCCATTACGGAAAATCTCTTCATTTTCAAAAGCCAAGCACGGCTCATAATTCTTAACAATCTTAAGCTTCCTGGAATTATTCATTCTCAAGGAGCCTCGCTACATCTCTGCCACATTTCACACATTTCCCTTTAAGCAAAATACCAAATTTAGTATCTTGCATCGTAAACTCAACAATGGTTGTAACACCACAAGATGAGCAAAGGACATTTTCTAAAATAAGCTGCTTAGTCTGTTTAGGTAATTTAGCCCATTTTTGTGCTGCCTTGAAATCAGTTACGGACATCATTTCAACCCTTTCAAAAATTTTTACGTGCGCATTATACATTCTTCCAAAGTTAGCGCGCATGGATGCGCGTCCTTTGCCCCCTATTACGTATAACGTCTCGCAGGTTCCCGCAGCGCCATTACCGCATTCATATTGGCAAAGTTGCGGGAACCTGCTGTTAACTGACGTAGGACGGCCCAATATTCAGAGGCCGCCACGGATGGCGGCCCCTTGACTAGAGCTTTGTTGTAAATTCCTCTAAAGTTATCCCTGCCTGCTCAAGTATGCTCTGGAGCGTACCCTTCGCTACCTCATAATGGTTTGGAACTATAACTGTCTTAACAATCGATCCTTCCTTGCGAAGTTTTATATGGCTTCCCTTCTGGGAAACAACCTTAAAACCAAATTGATTTAAAGCAGAAATAATCTCATTTGGCTTTAAAACCGGATACTTCGAACCCATTATACAGAAACCTCCAGAGTAGTAACAAACATCTGTTTCTGCTTATCTTGCTCAGCAGGTGTATCTTCATAATATAATTCCAGGGCTTCCTTAAGATTGTCAATCGCTTCTTCAACAGTCTTGCCCTGCGAAGCCACGCTGTTTTCTAAACATTTCGCGACATACCAATCATCATCTTTTTGCACGATGACGGTCACTTTATAAGTCATAGCTTGCTCACTCTCCATATAGAGATTCTAACCTTATTCTACCATAAATTCAGAATATAATGTCATCTTATAAAACCATTCCCAAAAATGTTGTCTTCCGTTAAAGCGCATGGATGCGCTTCACTCGCGTCCTATGTCAGTTAACGTTTCGAGGAGTCCCGCAGCGTCCCAACCACATTCATCATCCTCTAGTTGCGGGACTCCTCTGTTATATGACGTTTCCTGTCCCGCGGATCAGAGCGCCATGGACGGCTCTTCCCCAGGTAGTTCCAGTTGTTAAACATTATAAGAATATTCCGAATCAATTACTTCTCTTCATCTTCAATGCGACCAAAAACTATTTACCTTGTCTATGCAGGCTACATATAGATATTGCAATCCCGATTACAATAACGATACCTGTAATTATGAATATAACTGACATTGGAAATTGGAATGCATAGTACCATGTGTCCGGCCGATATCCAGAACCTCTTGATATTGCCGATTGTATTTCTATGTTTTTTATAAAATACAAAGAAATAAATTCTGTAACAAGTAAGACCACACCAACTAAAGATGTAATCCATCCGACTGTAAACAACCTTTTGACCAGATTACTCTGAATGTAATTTTCGACTAGCATTGCATTTTTAGAATTATCATGCTCGTTGCCTAATAATACATCGGTTGATACGGAAAAAGTTTTACTTAATAAAATGATTTTGTCCAAATCAGGTATAGATTGGCCAGTTTCCCATTTTGAAATAGCCTGTCTTGACACTCCAACTATATCAGCTAATTGTTCTTGTGATAAACCCATACCTTTTCTGAATTGCTGTATCCTTTCACCTAAATTCAATTAGGACACCTCCAGGTTTTTGATCTACTCTAACTATTTACTCGGCTGCATTCCACCAAACAGGCATTGAAAACCCGCAACCAACAGTTGCACTATATAAGCAGCAATAAATTCCTATATTCTTCTAACCCTTAGTGTGTATAATTCTACCGGTATGAAATAAAGCTCTTGTCAAAATCCCGCCATGGACGGCGGGCGCTCCTGCAGGAAATGTCATATAACGTCCTGCGAATTGCCGAAGCGTCATACTACATTCATATTGGCTAAGTTTTGGCAATTCGCTGTTATACGACGTATCGTGCCCCGTAACTCAGACAGCGCCACGGACGGCGCTGCCTTAAACAACGCCCTACACAAAGGGGAGCACTCGGTGACTTATCCAAACTAAATCTCTTAATCTGCAAATTCCGTAAATAGAACATCTAATTCATTACTATCGTACATTTTCCCATCACTAATAAACTTTTCAATATCAACTGTTCCATCTTCCAAAAAT
>JAAYOJ010000140.1 GCA_012520405.1 Peptococcaceae bacterium
AAATCTAACTTTTTGGTTTTCCTTTTTGCCTCCTTACTCCCCCTTATCGGGATTATGCTTATTATTTTTGGTTTCCGGGAGCGGAGTATTGACTATGCCGCTTTAATAATGCCCATTTCCTTACTCATCATTGGTTATGGCATAATAAAATTTGATTTTTTGGAAATAAGAACCTTGGCTCGGGAAACAATCTTTGAGAACAACTTGGTCGGTATGGTGGTGTTAGGACCAGGCCAAAGGGTAATAGATTTCAATGACGCTGCCGAAAAATTTTTTAATTCCTTAAACATTACTTTGGATAATTATCCTATAGAACATATTCTTAAGAAAGAACCAAAGTTGCTCGAGATTTTTAATAGTAAAGTAACCCGGGATTTTTCTTTGGTGATTGAAGGAGAAGAGCGATTTTTTGAGATTGACGCCGTGCCGTTGGGTAATCCCCATAACGGGACTGACAAAATGCTTAAATCCATCCGTGACGTTACCGAAGTACGAAAAATTCAAGAAAAGCTGAAGGTTTTAGCCACAATAGATTCCTTAAGCGGTCTCTTTAATAGGGCAGAATTTATGAATTTGGCTCAAAAAGAGTTTGTTTGGAGCAAAAGACAACATAAAAACTTCTCATTGTTGATGATGGATTTGGATTGTTTTAAAGCCATCAACGATACCTTTGGACATGCAGCCGGGGATGAAGTAATTCGAGAAATGGGACGACTCATAATGAGCAATTTCCGAAAAACAGATATTGCCGGACGCATAGGAGGAGAAGAATTTGCTTTGGTTTTAAAGAACGCGTCTTTGAAAGAAGCAATGAAGGCAGCGGAACAGTTTAGGAAGATTGTAGCTGAAAAAAAAGTGATTTACGGCAAGCAGGAAATCAATTTTACAGTAAGCATAGGCGTGGCCACAATCTGCTTTGACAATAATGATAGCAGCAATATTGAAGAGCTTTTAAAAAAGGCAGACGACGCCTTATACAAGGCGAAAGCAAAAGGACGAAATTGCGTTGCAATTTAGAAAGACCTTTTACCGAACTGGCATCCCCTTGCGTTTTGTGCGGAAGGCTATTAACGCAGTACTTTGCGAATTAGCTTAAGCTTCGCTTCTGTATAGGGCATGTATCTCAAAGGTATATCAAAGCGAGTGCTTTGCCTTAAGACACTGCGATAATGGGTAAAGGTGTCAAAACTCCTTTTTCCATGGTAACTACCCATCCCAGAGTTTCCTACACCGCCAAAGGGCATCCTGGAATTGGCGAAATGCATAATTGTATCGTTAATACAGCCGCCACCAAAAGAAAAAGTGTCTAAAACCTTGCGCTGAGTCCGGGGGTTTTCACTAAAAAGATACAAGGCCAGAGCTTTCGGAAGAGATCTAATATAAGCTATGCACTCTTCAAACTCCTGATAAGAGATAACAGGAAGTATTGGGCCGAATATTTCTTCCTTCATAATGGGAGAATCGGGTGTAACCCCATCCACCAAGGTTGGCTCGATGAAGCGTCTGGCATCATCACATTTCCCACCAAGCAGAATGTTCTCACCGGCCATCAGCTCTTTGAGTCGCTCATAATGTTTCTCGTTAATGATGGCACACATCTGGGCCATATTGCCTTCAGAGAGAAATTCCTCTAACGCCTTGGCGAATTCCTTAACAAAGTTCTCCTTCACCTTTTCATGGATTAACAAATAATCCGGTGCTATACAGGTTTGCCCGGCATTGAGTAGCTTGCCAAAGGCGGTGCGTTTGGCGGCTAGACGGATATTAGCAGTTTCGTCAACAATTACCGGGCTTTTCCCACCCAACTCCAGGGTAACCGGCGTGAGCTTTTTAGCCGCAGCTGCCATGACGACACGTCCTACCTCCGGACTTCCTGTAAAAAAGATATAATCAAACTGCTCATCCAGGAGAGCCGAATTTTCCTGCCGCCCCCCCTCCACCACCCTGACATAATCCGGCGGAAAAGTCTCAGCGATAATTTTGGCAATCACTGAGCTTGTGGCCGATGCATAAGCTGAGGGCTTAATTACCGCCGTATTTCCGGCCGAGATTGCACCGATTAGGGGCACAAAGCAGAGATTAATTGGATAGTTCCAAGGGGCCATGATCAATACTACTCCATAGGGTTCTGGAGAAATAAAACATCTCCCCGGCAGCTGGGCCATTGAAGGCTTAATCCGGCGCTCCTTCATCCAATTCCGTAAATGCTTTTGATGAAAACTAATCTCCTCCAGGACCATCCCGATCTCGCACAAAAAGCTTTCACCCGGGGACTTGTTGAGATCTTTTTTCAGAGCCTCAGCCAATAAAGCTTCGTTGCTGATAATTGCTTTTTTCAGTTTCGTCAATGCCTGCTTGCGAAAACCATAACTCCGAGTAGCTCCGGACAAATAGAAATTGCGTTGGGTTTCAACGATGTTTTTGAACATTGTCGACCACTCCTAATTACTTGCTATAAATAGATTCTATACTAATTAATTAATTTCGGATAATATTGCTAATTAATTAATCTTCGAATAGTTTAATTTTACGCCATTTCCCATAGCGGAAATATAAAAAGGCTACGATACTACTTATAAAAAAACTGGTTCCCATACCGATTGCAATCCCGATATCGCCAAATAATCGAGAGAAGATAAAGGTTAGAGGGTAACGCAATACCCAAAAGGAAATAATATTTAGAACCAGGACTTGATACATGGCGCCGGCCGCTCGGACAATTCCATTCAAGATAAAATTAATGCCTAAAAACGGAAAACACAGCGCAACAATCTGCAAATACACTGTTCCAAATTGCACCGCTTCCTCTTCCCGAATGAATAACCTGACACCATATTCCGCAAATAATACTAGGAGTATGCCGATAGTCACCATTATAGATAAGTTATACAGGACACCGTATTTCGCAATTTTTTTCACTCTTGACCAATTGTTGACCCCAATATTTTGCCCGGCCATGCTCGTTACCGCTATACCCAGGGACCGTGCCGGGAGAAGTAACAGGCTATCCAAGCGCTGGGCGGCACCGAAGCCGGCAACCACACTTCCGCCAAAAAAGGTAACCACACTCATAATTGCTGCCGAGCCTGCTGAGATCACAGCCATCTGCATTCCTGAGGGGATCCCAAGATTCAAAATTAATTTCACTTCTTTCCAGGCTGGAAGTTTTGGTAGGCTAAATGGGGCAATCCGGCGACGAAGCACAAAAATAAGACCGAATAATAAGGCACTTCCCTGTGAGGCTACAGTTGCCATAGCAGCACCTTTCACTCCCCAATTAAATCCCGCAATAAATAAGGGATCTAAAACAATATTCAATAATACTGCAACTGTCACAAAATACATTGGTGTTTTACTGTCTCCCAGAGCCCGAAGTACCGTACTAATAAAGTTATAGCCAAATAAAAATAATATTCCTATAAAATTAATGCGCAAATAACCGGTGGCTTCCTGCATCATACTTTCGGGTGTTCCCAGTAACAGTAGCAAGCGATCAGCAAATATATAACCTATAGCACTTAAGCATAAGGCCATGATGTTTAATACTACAACAAAGGCGTTTAAATATCGCTTTAAACCATCTACATTATCCAATCCTTTTTGTTGAGATAATATTGTTAAGGCTGCATTATTAAGCCCGATAACAAAAGATAAAACGATAAATATAATCGTGCTTGAAACAGCAACTGCGCCCAATGCATTGGCCCCTAATAAATTACCAATCCATAAACTATCAACAAACTGATAGGAAGTTTGTAAAAGGTTGGTCAGCATTATGGGCCAGGAAAAAAAATAAGCTGCTTCACTATATTTCCTTCAGTAAAATCATGTTTTTTTGGCATACATCAACCGACTTTCTATTGCACAAAAATGATCAAGAAAAATCTTGATCATTTCAGGTATTGTTATATGCTTGCTAATTCTTATAAAGCCTTTACTTGCGTTTTTTTAACTTCATATCCCAGAGCACTTATGGCATTCTCAATTTTTTCTATTGCGATTTTTTCATTATCAAAGTTAAATTTTACTTTACTGGAGTTAAATAAGACATTTACACTTTCTTTATCTACCCCTTCTAAAGATTTTACGGCGCTGTCAATTTTTTGCATACATGATGGACAAGTCAAAGCTTCTAATTGGATAGTTGCTTTTTGCATTTTATCTCTCCTTTGTTTAATTATTTATTTATTAAATAGGCAATATATACTCTTTATTTATCTTTTTTCTTTATATACCCTTTTTCTTTATATTATATTTTACACTATTGTTGG
>JAAYOJ010000202.1 GCA_012520405.1 Peptococcaceae bacterium
AGGAAGGAGTTCCTGAATTAAAAGAGCTTCTCTATATGGAAGTTCCGTCCTCCACAGAATGGTCCTTTGATAGTTCTTCTCATCGATTTACCCCAAACTACTTTGTTGAAATTGGAAAAGAAGGATTGAAGTTAAAAGTTCAAGCTCTCTCAGCTTATAACGGAGTTATGAGATCCTATCCACATCCACGATCAATTGAAGCGTTGGAAGGTTTAGCAGTTTATCGGGGTGTACAAGCAGGTTGTAATTATGCTGAAGCTTTTGAATGTGTATTTAGGCGGATTTGATCGATGAGAGCTTACTTGTTTTTCAAAAGGCTTTTTGATTTTTGTGCTTCTGCCTTGGCTTTAGTCGTTACATCTCCCATATGGTTAATAACCGCAATCGGAATTATTATTTCTGACCCAGGACCTGTCTTTTATTTGGCCAACAGAGTCGGAAAAGACAATAAGCCATTTCTAATGTTTAAGTTTCGTTCTATGACAGTAGACAAAAAAGCTAATGAAAAAAGCCTCCGTGCGGATGCAACCAGAATCTTCAAATTTGGAAGCTTTATCCGAGCAACAAAAATAGATGAATTACCACAATTATTGAATGTTTTTCTTGGGCAGATGTCTATTGTGGGTCCAAGGCCAGCAGCGGTTGACCAATTAGAGATTACTCGAGCAGGAAAATGTGAAATTTGTTCAATAGCGAAGCCAGGTCTTACAAGTCCTTCAGCTATATATGATTATATTTATGGGGATAAGATTGAAGACGAAGTTGAATATAAAACTAAAGTGCTTTCAACGCGCTTAGCTCTGGATGTCTGGTATGTGGGTCACATGAACACGAAGTTAGATTTTAAAATGATTTGGTACACAGTGGTTTCAATAATTAGTACGATGGGTGAAAGATTTCCTGAAAATATACTTACTGAATTGCAGAATTATGTTCGTAGCAGTCACGAGGCCAGCATATGAATGAGCGGCTAAAGGTTGTTGTACTTACTCAGAATGACAGGTTTTTTATTCCTGAAAACATTTTGAAAGCGTCTACTGTTTGTAACATACTTGAGGTGGTAGAAGTTAATAGTAAATCATCTCTCAATAATAAGCTTAAGGATTATCTAAAGTGGTTTGGTGTTCTTCAAGTTACTAAAATGGGTTTTGTGACTATCTGGAGAGAAATCCAAAAATATACTGACAGGCTTTTAAATTATAAATTATACAAGGGGACCTGTTCCGTTAAAGATGTTGCTAATGTTATTGGTGTTCCACACAAAGTAATTAAAAATAGTAATAGTAAGTCTTTTGTGCAGCATGTCAGAGATATTAATCCTGACTTGATTATTTCCTATTCTGCACCTCAAATTATCAAAGCAGAATTACTAGGACTTCCTAAGTTTGGTGTGATTAATGTACACGGATCATTGCTACCTGATTATAGAGGTTGCTTTCCTTCCTTTTGGTATATATACAACGAAGAAAAACTCGGTGGGGCCACTGTTCACTACATGAGCTCAAAGATTGATGATGGTCCTATTTTAGAACAAGAAAGTGTTGATATTTCAGATTGTAAGACTATGTTCCAACTGATGAAAAAGACTAAAACTCTCGGCGGCGAATTAATGGTAAAAGCAATTCAAAATATTGAAAGAGGTAGAGTTGTAGAAAAAGTTAACGATACTACTCAAGGTAGATACTTTACATGGCCTACAGTTGAACAAGCCAGAGATTTTCGAGCCAAGGGCAAAAAGCTTATATGAGAAACATATTTGTCTGAACCTTTGATAATAATTATCTTAAGAATGGCAGACTTTAGGGAAATTATAAGGTAACCATAAAGCATGAAGCGGATTCTAATCACCGGTGCTAATAGCTATATAGGAACCAACGTAGAGCGTTGGCTCATGCGAGAGCAAGATAAGTATCAAGTGGATACACTCGATATGATAGACGGCTCCTGGCGAGAGGTGGACTTCTCAGGCTATGATGTCGTGTTTCATGTTGCGGGCATTGCACATGTGAACGCCAAGAAGAATATGGAAGCCTTGTACTACAAGGTGAATACTGATCTAACAATTGAAACTGCCCAACATGCAAAGCAATGTGGCGTGATGCAGTTTATTTTTATGAGTAGCATAATCGTCTATGGTGAGAGTAAGTCACTCAAACCTGTCATTATCACTAGGGACACAGAACCCAACCCAAATGGATTCTATGGCAACAGTAAGCTTCAGGCAGAGATTGGAATCAAGAAACTTGAAGATAAAGATTTCAAGGTTGTGATACTCCGTCTCCCTATGATATATGGGCCAGAATCCAAAGGGAATTTTCCCAAACTCATTGCCTTAGCAAAGAAGACTCCCATCTTCCCTGCGTATCACAACCAACGAAGCATGCTCTACATTGATAACCTGTGTGAGTTTGTCAGGTTGGTCATAGACAATGAAGAGCGAGGTGTGTTCTGGCCGCAGAATAGGGAGTATGTGGATACGTGTGAGGTAGTGAGGCTGGTGGCGCAAAAAGCTGGGCATAGGGTATGGATTACAAGGGTGTTGAATTTGTTTGTGGTGTTGGGGGCGTTGGTTGTTCCTAGGTTAAATAAGCTATTTGGTAGCTTGATATATGAAACAGTGGCGAGTGAATATAAGCAACAATATCAAATTGTTAGATTGCAAGAAAGTATTGAACAGGCTGGAAAGAGATGAGGATATTAATCATCTCACAATATTTTTATCCTGAACAATTTCGAATAAATGATATGGCTGTTGAGTGGGTTAGACGTGGCCATGAAGTAACAGTCGTAACTGGCATACCAAATTATCCCCAAGGGAAGTTTCTCATTGGTTATGGCTTATTTAGAAGAAGAAGAGAAACATACAATGGTGTGAATATTATTCGTTTACCAATAGTACCACGAGGAAAGAGCAAATTGCTTTTATCGATTAATTATGTCTCATTTATTATTTCTGGTTTCTTTTGGAAATGTTTTACTCGAATTAAAACTGATTTGGTTTATATTTTTGAAGTTTCTCCAATGACACAAGCTTTGCCAGGAGTTTGGTTTGCAAAGCGAAATAAATTGCCTTGTTTTCTTTATGTAACTGATTTATGGCCAGAAAATGTTCAATACCTTACGGGATTGAACAATAAGATTCTTCTTTCATTGTTAGAAAAGATGGTTGTTTATATATATAATAATTGTAATAAAATTTTTACATCCTCAAGATCTTTTCTTGATGCAATTGAGAACCGGGGTGTGTCTCGCAATAAGCTTGAATATTGGCCATATTATGCAGAAGATTTCTATAAGCCGATTCCAATAAGCAAAATATGCTCTTCTGATACTATTATTCCGCAAGACGGAAGATTTAATTTTATATTTGCAGGAAATATCGGTGAAGCGCAAGGGCTTAGTGTAGTTGTTGATGCTATAGCACTGATGAGTGAGGATGAAAAAAAAACATTTAGATTTGTTTTTGTAGGTGATGGACGCGCTAAAGAGTCTATTGTCAAGTCTGCGGTAAAAAATCAACTTGAAGATAATTTTTTATTTATTATAAAGAAACCTCCTGAAATGATTCCAAGATTATTTGCACAGTGCGATGCTGCTTTGATATGTTTGTCAAAAAGTCCTGTATTCTCAATGACAATTCCAGCAAAAACTCAGTCTTGCTTAGCATGTGGGATCCCAATTCTTCTTTCTGCTGATGGAGAAGTGCAACAAATTATAAATGAAGCTAGATGCGGAGTTACTGCAGATGCCGGTGACCCTGTAGCTTTGGCACAGGCAATTAAATTTATGATCAATATAAAAGATAATGAATTAAAAGAGATGGGTACTAATGCACTGTCATATTCGTCAAAGCATTTTAATCGAGATACCCTCAATGAGAGAATTTTGGAAGTCTTTCTAATGAATGTCAGCGCAGGGTCAGAAATTACCACATAGTGTCAGGTTAAATTTTGCCAGTTAGCAACGGATTAAAATTTGCCACCCCTACCCGAACTCCTTAGAATAAAAAAATCAAAGATAAAAGTTCTAACCCACTTTCCGCACCCTAATGTGACAAATATCCACCGAATTGTTTGTGCTGATTTTTGATGGCTTCTTTCCCATCATTTCCTATTTTTACTCCGCTCCGGTTCTTTGTTGTCACGATCATTTCCTCATACCTGCCTTGCGATGAGCATGAATAGCCGCTCTTTCACCAAGAAAGAGTATTCTTACCCCATCTTGCTCAGCGTTGTTGGTTCTCTTATCCATCCGATACCCTTCTTTTGGTTACCTTTGGGACAACCTCA
>JAAYOJ010000164.1 GCA_012520405.1 Peptococcaceae bacterium
AAGTCTAACCTGATCGTTGCTGACAACAAGAAAACCTACGGGCTTAACGGATACTCCTCCGCCGCTGCCCCCGCCAAAAGGCATTTTAGAACTTTCCTCCGTACTGCTATCCTCACCTTCAGCACCATCCATAGGCGCAAATTCACTTCCCCCGGCAGCAAAGCCGCATGACACCCTGGAAACAGGTATAATAACAGAACCGGTAGGAGTTTCAACCGGATCACCAATTACAGTATTAACGTTGATCATTTTTTGAATACTATCCATAGCCGTCTTCATTAAGGTTTCAATGGGATGCTCATCCATAATTCCTGGCCCTCCTATTTTTCATAATAATCAATAATTTGCCCGCCGTAAAAATAATATGGCTTATTTTAAGGCTTAATATACAATTAAGTCTGCATAATACCAGCGAAGCATCAAAGCGAGGAATAACGTTAAAAAAAATGTTGTTGGATTTAATCCTAAAATTTTGGATACATCTTGCTTTCAACATGCCGCACATTGCCCCGATACTTCCTGCCAGCAGACCTGTCCGAGCTGCATCCTCAGTACCAATTTGAATTTCACAGTGGAAAGAATAAATGTTGACTTTTTTAAAAAAATCATGTTTCCAAGCGGACAATTTTTTTTTCAAAGATTTTAAACCTGGCCAAGTTAAAAAGTAATGTCTTTTTGTTTCCTGAGAGACTTTTTTTAGGAATAAATATCTTCGGGACTTGGGTAAGGGAGGTTTTTTATCTTTTAAGGTCTCTTTTTGCATATCATTTACTAGATTATTTAAGAGATCCATCAAACCCAAGGAAAACATATCACGCGATATATGTATCTCAATTTTGGTCTTAACCAACAAAACTTGCAATTCAATGCTTAAGTAGCTTTCCAAATTGTGATAACGATAAGTAAAATAAATTTTTAATTTTATTAATAAAAGAATAGCCAGCCAGATAACACATACAGTAATAAAAGCAGTTATTTTCATACTTACCTCAGCTTGAATCAAAAGGCTTATTATCTTAACAATACCCTAAATCCAAATATTTTATGAGCGAAAAGTAGAATATAATAAAACTCCTTACCCAAAAAGTTGGGAAGGAGTTAAGGTAAGTACTTTTTTTTAATCCTCTCTATATTTCCGCTTATTCTGGCAATTTTCACAATATCCATAAAACTTGACTCTGTGATTTATAACTTTAAACTTGTTGTTTTGGTAAATCTTATCTTCTATGGAACCGAGCAAATCTTCTTCCACTTCTTGAATAGAGCCGCATTCAATACAAAGAAGATGATGATGACGATGCTGTTCGTCATCTTTGGTAATTTCATATCTACGGAACCCATCTTCAAAGTCTACGCCGTAAATAAGACCCATTTCTTCCAGGAGGGCCAAAGTTCTATAAACAGTAGCCACCCCTATCTCAGGATGCTTTTCTCGAACTAATTCATAAATTTCCCGACTGTTTAAATGCATCCCGTCATTTTCAGTAACCACATCAAAAACATGTTGTCTCTGGCTGGTAAATTTATAACCCTTTTCCTTAAGAATTTTATTAAGATCTCTGATACCAGTCATCAGCAAAACCCCTGATAATTTTATTAGCCTATAGGCATATTATTATATTATTCGCCTAGAAGTAAGAATGTCTACTCTAAGATAAGGCAAATTTATTAAATTATGTTCTAGCTATATAATAAGGCATACATTATATAGATTTCAACATATATCAGTATGTTCGAATTTCCTAATAGCAACTGCCAGGAATATTATACTTATAGCCCCAAGAAATAACAGGCCCAGCGGAAAAACCGCATTACAACAGCTAGAAAAATCAGGACAATTGATAACTTGGGGGATAGATATTAAGAAATAATAAAAATCCGCCTTTCCAATTGGAATAAGAACATAAAAGAATAAAACAAGTCCAAGAAATAGAAGGTTGAGCATTCTGGAGGAAGAAGCAAAAATCGACAAACTTACGGCAACTGCTGCCAGGCAGAAAGCTAAGTACAGTATATATAATCCCCAAAAAGGCATAAGTCTAGATAATTGATAAATTATAGTATAGTCCGGCAGAATAAAATAAGCGATCAAGCCAAGAGCAATTAAAATGGAGCACAAACCCAGAATGGAAGCAGCAAACACTAAGGCCAGCCATTTGCCAATAATAAGCTTGTATCTGGCTATCGGCTTGCTGACGAGCAGTAAGAGAGTTCCTTCTCTTCTTTCCCGGGAAATCAGACCGCAGCCCTGAACAAAAATAAAAAATAGCCAGGGAAGACCTAAAAGCCAATAAAAGCACAATTGAAGAAATAAAACAATGAAATTACTGCTTAGCTGGTTAGTTAAAACATCTTGACTCCAAAGGTATCTTACCAGCAAAAGCACCAGTAAGGTTCCCCCTTCTACCAGCAACAGGTAAATCAGAACTGTTCTATAATGCAAAAGTTTTATTAGATTATGAAGCAAAACAGTTAACATTATTCAGCCTCTCTGTCCGGCAAGAGGTAACGCCTGACAATTCCCATATTTACCTCTTCCTCATAAAAATAATACAATTCTGCCTTAATGCTATTAATAAACTCGGAAATGTCTTTCCTGAATTGTTCTTTGGCTTTGGTCATAACCATAATAGAATTATCTTCAGTTTGAATAATATGCTGGAGATAAGCCAACCTTGGTAAGATATCCAGCAATGTTTCGTTGTCGGAAGTGTGCAAGCTAAAAACTCCATAACTATACAAATTTCTAATTTCATCGATCTCAGCACTTAACATTACTTTTCCTTCATCTATAAAAGTAATGGCGGCAGTAATACTCTCAATGTCCCTCCAATTCTGAGCCGAAATTATAACTGTCGAGCCATGCATAAAGGACAACTCGCGAATAATTTGCAAAACAGACTGTTTACCTGTTTCATCCAATCCCGTTACAGGTTCGTCCAGCAAGAGAAGCCGAGGACTATGCAAAAAACTTTGAACTATTGCTATTTTGGTTTTCATTCCGGGGGTAAAATCCGAGGGGATTTTATCCCGAAAATCGTAAAGGTCCACTTCCTTCAGTAACAGGTTTATCCTTTGAGCTGTTTCCCTTTTACTTAGGCCTGAAAGCCTTCCTAAGTAACTAAGATATTCCCATACTGTCAGGTTAGCATAAAAAGCCGGCCGGGCAGGAACATAACCAATAATACTGCGGGCTTCTTTGCTGCCTAAGCGGTAATTAAATACTTTACCCGTCCCGATCGCCGCTTTAATTGTTCCGGCCAGAATATTCAAAAAGGTGGTCTTGCCTGCCGATGCAGGACCTACCAAACCATGAATTATTCCTGGCGGGACTTCGAGGTTAAAATCTCTCAGAGCGGCATGCTGCTTATATTTATAGCTCATATTTTGGATTACTACTGCCCTGCTAGACATTTTTGCCCTCCGTCCTTAAGTAAAGTTTTATAAGCCTGGGTAAGCCAAATATACCCCCCAGTCCTATAGCAATCAAAATAAGGCTAAGAAATATAGGGGCTTTATTATTGACAGAATGTATTTCGACTAGCTGCAAAGTTACTTCTCCGTGGGGAGAGTATTGAGCAATACCGATTAAATGCTCTCCTTTTTCAATTTTTAACTCCGCTGACTCTTGATTAGTTTCCAAGACAAAAACATTATCAATATAAATTCTGGTTGTTATTTCTGCCTGGTGATTTTCCCATTCCAACTTAACAGGTAAGTAAGGTGAGAATGAAAACTTTGCTTCTTTTTTTTCAACTTGGACAGAAGGGCCATCGTTAATTATTTTAAAAGAATGAACCCGACCTTGATTATCTGCCGCTAGAAGATCGGCATTAGCTAAGGTTGTTATTTGATAATAGTCTTGGGGCAAAAAGGCTACTGGTTGACCCTTTTTATAATCATAGATTATAAGCATTCCTTGCTCATCTTTTCCCCCGTAAGCAGAAACTGCCAGATAGCTGGCAGTGGGCCAGGACAAATGTTGCAGCGACAAGCCAAAACCCCAATTACGGTTTAATTCCTCGGCCGGCAATTCCTGAATACTAAAAGTATTATAGGGCTCCGCCCACCCTCCGGCTATGTCAAAAATCTCAACTATTAGACCCCTGCCGGCCTCAGCTGCTTTGGAAACAGCTAATTCCGGTATTCCGTCATTATTGAGGTCCTCAACAACACATACCGGAGTCTGGTCTGGATTCCTAGCGGTTGCCAAATTGTTATTTCTGATTACTCCCTGGTAAGTCCATAATACACTGCCATCTTCTCCGTCTATAACTTGCAGCTGACTTTCTTTATTTTTTCCCTTAAAGTGTATAATGTCCTGGCTGCCATTTAAATTAAAATCAGCTTTCGCAGGCTGAATAAAACCTGGCTCATAGAAGCCGGAACTTTGTTCCTGGGCATTTGCATAAGGCGGCAGCCCCAAAGCAAACAGTAAGAAAGACAAAAAAACCAAGAACAAAAAATATGTTTTTTTGCACCTGACAGCCCATATATTTAGCACTACTTAAAAGCACTCCTCCTACTAATCTTAACACATGGGATTTATCTCATAAATAACTAGTCTAAATCTTCCTCGCCGTCTACATCATCTAAGGCCAGCACATGCTGAGCCTTCTCCACTTGATCAGCCGGGACCAAAATATCTATACCCAGGTTGGTCATGCCCATATAAATCATTAGATATTCCCCGATTTCCCGGTACTTCTTAACGACGGGTATATGCTCAGATTTCAATAATGCTTCTACAATATTTGCTTCATTTTCATCGGCTGCTTGCATTAGAACTTGCCAAGGAATTGCATTATTTTCTTTCTTATCTTTCTTATCTTTCTTATGTTTCTTATCCTTTTTATATTTCATCTTAAGAGTTCTAACCTCCTTGTTCTGTTTAAAGACTCTGATAACACTGATTGATTGAATCATATCCTATATTTAAAATATTTCCAATATAAAAAAAACACTCCCAAGGGAATGTTTAAATTCTAAGTACTTCTATTTTTTAATTTCTCAAATGTTTTTACGCCGCCCCGACTACTTTTCTTACCTTACCGGCAAATATAATGGCTAAACAAATATCCATACTCGCTTTTACGGCAAAAGATAAATCCTGATGGTGGCTTGCTCTAGTTCCCGAGTATTCATTTTGAAGTTTTTCCAGGTATTGAACAAAATCTACATAATCTTTGATAAAAACTTCACTTTCCTGACCGATTTGGGAGTTTAAAATATGGACATTAATTTGACAAAACAAAGCCAGCCTAATTTCATAAACTACATGAATTAAAAGATTACCTTGAAAGTGTTTGGTATGAGGGAAACAAAAATAATCCACTATAAAGTGGGCAACAACACCTAAACTTTCAGCAAATTCCCTGGAAAATTTCAACGAGTCGTCCATTTCCCAGAGACGTTTAATTTCCTGTTGGATAAAATCCAAAGAATCCCCTTGATAGTGCCGAATATTTTTAAGCCGAGATGAAAAATCAGGTTTAATCATGCCATAAAAAAAACCTGCGGTATGAAGTTTTACGGAAAAATCATCTTTAAGTTTTTTGTTTATGGCCTTGGCTATTTCTAAATGGGTAAAAACATCCATTGTTTGACCTCCGGGCCTAATAGTAATCAGGGTTTAATACTACCACAATGGAAACAAAACTTAAACTGTTATTTTAATAACATTATTTTCCTCAACAAACATTCCCCGTCTCAAACTGGCTGTTGTACAGGGCGGCATAAAAGCCTCCCCTAGCCAGCAATTCCCGATGGTTACCCTGCTCGACGATATCACCCTTATTCATGACCAGGATTATATCCGCATTCCTGATTGTCGATAGGCGATGGGCAATAATAAAACTGGTTCTGTCTTTCATGAGATTCTCCATGGCTCTTTGAATCAGAACCTCTGTACGGGTATCCACCGAACTGGTAGCCTCATCCAGAATCAGTATTTTAGGATCTGCTAATATAGCCCGGGCAATGGTAATAAGCTGTTTCTGGCCTTGGGAAATGTTAGACACCTCTTCATTTAGCACCATATCATAGCCATGGGGCAAGGTCTTGATAAAAGAATGGGCATAAGCAGCTTTAGCTGCCCTTATCACTTCTTCATCCGTGGCTTCCAGCCGGCCATAACGGATGTTTTCCTTTATTGTTCCGTTAAACAGCCAAGTGTCCTGCAGGACCATACCGAACATATTTCTTAAATCCCGACGTTGAAAATTCTTAATATTATAACCGTCTATAGTAATCTCGCCGTTGTTGAGTTCATAGAATCTCATCAATAACTTCACAATAGTAGTCTTACCGGCACCTGTGGGTCCGACTATAGCGATTCTCTGGCCGGGATTAATTTCCGCATTAAAATTATTAATTATAATTTTATCCGGTTCATAGCCAAACTTAACGTCCCGGAATCTGATTTTAGGGGTTATATGCCGAGTATCCATAGACTGCACAATCTCTGGAACTTTCTCCTCTTCTTCCAAAAATTCAAACACTCTTTCCGCAGCAGCAACAGTAGCTTGAATAATATTGGAAATCTGAGCAACTTGCATAAGAGGGTGATTGAATTGGCGCACATACTGAATGAAAGCTAAAATATCCCCAACTTCAATGGTTCGTTTAATAGCCAGCCAGCCCCCGAGAATGCTCACGGCCACAAAGCCCAGGTTGCCAATGAAATTCATAATCGGCATCATCATTCCGGATAAAAATTGGGATTTCCAGGCCGAAGCATACAAGCTGTCATTAAGCTCGTCAAATTCGGCAACAGCTTTTTCCTCCCCGTTAAAAGCTTTGACAACTAAATGAGCGCCGTATACTTCCTCAACATGACCGTTAACCCGGCCTAAGTAGTCCTGTTGATCTTTAAAATACTTCTGAGACCTTTTGATTATTTGGGAAATAAACACCATGGAAACAGGAATAGTCAAGAGTGCCACCAAGGTCAAAGATAAGCTAATGGATAACATCATAACCAGGACCCCGATAATGGTAACGAGAGAACCTATAACCTGGGACATACTTTGATTTAAAGTATGACTTATAGTATCAACATCATTGGTTACTCTGGATAAAACACCACCATAGCTTTTATTATCAAAATATTTAAGAGGCAAGCGATTAATTTTCTTCGATATATCCTGGCGCAATTTAAACGATAGCCTTTGAGCAATCCCGGCAATGATATAGCCCTGGATAAAAGCGAATAAGGAACTAAGCACATAAAGAGCCAATAACATCAATACTATATTTCGGATATAAATAAAATCTATACCCGCTCCAGGTACAGCCGTAATTTTTCCAACCAGCCCATAATATATTTTGGTAGTTGCTTGACCAAGGAATTTGGGACCGACAATGGAAAAAACTGAACTGCCCACTGCCAGAATAATTACCAAGATTAGAACAGGTAAATAGGGTTTTAAGAAACTTAAAAGTTTTTTCAGAGTTCCTTTGAAATCCCTGGGTTTTTCCCCTAGGTACATACCATGACCATGCATTCGGCCTCTGCCCCTAGAGCCCCGAAAACTCCTTTGCTTACTCATCAGGCCAGCTCCTCCTCAGAAAATTGAGATAAAGCAATTTGCCGGTAGACTTCACAGTCCCGCATAAGCTCTTCATGGGTGCCTAAACCGGCAATTTTCCCTTCCTCTAAGACAATTATCTGATCGGCATCCATAATTGTATTTATTCTTTGGGCCACGATTATAACTGTACTCTCCTTTGTTTCTTCCTTTAAGGCCTGGCGCAAAGCCGCATCCGTTTTGAAATCCAAGGCAGAGAAACTATCGTCAAAAATATAGATCTCAACTTTTTTGACCAGGGCCCGGGCAATTGCCAGGCGCTGCCTTTGCCCGCCGGAGACATTCGCTCCTCCTTGAGCAATATCTGCTTCTAAACCTTCCGCTTTCTCCTCAATAAAATCCAAAGCCTGGGCTATGCGTGCCGCCTGGAGCAATTCACTCTCTGAGGCGCTTTCTACGCCATATTGCAAATTACTTTTTATACTGCCCGCAAACAGCAAAGCCTTTTGCGGCGTATAACCGATTTTTTGTCGTAGTTCCTGTTGAGGGACCTGACGAATGTCCGTACCGTTTACTAGTATTCTGCCGTCCGTAACATCATAAAAGCGAAGCAAAAGATTAATAAGTGTTGTCTTCCCGCTGCCCGTACCGCCGACAATGGCAGTTGTCTGCCCCGGCTGGGCCACAAAACTAATATTGCTTAAAACATCGGCTTGAGCACCCGGATAACGGAAGGAAACCTTTTGAAATTCTACTCGGCCTCGGTATGCGGGAAGGAAAGGTATAATATGCTCTGCATCCTGAATGGTGGTATTGGTCTCCAGCACTTGGGCAATGCGTTCCGCAGATACAGCTGCTCGAGGCAACATAATAGAAACCATGGAAATCATGAGGAAAGCCGTGATAATCATCATGGCATACTGAATAAAGGCCATGATATCACCGACCTGCATTACACCCTGGTCTACTTGATGAGCACCCACCCACACAATAAGCAGAGTAGCCGTGTTCATGATGAGCATCATGAACGGAAACATTAAAGCCATGACCCGGTTAACAAATAAATTAGTTCTGGTTAAATCCGTATTGGCGGTATGAAATTTCCGTTCTTCATAGTCCTGATTGTTAAATGCTCTAATAACCATGGTACCGGTAAGTATCTCCCTGGTAACAAGGTTTAACTTATCAACCAGTTTTTGAACCAGTTTAAATTTAGGCATAACCACCCCGAACATAGATATCACAAATGTTAAAATAGCGGCTAAAGCCACTCCTATTATCCAGGTCATGGAAAAACCCGTGTTTAAGATTTTAAGGACACCGCCTATTCCTAAGATGGGGGCATAGAAAACAATTCTCAGAAGCATTACCATGAGCATTTGAATTTGTTGAATATCATTTGTGCTCCGCGTAATTAATGAAGCAGTCGAAAAATGGTCAAATTCCCTACTGGAAAAACGAATTACTTTTCTAAAAATATTACGGCGAAGGTTTCTGGAAAGCCCGGCTGCCACTCTGGCGGCAAGATAACCCACGGTAATGGTAGCCACTACACTTAGCAAAGTGACGAGCAACATTAAAAGCCCAGTTACCAGAATATAATTTGTTTGTAGCTTATCAACTTCCAAGCCAATAATTTTATACTCTTGTCGTATGTAGTTGACAGCAGCCTGGATAATTGTGGATTCCTCCATGGGAACCAATTTTTGACTTGCCAGGCTCTTTATTTCCTCTAAAGATGAAGGAGTTAACTGCTCGGGGTTTGCAGTATAGTTATTCATTTCTGTAACAAGCAAAATACATTTACTAATTATGGAATTAAGATATTCCCTCTGGGTTTTATCTATAGCTTTTAATTTGCAGAGAGGCTCATTTTCCAGCCTGGGATATTGGCTGACATATTTTTCGTATTCTTCAGAAGAAAGGTTGTTTTTAGTCAGCAAAGAATAGCTGGCTTTTACTTTAGCTTTATCTCCTTCGTTTAAAAAGAGTGTAATCTTGTCTAGCTCACTGAGACGTATAACATCGGGAACCGCATCTTCAACCCCACCCTGTTGGATACCCACGTTGACAATGTCGGACATATAGTCCGGAAGAGATAAGTCGCATAAAGCCTGAACAAAAAGAAGCATAACAATAAAAATTATAGTCAATACAAAAGGCTTTAAATGTTTAATCAGCTTGAGCATACTAATGTCCCCTTAGAGCTTTAGTAAGGCCTTTGTAGGGCCTTAGTCTAGGTTAACCCGGAAAAATTAATTATAATACCTAAACCCTGAAAATAACAGTAAAATATAAAAAATGGTTAAACCACGGCAAGCCAAAGAGGCAAGCAATAGTTTAACCCCAGTTTTTTCCCCATTAAAATTTTTATATCATCATTTGCTCAGGTCTACTCCTTCAAGGGTCAAAAGAGCTATTTTCTTATCCAGACCACCCGCATAGCCGGTTAGACTCTTATTGTGCCCTATCACTCTGTGACAAGGAATTAAAATCGATATGGGATTATGACCGACGGCCCCGCCTACCGCCTGAGCAGACATGGAAGCTAACCCCTTACGGCAGGCATATTCCTTGGCTATGTCCCCATAGGTCCTGGTCTGTCCATAAGGAATTGCCAGCAAAATATCCCAAATAGTTTGTCGAAAAGCTGTCCCCTGTGGCTTAAGCGGGAAACCTAATTCACTTAAAGCGGGATTATGCCCCGCAAAATAAGCTTGAAGCCACTTCTGAAGGTCTTTAAAGACAGGGTACTCTTCTTGGGAAACCCATTGAACGATGTGCGCCGGGTAATACTTTTGGCCATTGAACCATAAACCCGTTAAGGCCTCGGCTTCAGCGGCTGCAGTCATCCTGCCCAATGGCGTATCTAAACTACAGGTATAGACCATTTAATCATATCCTTTATGAAACCGTTATAAACAACTTATGATTTATTTAACAAGGTTCAAGGTATGAATCTCCAAACTTTCCCTGATATCTTTCTCTATCTCCTGCATCTCCAGAAAGTGTTTGCTATTTTCATGATTAATCATATCTTCTTCACTGGCCCATTCTTCGCTAACAAAAAATATTTGGGGATTATCGGCATCCTGGAAGAGTTGAAATGATAGGCAGCCCGCTTCTTTTCTTGTCACATCAATAAAGCTTTTAAACTCATCCTTGAAGTGTTCAATGGCGTCTGTTTTAATAAGCAGTTTGACCAACTTTTTCATTGCTTTACCTCCATATAATTAAAATAAATTGAATTTAAATTTGGACCATTTAATAGCTAACCTTGCCGGACAATAGCCTCGATTACTTGTAAAAAAGTTTCCATATCTTGATCTGTGCCTATACTCACTCTTAAAAAATTGTCTATTCTAGGTTGCTTAAAATATCTGACTAAAACTCCCTGTTCTTTTAACCGCTGAAAGATATGCTCTGCAGGAACCGCCGGGTGACTAACAAACACAAAGTTAGCTTGGGAAGGTATAACCGTGAAACCAAGCTTAAGTAATTCTCGACTTGTTTTTTCTCTTGTTGTTATAATTTTTTTTCTTACTTTTTGAAAATACTCTTCGTCTTTAATAGCTTGCTGGGCACCGGCTAAAGCCAGTCGGTCCAAAGTATAAGAGTTAATCGAGTTTTTAACGGTATCAAGGGCTTTAATTAGATTGTCTTCCCCCAAAGCCCAGCCAACCCTCAAACCGGCTAAAGACCGGGATTTGGACAAAGTCTGGACCACCAATAAGTTGGGATATTGGTTAATAAGTTTTACCGCCGATTCCGCGCCAAAATCGATATAGGCTTCATCAATAATCACAACATTTTCCCTGTTGTTACTTAAGATTTCTTCTATTTCTTTCAGGGTTATGGCCTTGCCCGTAGGGGCATTAGGGTTGGGGAAAATAATACCGCCATTCTGACGACAGAACTGCTTAACCGGCAGGGAAAAATCCTGATTTAACCTGAGCGTTTCGTAATCTAGATTACACAAGCCCGCGTAAACGGGGTAAAAACTATATGTAATATCCGGAAATAATATGGGCCGGCCGGGATCGAAAAAAGCCATAAAAGCAAAGGCCAGAATTTCGTCCGAACCATTTCCTACAAAAACCTTATTCTGGGCTAAACCATAATACTCTGCAATCTCAGCTCGTAATTCTTGTCCTTGCGGATCAGGATATAGTTTCAAATAATCATTGGCCGCCGCTTTAATTGCTTCTATAACCTTCGGCGAAGGAGGGTAGGGATTTTCATTGGTGTTGAGTTTAATATATTTTTTATCCTGGGGCTGTTCCCCCGGCACATAAGGGACTAAATTCCGGGCCAGTTTACTCCAATATGTATGCAAGATACCTTAACTCCTCCCAAACCGCATTTTCATATCGCTTAATATGTTACATAACAAATAAGGAAAAGGCAATAGCACTTCGAGTGTGTGCTTTCCATATATTGTAAAAAAGGATAGGTGCCCTATGTTCAATTCTTTGCAGCTTATTCAAAGTTACTGGCTTATATGGCTTGGATTGACCTTTGTGGTTTCTGCGGTTTTGGGCGGTGTAATATTCAGAAACTACGAGTCCATTCCGTTAGGAAAGTGATAGAAATGATGAATTCGAAACAAGTAAAATCAAAAGCTAAATATTGGGGTGTATGGCTTCCCGTGCCAACCTTATTAGCCATATTAAATTCCCTTTTTTGGACCTGGCTCATTCTAAAGACTGTTGGTTACAGGGAAAATCCGGTGGAAAATGCCGCCCAAAGCATAATTGATAGTTTTTAAAACTCATGGACTGGGGGTGGGAGCAATAAGGCTTAATACTATTCACCAAAAATGCCGGGTATTTTCTTCTTATACCTGTAAAATCCGACCTGCTTATTATGAAGTTCTTCAATGGTTTAAAAAAAGACTGGATACATTTAATCTTTGCCCACCCTCCATAATATTTTGGTACCCTATTCCCCCCTATACGGCGGTGGGTATTTCCGTTCAGTCCCTTAACCTTATTGCTGTTTACTGGCGGCAGCAAATTGAACCGAATGAAACAATTTTTTTAGGGTTTAAAATCATAGAATTAAGGCCTCCTGTACCCCTAACCGTACTTACAGTCTTTTTCTCTATTTACGACAATCATACCGCCTTGGGATTTCTAGACATCGATTTTAAAATTGTGCAATTTAGTATTAAACAATCTCTGGAACCTAATGAAAACATTGTTAGTCTCATTAGGTTTCTCGACATAGTTCCGCCCTTTCCCCTCCAAGTAGCAACTATGTTTCTGGCTCTGGGACTTTTCTTTAACGGGATAATTAACGAAAAAAAATAAGGAGGAATTCTATGTCACTTTATTCATTATGGACTAACGGAACACTTATAGGTATGCAACCATTTGCTTATTTTGCCCCGCTGCTTTCCTTGGCTGTCTTTATGCTGGTTGTTTTTATTATTAACGCTTTGCAACTGGTTTTGGAGAATAAAGAACAGCATATTTTATGGTAATAACGGATATTTTTAAGCCTCCAGGTAAAAATAACTTTAGCGTTAAAAACAATTAAAGACCAAAGATAACTACCTTAGGGGGATTTTTTCATGAACATTTCCTTTTGGCTGGCCTCAACTCCGGATACTTCCTATCCGTCTTTAGACTCTGATATAAAGACAGACGTCGCCATAGTCGGTGGAGGTCTGGTGGGGATCCTCAGTGCCTATTTACTTAAAAAAGCAGGTTATAATGTAGCAGTGCTTGAAGCGGGCCGCATCGCCAAAGCAACAACAGGCCATACAACAGCTAAAATAACTTCCCAACATAACCTGATCTATGATAAACTTATCCGTCAAAAGGGAGAAGAATTGGCCCGGCAATATGCGACAGCCAACGAATCGGCTATCAAAGAAATCAAAAAAATTGCCGATGAAAACAAAATTGAGTGTGACTATATTCCTCAAGCAGCCTATATATATACCCAACAGGATAAATATATTCAGCAAATTGAAGCTGAAACCCAGGCCGCCCTAAGTCTGGGTATTAAGGCTCATTTCCTGGAGGAAATCCCCGTGCCCCTAAAAATTATAGCTGCACTCCGTTTTGATGACCAAGCCCAGTTTCACCCTCGCAAATTCTTATTGCCTCTGGCCTCGACAATCTGTGGAAACAACAGTCAAATATATGAAAACAGCAGAGTAGTTGATCTGGAAGAAAGTCTGAACTATACACTTACCACGGAGCAAGGAAAAAAAGTCACAGCCCAAAAAGTAATTATCGCCTCCCACTATCCCTTTTACAATAAATCCGGTTTCTATTTTGCCAGGATTTATCCGGAAAGATCTTATATTATTGCTATTCAGGCCCAGGAAAAATATCCCGGCGGTATGTATATTAACGCTGAAGAGCCGCCACGTTCCTTGCGCTGTCAGGACAGTGAAAAGGGAGAGCTTATTCTGGTGGTGGGTGACAATCATAAAACCGGCCAGGGTGAAAATACATCCCTGCACTATCAAGCCCTAACGGAATTTGCCCATGAGACCTTTGCAGTCAAAAATATTCCTTTCCGCTGGTCAACCCAGGATTGTATGACCCTGGACGGAATTCCTTATGTAGGTCAATACACTTCCGACACCCCTAATTTATATGTAGCCACGGGTTTCGGCAAGTGGGGAATGACGAACAGCATGTCTGCAGCAATGATTCTGCGAGACTTAATTGTAGAAGGATCAAGCCCCTGGCAGGATGTCTATAATCCTTCCCGCCAAACAGTTTTAGCTTCTGCCAAAAACTTTGTCGTGGAAAACTTAGATGTGGCCAAACATTTAATAGACGGCAAGATAGAGGGAAAAATTTCTCCCTTGCCGGAAAATACGGAAATAAAAGCCGGCGAAAGCAAAATTATGAGTGTTGATGGCAATAGAATAGGTGCCTTCAGAGACGAGCAAGGCACCCTGCATTTAATCAATACTACCTGTACTCATATGGGATGTGAATTAAACTGGAACTCAGCTGAGCAGTCCTGGGATTGCCCCTGTCACGGTTCAAGGTTTTCCTACGATGGTGATATTTTAGAAGGACCGGCTGTTCACCCTCTCTCAGCAGAAAAGGAAACTAAAACAGTGTCCAAACTTCTGACGGATGAATATTAAGCTCAGCTTGTCTCGTTAAGCTATATTACCTTACATCCGCTCCACAAACTGAATTTTCAGGCCATTAGGATCGGTTACAAATAAGAACTTAACCTGGGGATTAGGCTGAAAAGGTCCGCTATGGATCTCAATATTCTCAGTTTTGAGGAAAGCCATAAGTTGATCCAGGGATTCCACCTCAAATCCCAAGGAAATGTCCGGGCCCAAATTAACCTGATTGTTATTTTTATTGTCTACCAGTTCCACTTGAGTCTCCCCATCCCCTAGAAAAGCAATTTCTACACCGGGGCCGGCCTCAAACCTCGTATTGAGTTTAAGACCCACGATATGCTGATAAAACTTCAAGGATTCTTCAAGATTATTAACCATAATTGTTGTCCAGCAAAATTTCATTTTCCTTCCCCCTTAATTTATATTAATAAATTTCGTCTTGCCATATACTGCTCAGGTGGGGTAAGATATTCACGGTAGCAGCATATGGAGAGTGAATTTTTTGAAACAAATTATTCTAAAATTAGTAAGGCTTGCAATCGGCCTTTTTCTTTATCCGTGCGGAATTGCCATGACTATAAAAGCCGATCTCGGCTTGGCTACCTGGGATGTTTTGCATCAGGGAATAGGTTTCGCCACGGGCATAACCATAGGACAGGCCAGTATAGCTCTTGGCGTGGTTATTATAATTGTAACCTCTTTCTTTGGGGAACGATTGGGCTGGGGCACTTTAGCCAATATTATAGCAATTGGCGGGCTCTTAGACATTTTTTTGTTCTACGAGGTATTTCCGACTTTTACCGCCTTAATACCTCGCTTTATCATGCTTATCGTGGGCATCGCCACCATGGGTTTAGCTACATATTTTTATATGAGTGCGGAGTTAGGATCCGGTCCTCGGGATAGTTTAATGGTTGCTATCAAAAAGAGATCCAAAAAATCCGTAAGATTTATTAGAATTTCCATTGAATCTATAGCCACCTTTATCGGTTTCTTACTGGGCGGAAAAGTAGGCATCGGTACTTTAGTTATGGCCGTATGTTTCGGCTATTTTATCCAATTCTTCTTTAATTTATTTAAATTTGACATTTCTAAAATCGAGCATAGGTTTATTGATCATGATATCCGGGCTTTACACAATTATATAAAGAATAAGAGAGATAAAACCAATGATAGTTCCACCGACGCATAAATGGCTGGAAAACTTACAGTGTATTATATGGAACTGTTTGGAAAGTATTTAAAGGCAAGAAAGTACAGTTTTTAACTCAGGAAAACTGTACTTTCTTTAATGTCATTTACTGCCGGATATTTTGGTCCAAGGTTTTTTGGATTTCCAGCAGGAACTGTTCCGTGTTAACAATCTTTTTATCCGGTAAGGTTGAAATTTGGGCCAGGTCCTTAGTCATGATGCCTGCTTCAATCGTAGCCAAGGCGTCTTTTTCCAAGGCTTCAGCAAACTGTACTAAATCATTTAAGCCATCAAGTTCGCCGCGTTTTTTCAAGGCTCCGGTCCAGGCAAACAAGGTAGCCATGGAGTTGGTAGAGGTTTCTTCCCCGTTAAGATGTTTGTAATAATGCCTGGTTACAGTCCCATGGGCGGCTTCAAATTCATAATGCCCTTCCGGCGAAACCAGCACGGAAGTCATCATGGCCAGGCTGCCAAAAGCAGTGGCCACCATGTCAGACATAACATCGCCGTCATAGTTTTTGCAAGCCCAAATAAAGCCTCCCTCCGAACGAATCACTCTGGCTACGGCATCATCAATTAAAGTATAAAAGTATTCAATATTGGCTGCCTCAAACTTATCTTTATACTCCCGTTCGTATATTTCTTGAAATATATCTTTAAAGGTATGATCGTATGTTTTAGATATAGTGTCCTTGGTCGAAAACCAGAGATCCTGTTTCATATCCAAGGCATAATTAAAACAAGCCCGAGCAAAACTGGCGATAGATAAGTCGACATTGTGCATTCCCAGGACAACACCTTTGCCCTGGAAACTAAAAATCGGCCTGCGAAGTAATTTTCCGTTCTCTCCGGTGAATATCAGCTCTGCTACGCCCGGCCCCTCCACTCTATACTCTACACCACGGTAAATATCTCCATAAGCATGGCGGGCAATAGTAATCGGTTTTTTCCAGGTAGTTACCAGAGGGCTAATTCCTTTAACGGTGATTGGGGTTCGAAATACTGTTCCGTCTAAGATTGCTCTTATTGTAGCATTAGGGCTTTTCCACATTTGTTTAAGTTTATATTCTTCCATCCTTTGAGCATTAGGCGTGATGGTTGCACATTTAACAGCTACCCCGTATTTTTTGGTAGCTTCAGCCGCTTCAATTGTAATCTGATCCTCAGTCTCATC
>JAAYOJ010000172.1 GCA_012520405.1 Peptococcaceae bacterium
GATACCGGCAGGTTGAAACCGTATCTTATTTTTGGCTTGTGTGACGAAACATTTTCCATTCTTTGTTCGGTGGAACCCCCGGAGGACGTAAATCGAAATTGGTTTATGTTTTTTGTTACCTTGCTCAACCATAGTTATTGGGTATTTGGCTCGGTTTTAGGTGGGTTACTGGGTTCTGTGATTTCATTTAATATAGAAGGTCTCGATTTTGTGTTGACTGCACTTTTTGTTGTAACATTTGTGGGACAATGGAAAGCCCAAAGGGACCACAAGCCGGCGATAATCGGTGTTTTATGTTCTGTTGTCTGTCTAGCTATTTTTGGACAAAGCAATTTTATTATTCCTTCTATGATCACCATACTGGCAGTATTGACAATGTCCCGAAAAGGATATATGGATAACAAAGAATTGGCAGAGGAGAAGATACAATGACCCTAACACCTATTCAAACTTTTATTATCGTTTGTATGCTGACCGTCGGTACGGTTATAACAAGATTTTTACCCTTTATTTTGTTTAAAAACACAGGATCGAATAATTCATATATCAATTATCTCGGCAGGGTTTTGCCTTATTCCGCCATAGGGTTTTTGGTGGTATATTGTCTTAAAGACGTTAACTTTAGGCACTATACATATGGTATTCCGGAAGCGGTGGCTATTATTTGCATAACCGTTCTTCACTATTGGAAGGAAAATACACTCCTGAGTATTGGTATAGGCACGGGCGTCTATATGATACTTCTTCAAATTGTTTTTAAATAAGTCTATTATCGATAAAAATCGGCGCCCTGAAATTCGTTTATATGATACTTCTTCAAATTGTTTTTAAATAAGATAGGTGAAACCCCTCGCCTTGTCCATATCTTGCCCTTCATCTTATCTCTAAAATTTGACAAAAAAACAAGGTCTTCCTGATAATTCTCGCAGTTTTCATCACTCTTCTAGTTGTTAGAAATCCGGACTTCATATAAATATGCCGTTTATTGCCTATACAGGGAAGGTTCTGCCACAATGTGTATTAATTGTATTGCATCCCAGGACTTTTTGTGCTATATTAAATTTTAGAATTGTTTAATTATAACCTTAATATCCTTGTTTGAAAGTAGGGGGCTCTGTGTATTTATTCATTCTTGCCGGTCTATTGCTTGCAAAAATAAAAAAATATAAGATTTCTTATATTTTTACAAGAATTGACTTTTATCCCTTATTTACTGTTGAAGCTGTGTGTATATTTTTTCAGGTACTGGTCTTCTGCAGGAATTACGATTACGTCAAATATGCCCCTTATATGCAGAAAGCGTTCACACTATCCCTATTATTACCCATTATTTTGAGGAAATTGTACAATCAGGCCTTAATAGGTTCAGGGTTTACGCTTTTTGGAACGTTACTCAATAAAATCTGTATTAAAGCAAATAACGGTTATATGCCGGTGTATCCCACGTTATCGAGGTTAACAGGATACCTTAGGGATGGCGATTTAAATAAAGGCTATGATAACCTACATATCGCATTTTCAGGCATGACAAAACTGGATCTTCTTTCAGACTGCATAGACACGGGCTTTTCTGTGATAAGTATTGGTGATTTATTCATATACTCGTTTGTTACTATAATCATTTATTATGCCATAAAAAGTATGAATTCCGAAGCCATGCAAGGGGGCGTAAATTGTGATTGATTGGAATTTGACAGGACAATATGCCGCATTGTTTTTAATTGATGGAATAACGGGTTATTTTTTACAGTCTATGGGATGTGTACTGGCAATTCATGCGTTTAACAAAAAACAAATTACTGCCAGGACCCTTGTTTCTATGGCGGTTGTATTTGCCGCGGTTTCATTTGCAATAAGGAGCATTCCAAATATTAACTTTGGTTACCACACAATTCTTATTATCATCGTATATGCAATACTCAGTTGTACATTGTTTAAAACAGCAATATACCCAACGGTGCTTGCGGTGCTTTTAACAACAGTATCGATTCTTTTTTTTGAAGCATTAACATTTGCGATATTTACTGCAATTTTAGGGAGTGGAAAATTTAATAAACTTTTCATTAATGCTAGAACAATAGTTGAATTAATACGAAAAGCACTCCTTGGTATTCCCACAAACATTCTTCTTATAACTGAAATGCTTATAATATACAATTATTTTTTTAAAAAGTCTGAAGAGGATGATCTAAGTGGAAAAACTGGCGAAAGGGTTAGCTGATAATATAGGTAAAAACCTTCAATATGATTCCGAAAAAACAGCTGTTGTAGCATATGGTTTGACCGCGGCCTTCCAAATGTTTACAATATTTTTCGTTCTTTCCATTGTTGGATCTATCTGGGGGTTTTGGGCAGAAGGGATGATAATTTTTATTCTTGTCGGGTTGCTCAGAAAGTCAGTGGGAGGGGCTCATAGCAAAACATTTACCGGATGCGTTACTTATAGCATTTTTTTTATCTCTTTAATGGCATTTTTGTCGCATTATATTGCTAACCCCGATTTATTATATTACTATGCCATCTTCTCGGGTTTATCTTTTGCTGTTTCATATTTTGTTATTTATAAAAAGGCTCCTGTTGATTCGCCGAATAAACCCATTCAAAGAGAAGAAAAAATAAGGCGCCTCAGGATAAACGCGTTTATCACCATAACAATTTATCTTATTGCTGTAGCTGTTCTTTATTATTTTTCGGAAGAAAACCTGCATTTTTCAGGGTATGGAATGAGTATCACCATGGCTGTTTTATGGCAGACCTTCATGCTAATTGAACCCGGACATAAATTTATGCGGATAATCGACCGTAAACTGGTTGATTTCTGATAAAAAGAAAGGGGTGGGTAATATGAAATTCAAACTCCTGGCAGCCGTTTCTGTTATTGCTACGTTTTTTGCAGCTCTGGTTGCATCCTCCGCTTGTTTCTGGTGGATGTATCAACCTGAGGAGCCACAATCGTTGCAGGGCAGATAAGGCAATATTGAGAGAGATCAAACTTGGTCTCTCTCAATCTATACTGATAAATGAAGGGAGTGCGGCCTCTATTGAAAGATATAAATGATTCGAGACAATCTCAGTATAATGTCATGTTTTTTGTTCTAAAAATATTGGCATTGTTTTTCTGTGCCTCCCCACTGTTTCAATATTTTTTCAAAGATGTGAGCAGTAGTAATCTGGAAAATATAAATATAATGGCCTTTATAATAACCATTTTCATTTTTCTTATAATTACTTTTATGTGGATTATGATGGATAGGAACAGAAAAAAAATAAGGTTCGCAACTGCTATTGAATTAACATTATTTTTTTCAATCTGTACCGCTTCTATCATACTCAGCGGCGGACACGAAAGTTATTATAAGTTCTTGTTCATGTTCATTGTGGTTTCCTACACCATTGAGATGGATATGAAAATCGGGCTTGTTGTTGCTGTTCTTTCTTCCCTATTTATTTTTGGTATTGATCTGTATATGTACAATAAAAGCGGGGTTAATACTTATTTTCAAACAGACATAGCCCTTTGTTCCATGTTTGTCGTAATAGCTTGGATCCTGGGTTCATATGTAAAGGTAGCAAATGAGCATATTAAACAGCTTACTGATTTAACTAATATCGATGGACTTACAAACATTTACAATCACCGTTATTTTCAGGACAAGCTAAAGGAAAAATGTAATGAATCTATGCAGACGGGAAATCCCCTCTCATTAATAATGGTCGATATCGATTATTTTAAGGCATACAATGATATATATGGGCATCAGAAGGGGGATACTGTCTTAAAACAACTTGCCGGGCTCCTTACAAAAATTAAAAGGGAAAATGATATCCTATGCCGATATGGTGGGGAAGAATTTGTTCTGATACTAAGCAATACAAATAAAGAAGATGCCGCAAAAATTGGCGAGGATGTAAGAAGGAGTGTAGATGAATTTCCTTTTGAAGGTGAGGAATTGCTTTTGGCGGGTTCGGTTACCGTTTCGGTTGGTGTTGCCGAGTTCAATGGTAAGCATGACGACCCGGTGGGGTTGATAAATCGCACCGACACCGCGTTATACAGGGCTAAGTTCCTTCACCGCAATCGTGTAGAACAGTATGTTTCCGTTTTTGACAACGCTTCCCGTCTCGACGACAAAATTACTTCTTTAAAATCATTGATCAATGTTATCCATTCCCGTGATAGCTATACCTATGATCATACGGAACGGGTAGCTTGGTATTGCCAATTATATGCCGACTATATGAAATTTTCCGACAACGAAAAGACAAAGCTTACCTACAGTGCTTACCTACACGACCTCGGAAAAATCAATGTGTCGAAAAGCACTCTGATTTCAGCGGGTAAGCTGAGTGAAAAAGAATGGGAAGAGATGAAGAGACACCCTGTGGATAGTGCGAAAATAATCTGTAATATCGAAGGCCTTGAAGAAATAGTGGATATTGTACTTCATCATCACGAAAGATATGACGGCAAGGGGTATCCCGATGGAATTGCAGGGGACGATATTAATCTGCTTGCGCGAATACTGGCTGTTGCAGACGGTTTTGATGCCATGACCTCAGAA
>JAAYOJ010000086.1 GCA_012520405.1 Peptococcaceae bacterium
TGCATTTTATCATCATTTCCCGGTGTTTTTGCTCGATTACAGAACCCTCAATCAAAATGTCTGTAAATAATTCCGGGCCGATGGTTTTATTTTGAGGCGACCTTTCTATAAGGTCAAATACAAAAAATAAGGCATACTTCAGATTTGTTTCATTAAAATAACCAGAATAATTATTTATTCCGACTATAATAAATAGGATTGGATCTAATTTCCTATCCGCAGAAATGACTTTAGCGTCATACATTTCCTGAAATGAATCGAAATAAATTTTCATAGGAATATCCTCTTCGATCACTCTAGCAAAATCAGAACAAAAAGAATTGAAATGCTCAGGATAGTTATATTTGGTGCTCATAAATCTCTCTCCTATTAGTAAAAAGTTATCTTACTAATACTAACATATGTTTTTAATAGTTGAAAGGAAGTAATTACCACATAATTAAACTTTACTGTTTGTTTGTAATTTTGTATTAACCATAAAAACTTATGTATAATTTAATTAAAAGAGAATAAATGCTTTTATCGAAGATATGGGAAAATATATTGATTTCGATAACATAACATAGACGGTTTGTTGAAAGAAGAGCCTACCTTTAAGGAAAAAGGAAAACGATGGGAAAATGTAGAATATTTTATTAAAGTAAGGTTTTATTATTACAATGCTATTTTTCCTTGCTAGCTCTTAAAACTCTTGATAAATATTATCGTGAGAAATATCACATGATACAAGAAGTACCGCTGAGGATGCTTCGAAGGAAAGATTATGAGCCAGATTTACAAAACAGCGATTGTCGCTTTAGTACTGATGAATTTGATCGAGACTCTTATAAGGGTAGATTTAACAAACGCAATTTTTATTGCCGCCGTGATTATTGTGTTATTTGGGATACCCTTTATTAGCAGGGGCTTTAGGAAAATAACAATAGTATTTTTTTTTGCGGGGCTTATTATATTAATTTGGTATAAGCTGCCTTTAGACACTTGGACGACGTCCTTTAATTCTATGACCGGCCTGATTTCTATTTTAACGGTTATGCAGCTGTTTACCATCCCGATTGAAGTAGGAAAATACAATTTGGCGGTAAGGCATTTGTTAAAAAGAATCTGCCAAGGGGAGGGCAGGCTTCACTTCTTTATTACCCTGATTACCAATATATTTTCCAGTATTCTTTCCATGGGATCTGTTCCAATCATGTTTTCTTTAATTGAGGATACTGTCAAAAAGCGGGTTCTTAATTACAAACGGTTTATAGCAACTTCGATTTCCAGAGGTTTTTCCTTATCAACCTTATGGGCGCCGGGTGCGGCAACTATCTATTTGGTAAGTCAGGTAACCGGGGTGAGCTGGTCCCAGATCTTTTTCCCCGGCTTATTTTTAGCTTTGATAGGGATAATAATCTCAAGCTTATTGGAATTAAAACATCATGAGTTGTCTGCAAATAATCAAGATTTAGAAATTGAGACCTTAAGCGATGAGGAGAAAAGAAAAGCCGGGCAAAAGGTTTGGTATATCGCCGGCGCTATTACATTCGTCATTCTATTAACCATGCTTTTTATTCGGCTAAACGTTGGCGCTTCATCTTCTTCAGTGGTTCTGTCCGGTGTCCTGATTTTTTTGGTTTGGATGTTCTTACTTAGGAAAGAATCCCAATTAAAGGCCGGAATAAAGAATTACTGGTATGAGGGTATCCTGAAAGCAGCCGATTTAGCTCCTTTTTTTGTGGCAATTGGTGTTTTTTCCGGGGCATTTCAAAAGTCGAGTTTAGCCATGCTTTTAGAACAAAGCCTGCAAGGATATGCCTATAGTTTGGGGGTCTTCGCCATTATATTAATACCTCTATCCATTATAGTATTGACTTTTGTCGGACTTCACCCGTTTATCTCTTTAGTGTTATTAGGTCAAATCCTAATGACCTTGTATTTACCGTTACCTGAGATAACACTTGCTTTATGCTTAAATTTAGGTGGTTCAATTGCTTATATGGTTTCCCCTTTCGGCGGAATTGTCATGACTATGGCCAAATTTACTGATTCGACTGCCCTTGATATTGCAATTCATTGGAACTTGTTGTTTTGTACGATATATTTTATATTAGGTATTTCCATAGCTTATTTCCTGGGGATGATCGGCTTTTAAGAAAGCGGCCAGGGCTCCAAAATCGAAGACGGCCGGCCGCCTGCATGGGTGAAAATGTGCCGATTATTACTCCCACTCGATAGTAGCACAGGGCTTGGGGCTTAAA
>JAAYOJ010000031.1 GCA_012520405.1 Peptococcaceae bacterium
AAAGCCCCGCCCATAGCTGAAGCAATGTCTTTCTGATCTTGGATGAAATAGGTTAGGGCACCGATGTAGGCAAAGGATGACCCCAAATAAGCAGGTACTTTACTCCCGGTGAAAAGCAGAAAGACAATTGTACCGATCCCGGAGCATAGAAGAGCAACAGCAGGGTTTAAACCGGTGAGAAAAGGAACCAGCACTGTAGCGCCGAACATAGCAAATACATGCTGTAAGCCTAAGGGTATAGTCTTGGCTAAAGATAATCTCTCGTGAATTTGAACTTCGGAAGACATAGTAAATAAAACCTCCTAAAATTAAACCTCTTCCGACCGTGAGCAGGAAGAGGTAAAGCATGGCCAAATAATCCATTATTTTCCTTTCCAGTCTCACGGGACTAGTCTTAAAGGTATTTTTTAATTCCTAAACAAGAATACCAGATTATACTTTGCTAGGCAATAATTTTTAAATATTTATTGCAGGTTTTTGTAATCTTTTGTTGCTTTATGTTGCCTAGGGATGTTGTGCATTATCTGGTATAATTAATTAGATATGCAAAGTTTATTACGATTGCGCTTATTTTAACAAGAGTTGTTTTTTAGGAAAGGAGATTTTTCTTTGCCTAAATATGCCGAAATTTTAGTCGATGTAGCCAACAGGCGACTGGACCAAAGTTATCACTATCTTATTCCTGACAACATGCAGGTGAAAACAGGAATGACGGTTATGGTACCTCTTAGAAACCGTCAAGTCCAAGGCCTGGTGGTTAGAGTCAGCGATAAAAGGCCCGATTTAGATAAAGAAGTTAATTTGCGCCCTATACAAGCGGTTTTAGAGCAAAGCCTGCTTCCTCTTGAATTAATCGAACTTGCTATCTGGCTGGCGGAAACAACTATCTGTTCCATTGCTCAGGCCTTACATACAGTTTGGCCTTTTCTTAAAGGAAAAGTTGAACCTTGGCTGATACCTTTGGCCACAATGCAAGACGAAGATGTTAAAGCCTTGGAACTATTGGATCCTGATATATATAAGGTTTTAAAAACCCTTCACAGATCCAGGAAAAAAGCCTTGGCTGAAAAAGTTTTACTGCAAAGAACGGGAGTAACCCCGGATTTGTTGGAAGAAATGATTAGCAGGGGTTGGTTAAAAAAAGAAAGCAGATTTTCCGGAGTTGGCCGCCTGAAGAAACCGGCTTCAGTTATGCCTGAGGACACGCTCGTGCCGGCACCTAAAATCCGGGCCGGAGATAAAAGCCAAACAGAAAACGAATCAAACTCTAAATTTAAGGAAACTATTGAGCTTAGCCCTGCCCAAAAAATAGTAGCTCAAAAAATCTGGGATGCTTTCCTTAAAAAGGACGGCAGCTGTATTTTGCTGCATGGAATAACCGGAAGCGGCAAAACCCAGGTTTACAGGGAAATAGTTTCCCAAGTGCTGGCCGCGGGAGGGGATGTTATTATCCTTGTTCCGGAAATCTCCCTTACTTCTCAAATTTCTCAAGTTTTTCTAGGCCAGTTTGGGGATGCCGTAGGGGTAATACATTCCGGAATCAGTACGGCTGAAAAGTGCTCCCTTTGGGAGGAAATCCTTAGCGGTCAGAAAAGAATAATTGTGGGCGCGCGTTCGGCCGTATTTGCTCCCTTGCCAAACCTGTCTTTGATTATTATTGACGAGGAACATGAGAACGCTTATAAGCAAGATGAAAACCCCAAATATCACACCAGGGATGTGGCTCGCCAAAGAATGAAGCAAAGAAAAGGACTTGTAGTTCTCGGTAGCGCCACTCCTTCTTTGGAGAGTTATGCTGCCGCTAAAAGAGGAAAGATCGAGCTTATCTATTTAGGAGAAAGGTTTAGGCAGCGTCCCTTGCCTACTGTAGAAATCGTGGACATGAAAAAAGAACTGGCCAAGGGAAATAAAAGCATGTTTTCCTTTCTTTTAAGGGATAAGTTAAGGGACAGAATAAACAAAGGCGAACAAACTATACTTTTTCTTAACCGCAGAGGCTATTCAACTTTTGTTTTTTGTCGGGAGTGTGGTTATGTTGCCCGCTGCCCTCATTGTGATATTTCTTTGACTTTTCATAGTTATAAACAGAAGTTACGCTGTCACTATTGTGATTATCAACAGGAAGTATTTCACCGCTGCCCGGACTGTGGCAGTAGGTTTATCCGCTTCTTTGGCCAGGGAACCCAGAAAGTCGAGGAAGAAGTCAGAGCTCTTTTCCCGGAAATAGAAGTGTTAAGATTGGATACTGATACAACCGCAGGTTTAAAGAAACATGCTGATATTCTGGCTAAATTCAGAGATGAAAAAGTCCCTGTTTTAGTTGGGACTCAGATGTTGGCCAAAGGACTTGACTTTCCTAACGTAACCCTGGTGGGAGTAATCGCCGCCGATCAACTGCTAAACATTCCCGACTTTCGTTCGCGGGAAAGAGCTTTCCAGCTCTTGACCCAGGTGGCGGGCAGAGCGGGCAGGGGCCTTAAACCCGGGGGTGTTGTAATTCAAACCTATTCCCCTCATGACCGAGCAGTTCTAAGGGCGGCCAAACAAGATTATACGGCGTTTTTCTGGGAGGAAATTGCTTATCGTAAGCAATTAAACTATCCTCCCTTTGCCCATATAATTAGGGTTATGCTATTTCATGAACGGGAAGAAAGAGTGATCAATGCAGCTCAAGACCTTACCCATTGTATTAGATTGAGTATTCCTGCTGAACATAAAGATGATTTTCAGATCCTGGGGCCGGCCCCGGCGGTACTAAGCAGGCTAAAAAACGAATATCGCTGGCAAGTAGCGCTTAAGGGCAAGAATCCCGATAGGCTTAGGCAGATTATACATGCCGGAGTTAAAAGGTTTTTCCATGGCCCAAGTTGTTCCCAAATTAAAATAAGTATTGAAATGAATCCACTAAATTAGCTTGATGAGATTAATTGCTTTCAGGACATATTGTAGGTATAATTTATTATTAATATTGCATAAAAGGGGCGTAAGACATGGCCGTATTTCAAGTTGTTCGTCTAGGAGAAGATATTTTAAGAGATAAAGCAATAGAAGTAAAAAGGATTAATTCCAATATTCATAAATTGCTGGATAATATGGCAGATACCATGTATGCGGCTAAAGGAGTGGGACTTGCTGCGCCGCAGATTGGAGTTCCTAAAAGAGTAGTTGTCCTCGATGCCGGGGATGGCCTTATAGAACTAATAAATCCGGTTATTATTGAAAAATCAGGTAAAGCGGTAGACAGGGAAGGTTGTTTGAGCGTACCAAACGTTACCGGTGATGTAGAGCGGGCCCAAAAAGTTGTGGTGCAAGCTTTGAATCGCGAGGGTGAGTTAATGGAATATAAGGCTGAAGATTTACTGGCCAGGATATTTCAACATGAAATAGATCATTTGGATGGAATTCTCTTTGTGGATATAGCTCAAAAGGTTTATAGAGACGAATAAACAATTAGGAAGGCCAGGTGAGAAAAGTGAAACTTGTTTTTATGGGCACGCCGGCTTTTGCAGTGCCTTCTTTACAGGCCTTGTATGAGGCCGGTCATGATATTGCCGGGGTTTTTACCCAACCGGACAGACCGGCGGGCAGAGGAGGTAAAATCACTGCCAGCCCGGTCAAAATCCTGGCTCAAGAATTAAAACTTCCGCTGTACCAACCTTCTCGTATTAAAGACCCAGCTTGCTTGGAAACCATTCAGCAGTTGGCGCCGGAGTGTATTGTAGTTGTGGCCTATGGGCAAATCTTACCCCGCGCCATATTAGAATATCCGGTTTTTGGCTGCGTTAATGTGCATGCCTCTTTGTTGCCGGCTTACCGCGGGGCAGCTCCTATTCATTGGGCGGTGATCAATGGTGAAAGCAAAACCGGTGTTACGACCATGCTCATGAATGAAGGGCTGGATACCGGAGATATTCTTCTGGCTAAAGAAGTGGATATCGATGTCCAAGCTACAACGGGGGATATCCATGATAGATTAATGATGCTGGGTGCAGAGCTTTTACTGGATACCTTACAAGGCTTAGAAAAGGGTGAGCTGCAGGGCATTCCTCAGCCGGACAATTTCTCTTATGCCCCATTACTGCAAAGGGAGCATGAAAGACTTGACTGGTCCTGGCCGGCAGTAAAAATACATAATAGAATCAGGGGTTTATGTCCTTGGCCGGGTGCATTTACTACTTTTCGCGGGGAACAGCTAAAGATTTGGCAGAGTGAGTTAGTGGATAAGAAATTACAGCCGGAATTACTGCCGGAATTGCTTCCGGGGGAGATTAGGCTGGAACGGGGTGAAGGTTTTCTTGTGGGTACCGGAGAAGGCAGGTTAAAAATCAATCTTCTTCAACCGGCCGGCAAAAAGAAAATGACGGCTTTAGATTTCTATAATGGCCGTAAAATTTCCACAGGGGAACAGTTTTTCTAAAAAAGTCCAACTTTTTTAAGCTTGATTTAAGCTCGATAGAGCATACTAATAATAGTAAAAACTAGGCTGTAATATAATTTCTTAGAAGGCCAAGTTTAGTTGATGAGCTGATTCTTTAGATAATTAGGCAAAAGGAGGAAAAAAATGATTTTTGATCCCACCCTGTTTCATCCCTCGGCAATTTTATTAATTCCTGCCATTATCTTAACGGTTTATGCCCAGGCCAAAGTCAGCAGCGCTTATGGCCGCTACTCCAGGATTAGGAGCAGCTCAGGCCGTACCGGAGCAGATGTTGCCAGAGAAATTTTGGATAAAAATGGGCTTTATGATGTGAAAGTTGAACAGGTAGCAGGAAATTTAACAGATCATTATGATCCAAGAGTGCATACAGTGCGTCTTAGCAGCGGGGTTTATAACAGTTCTTCTCTTGCGGCTATCGCCGTAGCTGCGCATGAGACAGGGCACGCGGTCCAGCATGCTGACGGGTATGCACCCTTAAAATTAAGAACAGCCTTTGTCCCGCTGGCTTCTTTTGGCAGTCAAATCGGTCCGATTTTAATTATTATCGGCTTTATTATGTCTTCATTTGATTTCCTTTTGACTCTGGGGATTTATGCCTTTGCTTTTGCAGTATTTTTCCAAATAGTTACTCTTCCCGTCGAATTTAATGCCAGTAGTAGGGCCTTGGCATTTTTGGAAAATAGCGGCGTACTCTCTTCTAGAGAAGAGGTAAGCGGTGCCAGGCGTATGTTGAGTGCAGCCGCTTTGACTTACGTTGCTGCAGCTTTGGGTGCAATTCTTACCTTGCTCAGATTTATTTGGATAGCCCAGGGCCGAGACGATTAAAGTGCCGTCCTATTTAAGGGCTTAAAGGCGGGCCAATTTTAAGATTTAAAGGATGTAAAATAATGAGGACTAAAACAACCAACAATAGTAACTTAGAAAAAAACGCACGGCAAATAGCCGTGCGTATTCTTACCAGAGTGGAAAAAGATAATGCTTATGCCAACCTCTTGTTAAGGGATTTTCTTAGCGAGCTGGAAGATGCAAGGGATCGTCGCTTGATATCCACCCTGGTCAACGGGGTTTTGAAGAACAAGCTCTTGCTGGACTATGCCTTGCGCCGGCATTTAAGAAAACCTATGTCGGCCTTACCTTTCGAGCTACGAGCCATCTTGCGTATTGGAGCTTTCCAAATCTTATTTTTAACTAAAATTCCTCCGGCTGCGGCAATTAATGAGGCTGTTAATCTCTGTAAGAACATTAAACATGCCGGCCGCCATAACTACCCCGCGCTGGTAAACAGTGTGCTACGCAGAACAGCGGAAAGCGGATGGAATTTTTCCTGGCCTGATAAAAACAAGCAGCCTTGGCGTTACCTGGCCATACGCTATTCTCACCCGGAATGGCTGGTTAAGAGGTGGCAAAAAAGGTGGGGGACAGAGGAAACAGAGCAATTGCTCAAAACTAATAATGAGCCCTCTTCAACCATTATTCGAGTAAACACCCTTAAGACCAGCAGAGAAGAATTAATTGCTAAACTGGAAGACTTAAATTTAAAGGGCACCGTCATTCCCCGGCTTCCGGATGCTATTCGTCTCGAAGTTTCTGGCGGATTGGAGAAGCTGTCCTTGTTTAAAGAGGGCTATTTTACCGTGCAGGATGAGAGTTCCCAACTAGTGGCCCATATCTTAGGGGTACGGCCAGGGCAAAGGGTTCTGGATACTTGCAGTGCCCCGGGAGGTAAAACAACCCACTTGGCCCAGCTTATGCAGAATAAAGGAGAAATCATCGCTGTTGATATTTATCCGCAGAAGCTGGAGCTTGTGGAACAGTTGGCCGACCGTTTGGGTATTAGCATCATCATGACTGTGGAAAGTGATGCCAGAAAGCTGGAGGGGATCGAAGGTAAGTTTGACCGGGTTTTGGTGGATGCTCCCTGTTCAGGACTGGGGGTTATCCGTAGAAGGGCTGATCTTCGTTGGCAGAAACGAGAAGATGAGATTGAGAAACTGCCTGAACTACAAATGGAAATCTTGCTTAGCGCTGCAGGCTATGTAGCCCCCGGAGGTGAACTTGTCTATTCCACCTGTACAACCGAACCGGAAGAGAATTTCGAGCTTATTAAAGCTTTTCGTCGTTTGAGGCCCGAATTTAAGCCGGTTGATATGACTCCTTTATTGCCTTTTGCCGTTTCAGCCGAGCGGGATGTTTTGCAACTGCGCAAAGGAGTCTGGCAGATTCTGCCCCATCTTCATGGTATGGACGGTTTTTTTATTGCCAAACTTAAGAGGGAAATAGACAAGTAAGATGTTTATAATCAAGGGAATAGGTGAATAATAAAGGATATGGAAAAGATTGACTGTAGGTCCTTGCTGGAGGCAGAACTTTCCGAGTTATGTTTTAATAATGGTTTGAGTAAATTTAGAGGGAAACAGATCTTTCAATGGGTACAGCAAAAGGCTATAGCGAATTGGGAAGAAATAAGCAATATAAGCCATGCCGATAAAGAAAGAATTAGTAAATTTCTTTATCTTAGATCCGGCAAGCTAATCCGAGAACAAAAATCAAAGGACGGTACACGCAAATATTTGTTTGAATTGGGGGACGGGGAAAGAATAGAAACCGTTCTTATGGATTATGAGAAAGATAATATTCGGGACCGGCAGACAATATGTATTTCTACCCAGGTGGGCTGTCCGGTAGGATGTGCGTTTTGTGCTACCGGACTGGAGGGTTTTAAGAGAAATCTCACAGTTGGCGAGATAACAGGTCAGGTTTTGGATGTTTTAAGAATGTTAAAGCAGGAAGATTCTGCTTTCAGGATTACCAATGTTGTGTTTATGGGGATGGGCGAACCTTTTCTTAATTATGAGGCAGTGCTTAAGGCTATCTCCATTCTTAACAGCAAAAACGGACAGAAGATCGGCATGCGTAGAATGACAATTTCGACTAGCGGGGTGGTACCCAAGATAATCCAACTGGCTAAAGACAACCCTCAGGTAGGGTTGGCAATTTCTCTGCACTCCTCTCAGGATGAGCTTAGAGACAAGTTAATCCCTATAAACAGAAAATACCCGCTTGCGGATCTCATGACCGCTTGCCATACATATTCACAACTCACCAAACGCAGGGTAACCTTTGAGTATGCCTTGCATGATGAAAACACCAATAAAACTGAAGCGCAAGGACTTGTTAGGCTTTTACAGGGAATGGCGGCCCACGTCAATCTAATACCGGTTAACCCGGTAAGTGGAAGCAAAGTTCGCCGACCGACCAAAGAGAAAATGTTAAGGTTTAAAAAGATGCTGGAAGAAGCCAAGATTGCGGTTTCCTTCCGGGAAGAAAAGGGCATTGATATAGACGCTGCTTGTGGCCAACTAAGACAACGCTTGGAGTGTGAAAAGGCATGAAATTGTTAGCCAAAGCTGAATCCGTTGCAGAGTTTATTGTAACCTACTTTTTTCGTCAATCTTCAGGTACAATCCAGCCGGTTAAGGTTGCCAGGGAACTGTCTAAGGTTATGTTAAAAAATAAACAGGTGAGCATTGCCCATGTTTATGTTCCTAACTTGTACCGGGTATACCTGCATCAAAATGATTACTCCATTCTGGAGAGCTTTGGGGAGACTTTTCGTACGGAGTTGGCCAAACATCTTTATGACGAGGGTAAAAAACAAGGCTTTACTTTTCTGACTCCGCCTCTTGTAGAAATTAAAGTTGGAAAAGATATCTGTCCCGGTGGGATAGATATCAAGACCGAGTTTAAGTATTCCCTTGTCGTCCCTTGGCACCTTGAAGAGGAAAATAATAGCGATGAAACGGAAGATATAGAAAAAACTACACTTTTGGTAGACGCTGTCAAAAAAGTAAGTTCATTGGAACCCGACTTGAGCAGGAAAAGCCGCTTTTATCTCGAAATTATTAAGGGTAATGGAGCTGGGAAAGTCTGCTATCTTGATCAAAAAGAGGTAATTATCGGGAGAAATCAGGACTGCGATATAATAATTGACGATATGGAAATATCCCGCCAACATCTTAGACTTGTATACGAAAATAGAAGATGGTTTGTTCAAGATTTAGGAAGCACGAATGGTACCTATGTAAATAAGCTGAGGGTTGACCGTTATATGGTAAACCCTGGAGATCGAATCAAAGCGGGGCAGACACATTTTCGATTTAATATAGACAAATAAGACGGTGGTTGGCAATGCAAATAATTACAGTCCTTGGAAGAATTTTGTTTGTAGTGAGTATATATCTCTTTCTTTTGCGGGTACTAACAGTTATGTTAGCAGATTTAAGGGCTAAGGGAATTCTGAACAAAGCTCCGGAGTCAGATGTCGGATGCCTGGAGGTGGTCAACGGCACCGACAAGTTAGCCAGAGGCCGCAAGATACGGATAGATTCGCGCGGACTCACTATAGGTAGAGGAAAAGATAATGATATTGTTCTTCCTGATCACTACTGTTCTCTGGACCATGCGGAGTTGAAACATTATAAAGGGATAACGATTTTAGAAGATGTAGGCAGTACAAACGGGACCTGGGTCAATGGAGAAAGAATTACTTCCCCGGTTCAACTGGTCGCAGGTGATTTTATTAAAATTGGCGGTATCACTTTTGTTTATTCGAGGTGGAGAAATGAAAACAGTTAGTATTTATGAGACAGGTTGTGTAAGAAAGAAGAATGAAGATTCCTACCTGGTTTTGCCTGACTACGGCTTATTTGCGGTAGCGGATGGCATGGGAGGGCATAAGGCCGGAGAAGTTGCCTCTTATCTGGCTATTCAAGAATTAAAAAAAAGAGCCTCCTCGTTAAACTCTATTAGTATTGATGAAATTCAAGAATGGATTACATCGGCTATTGAGAACGCCAATAAAGAGGTATTTGAGGCCTCTTGTAATGATATCGGTATGGAAGGAATGGGAACAACGCTCACTACTTTGGTGTTAAAGGATAATAAAGCGGTGATCGGCCACATTGGCGACAGTAGGATTTACATATGGCGGGACTGTCAGCTCGCTCTGCTTTCCGAGGATCATTCCATGGTTAATGAATTGGTTCGGATGGGACAGATTTCTGAAGAAAAGGCCAAAGATCATCCGCACCGCAACATACTTTCTAGGGCCTTGGGGGTGGAAAAACAACCGGAAATAGATTACTTCCAGCTGGAAGTACAGGCTGATGATGTTTTTTTGCTATGTACGGATGGTTTCTCCAACCTTGTTGAAGATGAAGAAATAACAAGAGAATTCCTCAGCGAAGGATCATGGGAGGAGCATTTGACTAGACTAAAGGACCTCATAATCAAGAGGGGGGCACCTGATAATTTTACAGCAGTTTGCTGTATCTTGAACGGTGAAAAAAATGCTTAACAGTTTTACCTTAAGGTTTTTAACTCTCACGATTTTTTGGCTGGGCTTATTGGTTCTTAAATTAAGTAATATGTTAGAAAGCCATTTTTTTTCCTTGGCTGCGGTCTTTTCGATACTTATTTTTCTGGGTGCGGCGCTGGAAGTTTATTTAGGTTATGCCGGCGACCGTTATCTAATACCTGTGGTCCAGACCTTGCTTGCTATTGGTCTTGTTTTGCTAATCAGAATTAATCCCTCCTTAGCCCAGGATCAATTTATCTGGGCCAATATGGGCTTGGTTATTTTTTATCTTGTTCTTTTTGGTTTGAGGGATTACCGTAAACTGGAACAATATCAGTATATTTGGGGTTTAGCGGCGCTGGCACTTCTGCTGGTTACCCTGCTTTTCGGAGTTAGTGTTCATGGGGCTACGAGCTGGATAAAAATAGGCAGCAGGGGTTTTCAGCCCGAGGAACTAGTCAAAGTAGTGCTCCTATTGTTTATGGCTGCTTACCTCAACAGCAATCGGGAACTTTTACGAGTAGGTACTATTCAAGTGGGTAGAATTTCTTTACCCGATAGAAAGACATTAGGCCCTTTTGCCTTTATCTGCATAATTGTTTTGGCTCTGTTAGCGGCTCAAAAGAGTTTAGGTACGGCCTTGGTGTTTTTCCTGTTAATGATTTTTATTGTTTATATGGTTACGGAAAGACTGTTTTATCTGGCGATGTCTGTTCCGGTGATATTGCTTATGGGAACGGCGGGTTATATCTTATTCGGCCACGTAAGAGTAAGGGTGGCAACCTGGCTAAATCCTTGGATCGATTCCACAGTAGGGGGTTTCCAAATAGCTCAGTCCATTTTCGCTATAAGCGGCGGCCGCTTATTGGGGACAGGTTTAGGAAACGGCATTGGTGCTTATCAGATTCCTCTGGCGGAAAGTGATTTTATTTTTTCAGTTATAGCGGAAGAAATTGGTTTCTTTGGTTCTATGGCCGTTATTACTCTTTTTGTAGTTTTGGTGTTGAGAGCTCTTGCTATCGGGGCTAAAGCTTCCGACCGCTTCGGCCAGATTCTGGCTGCGGGTATAGGCATTCTAATCGGTTTGGAAGTAATAATTATTCTGGCCGGCGTTACCAAAATGCTTCCATTGACCGGACTCCCTCTTCCTTGGGTAAGTTATGGGGGAAATTCCTTAATTATTCACTTCATACTTTTAGGACTTCTGACGAATATTTCCCATAACTCCTCTTTCTCCATGAGCGAGGTGCGAATAGGAAAGCGGGTTGGTGTTTATGAGTAGCGGCATACAAAAAATTGCTTTGATTATTGTGTTTAGTTTTATTTTTATAAGTTTTGGGCTTCTTTACTGGCAGGTAGTTAATGCCGATACCATGCTGGATAACCCCGCTAATCGCAGAGCGGTTTTGCTGGAAAGCAGAATTGAGAGAGGCGGTATTTATGATCGTAACGGTATTGTATTGGCCCAAACCAAGCAGACAGAAAAGGGCAAAGTAAGGGTATATCCGCACGGAGAAATGTTCCAACCCCTGTTGGGTTATGCGACAGTAAAATACGGGTCTGCAGGTCTGGAAGCTACGGAAGCGGCTAATCTGTTAGGCATGAAGGAAAAATCCCTGGTCAAAAAGATGCAAAATACCTTTGAGCTACCTAGGCAAGGAAATGACTTGATTTTAACCCTGGATACCCGTCTGCAGGAAGTGGCCTATGAAAAACTAAAAGGAAAGGCCGGAGCGGTGGTGGGCTTGGACCCTCGCAATGGAGAGGTGCTGGTTTTAGTGAGTCAGCCCAGCTTTGACGGCAATACCATTGTTGAGGACTGGGATGAAATTGTTAACAGGCAGGGCAGTCCTATGTTGAATCATGCCTTTGCCAAATACCCCCCGGGCTCAATTATGAAAGTTGTGACTTCCGCCGCACTTTTTCGTTCGGATTTTGATACTACAGAACTTTATAGCTGTCAAGGGTTTACCATAATTAATGGGCAAACTATAAGCGAGCAGAACCATAAGGCCCATGGCTGGGTGAATTACGATCTTGCTTTGGCTTATTCTTGCAACAATTATTTTGCTGAATTTGGAGTGAAAGCAGGGGATAAGAGTTTTTTGCAAGCAGCAGCGGGTTTTGGTTTCGGGCAAAGCATTCCTTTTGATATCCAAATCCCCAGTTCTTCCATTACCAGAGATGACCCTTTGCCGGATAAGTTAAGCTTAAATCTTTTTGCGGCAAGTACTTTTGGCCAGGGGCAGGTTATGGTCAGTCCTTTCCATATGGCATTAATTACTGCCGGCGTAGCCAATGAAGGAAAAATTATGGTTCCCCGTCTCATTGACAGAGTATTGGATTCTCAGCACAATATTATATATAATTATAAACCGGAAGTATGGCTTGAGGCTTTAAATAGAGAAGAAGCAGATAAAGTAAAAAGTGCTATGGTACTGGCTGTGAACGAAGGTACTGCTGCGCCGGGGGCGATACCCGGGGTGCAGATTGCTGCCAAAACCGGGTCTGCTGAGCCTGGAGGAGACCAGAGCACCCACGCCTGGTATATTGCTTTTGCTCCCGCGGACAATCCTGTTATTGCCCTGGCAGTCCTGGTGGAAAACGGGGGTACAGGCGGAGGTGCCGCGGCCCCGATTGCCAAAGCGGTGATCGAAAAGGCGTTGGAATTGAAAGAAGGTGTAAATCAGTGAGCAAGATGTACGGAGGAAGGTATGAGATAGAGGATAGAATCGGAGCGGGCGGGATGGCCATTGTCTATAGAGCAAAGGACACCTTGCTTAACCGTACTGTGGCTATCAAAGTGCTAAGGGAGCAGTTAGCCTCCGATGAAGGTTTTATCCGACGTTTTCGCCGGGAAGCTCAGGCTGCAGCCAGCCTGTCCCATCAGAATATTGTATCTATCTTTGATGTTGGAAAAGACGGTCAAGAAGACTACATTGTTATGGAATATGTTCTGGGCTCAACCTTAAAAGATATTATTCGCCAGGAAGCGCCCATGTCCCCGCAAAAAGCACTTATGATAGTCAGGCAGATTGCAGAAGCTCTGGCCCATGCTCATGCTAACCATATTATTCATCGGGATATTAAACCTCAAAATATACTAATAACTCTGGATGGCAGAGTAAAAGTCACTGATTTTGGGATTGCCAGAGCTGTCTCTTCCGCTACCCTGACCCATACAGGGGATATCGTGGGATCGGTGCATTACCTATCACCGGAACAGGCTAAAGGTTCTCAAATAAGTGAACAGTCTGATATTTATTCCCTTGGTATTATTCTTTATGAAATGATAACCGGCAAAGTGCCTTATGATGGAGATACCCCGATAACCATTGCGCTGAAACATATTCAGGAGGATGTGGAATTGCCGAGTAAAATCGGTATGGAAGTTCCTCCGGAAATTGACACCCTTATTATGAAGGCCTTGGCTAAATCAGTTGATGACCGTTATAAAAGCGCGTTGGAATTTTTGGCGGACCTGGACCGCATTCAGACCGGCCAGACTATAATATGGGAAAAAAAATTGACTGAAGATCAACCTGATGCGCTTAGAACTCAGGTTCATAAGGGTTTGCGCCAGCAACTGCGTTCAGCGGAGAACCAAAACTTGGAGGATACTTGGCATAAAAGAAAAGTATGGAAAAAGAGATTACCAAAGCCGGTAGTGATTTCTTTAGCGGTTATAGTTGTCTGCTCCATCATTGCTTTGGGTATAGGCAAATATTTTTTCGTCCCTAATACCACGGTACCCGATCTCATGGGGATGACTATTACTGAGGCGGAAAAAGAACTGGAGAAAAATAATTTAGTTCTGGGAGAGAATCCGCAGTCCGACTTCAGCGAAGACTATGAAGAAGGCTTAATTATTGATCAGGATTACAAGCCTTATTCAACAGTTAAAGCAGGAAGAGTTATATCGGTAGTAGTGAGCAAAGGACCTGAGAGACTTGAGTTCCCTGATGTTACGTCTAATAATCCTACCGAGGAAAACGCTATAAGCATGATTAAGGCTGCAGGCTTTCCCGAAAAAAATATAACGATTGAGTATAGGGCTAATACAATTATTGAGAAAGGTCATGTTATCGGCCAAAACCCCGGTCCTAAGTCAATATGGCCTACCTCTTCGCCCATAAAGCTTTATGTTAGTAGCGGCCAAGAATTAACCATGGGTGTCATGCCTGATGTTTCGGATTATTCCTCGTCTCAAGCCAAGGAAACGCTTGAAGCTTACGGTTTGGTGGTCGCAGCTAAACCCGAACCTTCTGATGAATATCCTATTGATATAGTTATTACTACGGTTCCTAAAGCCGGACAGCCCGTAAAACAAGGTTCGGAGGTTATTATTGTAGTATCCCAAGGCCCGGGACCGCCGCCGTAAACACGGAAAGGGGGCCAGGAGCCAAAACCAGAAGCCGGAAGCCAAAAGCCAAAAGCTAGAAGTTAGGTGTTCTTAGATGTATAAAGTTATTTAGGGGGGTAGATTGGGAGTTATATGCTCATTGAGGGAATATTGATTAAGGGTTATGCTGGATTCTATTATGTTTTTGCTGATGACCGAGTATGGGAGTGTTCCTTACGCGGTCGTTTTCGTGTCAAAAAACAGGATTTTATTCCGGGAGATAAAGTTCTGATTTTACCCGGAGTAGGAAATAAAGCTACGATTGAAAAAGTGCTGGAACGGCGTAATTCACTTGTGCGACCTAATGTAGCTAATGTCGATCAGGCTTTTCTGGTTTTTGCCAGGAAAACGCCTGATCCCGATTATAATCTTCTGGACCGGCTTTTGATTCAAGTCGGCAAAGCCGGCCTACAAGCTATTATTATCTTTACTAAAGCAGATTTGACAGAAGACTTAATGGACCCCTTTCATGAATATTACAGAGCGTGTGGGTATACAGTGTTAAATGTATCTAATAAAACCCTTCAAGGTATAGATGAGGTTAAAAAAATGACGCAGGGCCATATAACTGTCTTAGCCGGCCCTTCCGGTTCGGGAAAATCCAGTCTCTTAAACTGTCTGCAGCCCCATAAGGAACAAAAAACAGGAGTAGTCAGTGCTAAAATCGGCAGAGGAAGGCATACAACCCGCCATGTGGAATTAATCCCCATAGAAGGGGGCTTAGTGGCGGACACTCCCGGCTTTTCCACTCTTTATTTGCCTGAAATGAAGCGAGAGGAACTGCAGCTTTATTTCCCCGAATTCGAAAAGTACAAATATTTATGTCGCTTTAAAAGCTGTTTGCATGATAAAGAACCGGACTGCGCCGTTAAGGAAGCCTTGCATGAATCCAAAATATTATCTTCTAGGTATAAACACTATATCCAATTTTTGCAGGAGGTAATTGCCAACGAAAATAAGCATTAAATATAGGTTTATCTTTATGTTATGATTCAAGGCAAAAAAAGGATTTAAGCAATAAATACAGAATTAATCTTAAACCAAACCTTTATTTTAGAAAGAGGGATATTATGGCTTTAACCGTTGCTCCTTCTCTTCTATCTGCGGATTTTGCCAGGCTGGGAGAAGAAGTAAAACTAGTGGAAAGAGCAGGAGCAAATATCCTCCACATTGATGTCATGGATGGACATTTTGTTCCCAATATAACTATTGGCCCCCTAGTGGTCGAATCTTTGCGCAAGGTTTCAACCTTGGAGTTTGATGTTCATTTAATGATCGAGAACCCGGAAAGATATGTGGAGGATTTTGTCAAGGCCGGCGCAGATCATATCACTATTAGCATAGAGGCCACTAAACACGTTCACCGTGTTATTCAGCAGATAAAATCCTTAGGGGTTACTGTCGGGGTAGCCTTAAATCCAGCTACCTCTTTGGATGTTCTGACCTACATTTTGCAAGAGCTGGATATGGTTTTGCTTATGACCGTTAACCCTGGTTTTGGCGGACAAAAATTTATTCCCGAGGTTTTGCCTAAAATTGTAGCTTTATCGGAGATACTTAAAGAAGTAAACCCCTTATGCCGGATAGAAGTAGATGGTGGTATAAATTCAGACACTGCTCGTCTGGCAAGCAGAGCAGGAGCTGAAATCCTTGTCGCCGGATCCGCTGTTTTTGCAGCCCCCGATCCGGAAAAAGCTATTCATGATATTCTGCAAGCGGCTCGGGAGGAACAACAATAAAACGGAGGAACCATGAGAATTGCTATTATAGCTAATGGGGAATGGGACTCTGTTTGGGGCAGGACAAAATTAAGAGAAGAAAAGTTCGATCTTTTAATCTGTGCGGACGGTGGAGCCAACCTGGCCCTGGCCGCCGGAATAGTTCCCGACGTTCTTATCGGAGATTTAGATTCAGCTACCCAGGATACCATTTCCAAGTGCGAGGAAAATAAGGTTAGAATAATAAAATATCCTTCGGAGAAGGATGAGACAGATTTAGAGTTAGCGGTAAATTATGCCCATAGTTATATGAAGGGGCAGCCCGAAAAAGAGATTTTGCTCTATGCCGCCGGCGGTAAGAGGTTGGACCACTTGTTGGGTAATATTGCTATTATGCTTGGCTCTGCTCAGAAGGGGCTTAAGTTTATTATGGTTGATAAAGACTATCGGGCTTGGGTAATGCTTCCCGGTAGAGATACAATCGCCGGTGCCAAGGGCCAGAGTCTTTCCATAATTCCTTTATCCGAAAAAGCTGAGGTAAATACCCATGGATTGTATTATGAGCTGAATAATCTGGTTCTATGGCAAAATTCGACTCGTGGTATTAGTAATGTGTTTGAGCAGACCGAAATTAAACTGGAAGTGTTGCAGGGATGTGTACTTATTATTATGCAATCCTTTTGAATTCCAAATTCGGAAAATAAATTAACCCCGGTTAAATACCGGGGTTAATGTTGAATGCACTAATTGTTCGGAGGATTTAGATAGCGCGTTGGACTTTTCCCGAACGCAAGCATCTTGTACAGACCTTAACACGGGTGGGAGTACCGTTCACGACAGCTCGGACACGCTGGAGGTTCGGTTTCCAGGTACGCTTGGAGCGAATATGGGAGTGGCTTACTTTCATTCCTGTAGAAACTCCTTTTCCGCAAATAGCACATACTTTAGCCATGTTTTATTACCTCCTTTACGTCCAAAATCACACTACTAAAGTTTAACAGATGTTTTTTGAAATGGCAAGAGCTTGGATAGCAACAATGAATATATTTGACTAAAACCTATTTATTATATTATTCTATGTGTAAACTGATTAAAATTTTAGGAAATGGCATTTATTGTTATACCATAAGAATAAGTCTTAATATAATATTAGCGGGGAAGTGAGGTTTCACGATATGGGAAAACTTATGGAAACCAAACTAGGAAAAGTAGAGATAACTGAAGAAGTTATTGCTACAATTGCAGGCGCGGCAGCGATTGAATGTTACGGACTGGTGGGGATGGCTTCCCGTAAAATCTCCGATGGGGTTTCAGGTTTGCTTAAAAGGGAAAACCTTTCCAAAGGAGTTAATGTTACCTTTCAGGAAGATATCGTTGTTATCGATTTAAATATTATTGTAGGCTATGGAATTAAAATTTCTGAAGTAGCATCTAATGTTATGGATAGAGTCCGCTACACAGTGGAAACCATGACAGGCCTTAAAGTATCTGAAGTAAATGTTAATGTTCAGGGAGTAAGATTTTTAGAATAAAGTATGGGGCTGAGAAATAAGGACGATGAGTAGGAGGATAAGTTTGAAGTGGAGATAGACTCTAAAACTGCAACAAACTATGGCACTAAAATCTTAGATGGAATAATATTTAAAAATATGTTGAGTTGTGGAGCTGAACAACTCGAGAAACAGAAAAAGGCCATAGATGCTTTGAACGTATTCCCGGTACCCGATGGGGATACCGGAACCAATATGAATTTGACTTACCGTGCTGCGTATCAGTCAGCGGAAAAGGTAGCAACGGGCTCCGTTCATGATGTAGCTGCAGCTGCTTCGATGGGTTCTTTAATGGGAGCCAGGGGAAACTCAGGTGTGATTCTTTCCCAAATATTAAGAGGCATAGCTAAAGGGCTGGAAGGGATGAATCAAGCAAATGCTCTTCAGCTGGCCCAAGCTTTGCAAACAGGTGTAGATACCGCCTATAAAGCCGTTATGAGACCTATTGAAGGAACGATTCTGACCGTATCCCGGGAGACAGCTAAAGGGGCTTATAATAAAGCCAAAAGTGGCGAATCCGATATTCTACAGGTGCTAAAAGCAGGTTTGGAAAGAGGGGAAGCGACCTTAGTCAAAACCCCGGATATGTTGCCTGTTCTTAAACAAGCCGGAGTTGTGGATGCCGGGGGTAAAGGCTTTCTTACGATTATCAGCGGTTGGATTGAAGCCTTGGAAGGGAAAGTGCCGGAAGAAAAAAGTGTTTTGAGTGATAGTGAGCCAAGCCCGGTAACCACAGGGATTGTTGAAGTCGGCACTCTGGATTTTCCCTATTGTACGGAATTCTTAGTTAAAGGAAATGACCTCGAGCCAGAAACAATAAAACAGGGTTTAATTGATAAAGGCGATAGCTTATTGGTTGTAGGTACTCCGGAAGTTGTAAAAATTCACATTCATACCGAAAACCCAGGACTTATTCTCGACTATGCTGTAAAATTAGGTACTCTTCATGAAGTACAGATTCATAACATGCTTGCTCAAAATGAAGCCGCAGCCCATCAAGCCAAAGAGGAGGACCTGGCAACAACCACAGCTGACCGGGAAGAGGAACAACTTGATTTAAAAGAATACGGGATTGTTGCCGTGGCCATGGGAGAAGGCATTGCCGAAATCTTTAACAGTCTCGGGGTTGAGCAGGTAGTGTTCGGCGGGCAAACTATGAACCCGTCAACCAGTGATCTAGCTGAAGCAGTGCTCCAAGTGAAGGCTAAAAACGTTTTTATTTTACCCAATAATGGCAATATAATAATGGCAGCCAGTCAGGTTAACGAGGTAGTTGACAATCAGCAAGTTTATGTTATTCCTACCAAATCCATTCCCCAGGCAATTTCGGCCCTCTTGGCGTTTAATTCAGACAACCTTCCTGAGGAAAACGTCCAAGCTATGACTGAAGCTTTAAAACAAGTGGTATCCGGTGAAGTAACCTATGCTGTTCGGGACTCCCAATTTGGGAATTTGGAAATAGCAGAGGGAGATATTCTAGGCTTAATCGACGATAAAATTACCGCCACCGGCAGGGATATATTTGAAGTTGCTAAAAAAGTGTTGGAGAATATGAATTGGCGGGAAAAAGATATTGTGACGGTATTTTACGGTAAAGATATGGCTGAAGAGGAAGTTAATCAGTTATCAGAATGGCTGGAAAGCGAAAAGTCTGACATCGAAGTCGAAATCTATGCAGGTCGGCAGCCATTATATTATTATATTTTGGGCGTGGAGTAGAAGGCGATCGAGGAGACAGGAGATAGACTCCTGTCTTCTGATTCCTTTAAGAATGCATTTAATTCCGGATTGAAGTGTTTATAAAGATGGATTATTATTTAAAAAGTTTAGCTAAAGCGATGAAAGCTGAAGAAAAGCAGGGTTTCCTCAATACGGGAGCCATGGTAAGTTTCAGCTCTTTTTTGTTAGACATTTTACCGAAGTTTAGTGAGTTATTATCAGCGGAGCTATTGGAAGAGGTCAAAGAATTAGCCGAAGAATATAGTCGGGCCAGCCCTCGTCGTAGACGCGAATTGTTTGCCGTTATTAAGGAAAAGTTAAGCGTTCTCTTTACCGAAGCGCATAACGGCCGGGAGTCAAAGTCAGATGGGCAAGAAAACAAAAGCCCCGCTAATAACTCCTCTCAGAGTTTGCAATATGTGAAAGGCGTGGGTCCTCAAAGATTTAAACAGTTTGCCAACATAGGTATTAATACGGTCGAGGACTTGTTCAAGTATTTTCCGCGCCGTTATGAAATAAGAAGAACGCGGAAAATTGAGGATTTAAGGGATAATGAACTGGCCACGGTAGTTGGAACAGTAGTGGGCAGTCAGATTAGCAAGGGTAAAATAAAAGTAGTTAAGTTGAATATTGCCCAGGAACATAAGAATATCTATGCTATTTGGTTTAACCAAATTTATATACCCAAGCAATTTCCCCCCGGGACCATAGTGTCAGTTACCGGAAAAGTTCAATGGAATAACAAAATCCCGGAACTATTGGCTACCGATATTGTTAAGGGGGGTATGGAAGGACCCCAAGAAGAAATTGTACCGGTTTACTCGGAAAGCGGGCGGCTCAAATCTAAAGCCATTCGTACTATAGTAAAGAATATTTTGCCGCAAGCTGAGAAGTTTTATCCGGAAATTTTACCTGAAAACGGGAAGGAATTAATGTCTCGCCCCCAGGCTTACCGAGAAATTCATTTTCCATCTTCCTCAGCAGCATTGAAGAAAGCCAGGGGGAGGCTGGTTATCGAGGAAATACTCTTTCTTCAACTGGCCCTGGCACTTTTGCGCTCACCGGTAAAACAAGCCCCCGGTATTGCCCTTGAAGGTGGCAGTGAACTGGTGGAGAATTTTTTTTCCGCCCTTCCTTTCCAACTAACCAAAGCTCAAAGCAGGGTAATTAAAGAAATATTCAGGGATATGAATAATAGTCGCAAAGCCATGACCAGGCTGGTGCAAGGTGATGTCGGTTCCGGCAAGACCGTGGTGGCAATGGCCGCCATTTTAAAAGCCGTTGGTTCCGGCTACCAAGCAGCCATGATGGCTCCGACGGAAGTTTTGGCTCAACAGCATTACAAGGCCCTGTGCAAAGCTTTTAACCCTTTAGGACTAGAAGTGGTACTCCTGGCAGGGGGACAGGGAAAGAACGAACGGGCAACAGTTCTAAACCAGATACTTTCCGGACAGGCCCAAGTTGCCGTAGGAACTCAGGCCTTAATTCAAGAAAATGTGGCTTTCCGCAATTTGGCCCTGGTTGTCACCGACGAACAACATCGTTTTGGGGTCAGGCAACGTACCATGCTCGAGGATAAGGGGATAAACCCGCATGTTTTGGTTATGACCGCAACCCCTATTCCCAGGACTTTAGCCTTGACTCTCTATGGGGATTTGCAGCTTTCGGTTCTTGACGAAATGCCTCCCGGTAGAAAGCCCGTCATTACCAAAAGAATTTCGGAGCGAAACCGTCCAAGTTTAGAAAAGTTCTTGGAACGACATATATCTTTGGGTAGACAGGTTTATGTTGTCTGCCCGTTGGTGGAAGAGACGGAAAAATCCGATCTCGTTTCTGCTACCAAAACAGCGGAGTCTTTAAAGCAACGTTTTCCGCAAAGCCAGGTGGCTTTGCTTCACGGTAAAATGAAAAGTCAAGAAAAAGAAGAGATCATGGAGCGTTTCCGTCAGGGAGAAATAAAAGTCTTGGTCACTACAACTGTTATCGAAGTAGGAGTGGATGTCCCGAACGCTTCTATCATGGTTATAGAAGCTGCCGAGCGTTTCGGCCTGGCCCAGCTTCACCAACTAAGGGGGAGAGTGGGCAGAGGACAGGAACAGTCTTATTGTATTTTAATTAGCAATGTGACTGACAATGCCCGCCTTAATATTTTGTGCCACTCTGAAGATGGTTTTAGGATTGCCGAAGAAGACTTGAAAATTCGCGGGCCGGGAGAACTTTTGGGTTTACGGCAACATGGGGTGCCGGAGTTAAGGCTGACCGATCTGACTCAGGATTCAGCCCTGGTGGAAGAAGCCTATGTTATTTTGCAAGAAGCCCTAAACAATCCTGAAAAGTATGAAAAACTTTACCGAGAGGTTAATAAGCATTATGACAAATCAAAAGTGGGCTTAAATTAAATTTAAGGATGATGGGGGTTGGTAAGGTGAATATAGAATATTTTGAGCAGCTATGGGCCCAAAAAGAAGAAGAATACGAAAGCTATAGGGAAGGAAGCTCAAAAACATGGGATGATCGGGTTAAGGAGTTTACCGGCAATGAGCCCGATGAACGAATTGACTTAATTACCCGGTTTTTAATAGAAAAACAACTGCTGCGGGAATCAAGCATGGTGCTCGATATTGGCTGCGGACCCGGAAAATTCGCTTTGGAATTTGCGCGCAACTCTAGTCAGGGGCAAGTTGTCGGGGTGGATATTTCCCCCAAAATGTTGGAAGCCGCGGAAAACAATCTCCGGGCTGCTGATCTGGATAACGTACAATTTAAAAATTTAGACTGGCATAAGGCTGATCTACAAGCTTTAGGTTGGATTAACAAATTTAGTTTGGTTACAGCAATTATGTCCCCGGCCATCAGCAACAGAAACAGCTTGGAAAAAATGACTCAAGCAAGTAGGGAGCACTGTTTACTGTGCCATTTTTTGCAACGCGACTCCATAGGTGAAGAGCTGAAGAAAAGAATTTTAGGAAGTCAGGCCGGTGATAAGTATGGTAATAAAGGGCTTTACTGCAGCTTTAACCTGCTTTGGCTTGCTAATTTTTACCCGCAAATATTCTACCTTGATACGCAAAGAAAAGTGACAAGGTCTTTGGAAGAGGCCATTAAGCATTACCAAAAAAGACTGGGACGCAGGGTAGCTTTAACCTCGGCTCAGGAAGCAGAAATTGCTGACTTTTTAAAAAGTCAAGCGCATAATAATCAGGTGACAGAAATTATCGAAGGTAAGATTGGCTGTATTTACTGGAAAAAACAGTCCTGACAAATAAATAAGCCAGCAATTTACTGGTATTTTTTAAGGAACCAGGATTAATACTACTGCTAGATATAATTTAGGAGAATATTTAGGAGGTATTGTCTTGGTTAAAAAGAATGTTGACAAAATTAAAGAAATCGAAAACTTGAAATATGAAGTTGCTCAAGAAATGGGACTTCCACAGAGCAAGAAAAGGAAGAAGAAGGGATAGGAATTTTTAGTTATTGAAGATAAGTTTCAAAGTTATTATCAGAAACTCCGGGATGGATACTGAGATTCAAGGCATTAGCGATAATCCTGGAGCCGTGCTCTATAAGCTCATCAACTTCTTTAGGAGTAACCATCAAGGTATCCTGAAAAGGGGATAGAGCTTTTTTCATAACTTCAAACAAAACTTGTTCATTTTCCTCTGTATACATTTGAGAAAAAGCAGGCTGTACTTCCATCTGAGTGAATAGTTCTTCCACAGTTTTATGGGCAATCACCGCAGCATTAACGACGGTGGGTACACCTATGGCAATAACCTTACAGCCTAAAGTTTCTTCGGTCAGACCCTTACGATGGTTGCCTATACCTGAGCCGGGGTTTATTCCGGTATCCGCTAATTGAATTGTAGTCCCGATTCTTTCCAAGGCGCCGGCAGCTAAGGAATCAATTGCTATAACATAATCCGGTTTGACGTGTTCTACCAGGCCGCGAATTACCTCTGCGGTTTCGATACCCGTAAGCCCTAAAACTCCGGGAGAGATAGCTGAGACTTGGCGCATATTGCCTTGTATTTCTTCCGGTGTATAATGGAAAAGATGACGGGTTACTAATATTTTTTCCACTACTTTAGGTCCTAAGGCGTCAGGTGTTGCCTGCCAATTTCCGAGACCCACAATCAAGATATTGGAGTCCTCCTGCAGTTGGCATAGCTTGGCAAAATGCCGGGCTAATATTTTTGCTAATTCCTTATGTTGCTGTGGGTCATTATGCTTGATATAGGGTGCATCAATGGTTATATAGTTACCTTTGGGCCGGCCAAGTTCCTGCTCGCCCTTTTTATTGGTAATAGTGATAGTAGTAACTGCTGTAGGTCCGAGCTCTTCTTTGTCCATTATAACGCCGGCAACTTCCCTGCCTGTTTCACCGCGTAGAAGGTCATGAGCTTCTACAGCCAAGTCCAAATGAATATTCATTTTTTTAAAGTATTTTGACTTTTTCATGGTGATACTCCTCACTATATGAATATTGAAAAGAACTGGCCAAAAGGCCAGTAAAAAAAGGAATTATGATGAGAAGGTTAAAAGATGTAGTTTCGAAACTTTCTTTAGTATGTTTTGTTTAATGCCGACCTATTCATATTTTATTTAATCTTGGCCCGACTTCTGGAATTTAAGCTCATAAAAAAGTATTGAAAACCAGGCAGATATTGTATAATAAAAGAAAGTCGGGAAGTATTAAAACTTAATTAAAAAATATTTGCTGTAATTACGATAATAATGAAAGATATTAGACCATAAAACCGATTTTTAGGATAAAATTTAATTCTAGGATGAACTAAATGCGTGTAATATCCGGGAACTGGAAAGGACGCCGTTTGAAAGCCGTTAAGGGTTTGGAAACCCGGCCGACTGCAGATAAAGTTAAAGGTGCAATTTTTAATATTTTAGGGAACAAAGTTTTAGAGGCTAAAGTTCTCGATTTATTTGCCGGAACCGGTAACTTATCCTGGGAAGCTCTATCCCGAGGGGCAAAAGAGGCAGTTCTTGTTGAGAAAAGCTTGGAACCCTATAAAACAGCTTTAGAAAACAGAGCCCTATTGGGAGCCGAAAAAAAAGCTTTAGTTATAAAAATGGATGCCTTTAAGTTTCTAAGTCAAAACCAAGAAAAGTTCGATTTAATATTTCTTGATCCTCCATATTACCAAGGTAATATTAATAAGGCCTTGTCTATTATAAAGAATCTTGAAATCTTGAATTCTGACGGGGTAATTGTTGCCGAGAGTGCATCCGCGGAAGAAATCTTGCAAGAAGTATACCCTTTGGAAATCAGAATGACGAAAGAATATGGTGACACTAAAATATGGTTTCTTCAGGAAGTTGAGAAGTAAGGAGAGGAATAAGCTTGGAAAACCGTTTGCTTGATCTTATTGAACAGTTGGAAGAAGTAATTGATCATGGCGCAAAAGTACCCCTAACGGGAAAAATTATGGTAGATGAAGAAGTGGTTCTGGAAATTTTGGATAATATACGTACGGAATTGCCGGAAGAAATCAGACAGGCTAATCTACTGCTGGCCGACAGAGACCGTCTTATGGAAAATGCCAGATTTGAGGGGCAAATGATTGTGGAACGGGCCGAAAAGCAGGCGGAGCAATTGCTAAAAGAGGATGAGATTACGGTTCAGTCCCGTGCTTATGCTGAAGAATTGGTGGAAAAAGCTCAACAATATTCCCGGGAGGTAAAACTTGGGGCCCTCAAATATT
>JAAYOJ010000167.1 GCA_012520405.1 Peptococcaceae bacterium
AGGGTAACGGAAACTCAAGATTCGAATTTTAAGGATCGGCATGTAGGAGTTTTTAAAATTGAGATTGCCAGTGAGGCTGCTGCCGGACAGGTGCTGGTGGATCATGATCAGGTCTGGGAATTGCAAGGAGACGAAACGGGTTTTTCCTTAGGATCCAGCGATTTCGAACTGGAAACCTCTCCTGGTATTATAACCCAGATGGGTTCCTTGGCGGCAGAGGTCGAATTATTGAATAAATACTTGCCCGAGATTATGGGTAAATTGGATGAGCTGGCCCAGGATATCGCCACGCAAATAAATACTATTTACACTAGTGATTCTTATCCGGATGTTTTCTTTATTAATGATTCGGGTGCCGCCGATATTGCCTTGAATAGCAGTATTACCGAAGATAACCTTAGGACAGGGCACACAGCTAGTAAAGGAGACGGGAGTATTGCCTCGGAGATTGCTGCTCTGGCCGGTTCAATTGGGGATTCCTATGGAGCGCTGATTGCCAGAATAGGCGCCAATGTCCAACAAGCGGAGCGTATGGCCCAAGGAGAGGCTGTGTTGCTCAACCAACTGCTTAATCAGAAAGAGTCAGCTTCTGGTGTGTCCCTGGATGAAGAAATGACGAACATCATAAAGTTTCAAAAGAGTTATGCTGCGGCTGCCCGCTTGGTAACCGTGTTGGACGATATGTTGGAGAAAATAATTACCGGAATGGGTATTACCCGTTAATGGCTAGTTTAATTTTTGACTGGAGTGAAAAAACATGAGAATTTCTAACAATATGCTAACACGCAATTTTTTGCTGAATCTTGAATCTTCACTGTCCCGAATTGCCCTGTTGCAAGACCAAATGTCTTCCGGAAAAAGTATTACCAAACCTTCTGATGACCCGGTTGGTATTCAAAATGCCTTACGCTTTAAAAGCAGTGTGGCTATGGTTGAACAGTGGCAGAGTAATGCATCTGAGGCCTTATCTTATATGAATACGGCCGATTCAGTGCTTGGACAATTGACCTCGCTCTTACAAAGAGCCCAGGAGCTAGGGCTCCAGGGAGCAAATGGTACCAATTCAGAAAACGAGAGAAAGGCCATTGTTGAGGAAATAGGCCAGATCAAAGACCAGATTAGATCTTTAGCCAATACCAAAGTAGGCAACAAGTATATATTTAGCGGCACTGACACGGATACTGAGCCCATAGCCGTAGACTATAGTTTTCAGGGCAACACAGACCCAGTTTTATTTGACATCGGAAACAATGTTCAGATAAATGTCATGGTCAATGGCCAGGAACTATTTATCGATTCCAATATATTTAATAACCTGGATGAATTAGAAACCCAATTGTCAAACGGAGATGCGGCGCAAATTTCTGCTGCTGCCGAAGGCGTAGGGCAAAATGTTGCTCGGGTCACGGCTATTCGAGCCAACCTGGGAGCTAGAGTGAATAGACTGGAGGCTGTGCAATCCCAACTCGAATCTATGTACTTAAACCTCAAAAAAAATCTTTCCGAGATTGAAGATGCCAACATGGCTAAAACTATTACGGATTTTACAAACCAACAGAATCTCTACCAAGCTGCCTTGGCCGTTGGTTCTCGGATCCTTCAGCCCTCTTTAATTGACTTTATGAGATAACCGGAGTTGTTATGGATGATTGATTTGCAAGTGCGTCAACAATTCGGACAAATCGGTATGGAAACAGTTCCTTATAAGTTTGACCTCAAGATCCGATCCGCTGATCTTGAGGTTAAACCATATCCGGCTCGGATTGAATTAAAACCGGCAAAAATTGAATTGAACATCGATTACACTCCTTCCCTCGAATCAATGGATTTGCGTGGAATTCAGGCCCAGGCTGCGATTTTCAGGCAGGATGCCCAAGAAACCGTGCAAGAAGGCATTGCCAGAAGGGCACAGCAGGGGCAGGCCTTAGGTGACCTAAGTAAAAAAGTTACCATTGGCCAAATTGTTAAGGAAGCCATGAAGCCTAAGGAAAAGACCGTGCAACTGGCAGCCTTGGATCCAATAAAAATTGAGGTTATAACTCATGCTTTGGAATGGGATGCAGAAATGGGGGGTCTGAGCAAAACATTTACCCCAGGGGAAATTTCGAGTGAATTCCAATACGGGAAAGTAAATGTTTATTTGGAAAGAGAACCTTATATTGAGATCAAGGCTGTAGGTTCAAGCTTAGATTATAAGGTTTAATAAATTCAGGACTTTAAACTTTTTGGAAAAGATTAAAATGAGGAGTTTTGTTTATGGAACAGAAAGTTATTAAAATAAATTTCCCTTCGGGGATTCCAGGATTTGAAAGCTATAAAGAATGGAGCTTTATTCCGGAGCAAGATGCTCCCCTGGCTCAGCTTGTCTGTACAGACAACGAATATATCGGCTTTGTTTTAACTCGTCCTGAAAACTATTTCCCGGCTTACTTGAAAGATATTGAGCTTGATGTTGAAGCCCGTAAAGTGCTTGAAGTAAAAGAAAATACTAAAGTTGAAGTTTGGGGTATTTTGTGCTTGGCCGACGATCTAAGACAAACGACCATTAACTTAAAGGCCCCGATAATCATTAATTTGGAGAAACAAAAAGGATATCAATTGATTTTAAATGAAGAAAAATATAGTTCTCGGGAGCTCTTGTTTGCCCAGCAAAACCAGGCAAACGCTGAAGAAGGGGGGAAAGAATAATGCTTGTTCTTTCCCGCAAAGTAAACGAAAGAATCAAAATTAACGATGACATAGAGATTGTTGTTGTTTCCGTAGCCGGTGATGTGGTGCGCATCGGTATTGAAGCGCCCAAAGACGTTAAAATACTCCGCAGTGAGGTTTATGAGGAGATTAGCCGGCAGAATAGGGCTGCGGCTGAACAAGGTAAAGGCATCTTGAATCTTAAAGCCCTGAATGAACTTCGAACGAAAATGAATGAGTAGTTAGCACTTTAACAAGGCATAAGTTATTAAAGTTGCTAGATATAATAGCAAAGCAAGGTAATGGGAGGCCATATGAAACTACTAAGTATCTGCATGATGGTTAAAGATGAAGAAAAAAATCTTCCCCGCTGTCTGGAGAGTCTAAAACCATTAATGCAACAAGTGGATTCGGAATTAATTATTGTGGATACGGGTTCTACGGATAATACCGTTAATATTGCCAAGTCTTATACTGAACGGGTTTATTTCCATCCTTGGAACAATAACTTTTCCGAAATGAGAAATATTACTATCAGTTACGCTCAAGGCGAATGGATCCTGATTTTA
>JAAYOJ010000060.1 GCA_012520405.1 Peptococcaceae bacterium
GCTTGGTAGTCCAGTGATATTTAAACAGCAACGACCAGGTCTAAATGAAAAGATCTTTACAATGTATAAGTTTAGGACAATGACTGATGAGCGGGATGAAAACGGAGAGCTTTTGCCTGATGAGGTTCGCTTGACTTCTTTTGGGACTTGGTTGCGTTCAACGTCACTTGATGAGCTTCCTGAACTTTGGAACATACTAAAAGGTGATATGAGCTTTGTTGGGCCACGCCCCCTGTTAGTTAAGTATCTGTCCTTATACAACGATGAACAGCGGAGAAGGCATACAGTGCGCCCAGGATTAACGGGCTTGGCTCAGGTCGGTGGACGTAACTCCATAAGTTGGGAAGAAAAACTCGAACTTGACACGATTTATATAGATAATATCACTCTGTTTTTTGATACCAAAATACTTATCGACACGGTGTTTGCAGTAATCGCACGCCAAGGAATCAGTTCCCAAACATCTGTTACCATGCATGAATTTAAAGGGACATCTAACCAGAAAAGAAGTGTTTCTCCATGACCAAGAAACGACTGGTGATAATTGGGGCCGGAGGGCACGGCAGAGTTTGTTCAGATGTTGCAAGCAAAATGGATCTCTGGCAAGAAATCGTCTTTGTGGATGATAACCCTGGCATTGACTCAGTAAATGGATTTCCAGTTATTGGGGCAACAGCGGAGTTAGAAGAGTTAGTTTCGGGTGCAGATACTTTTGTGGCTATAGGCAACAACTTAGTTCGGAGAAGTCTACAGTCGAGACTTGAAGAACTAGGAAAGGACTGTGTGAAGCTGGTCCATCCGAGTGCCGTAATTGCGCGAAACGTACATGTAGACCAAGGGACAGTGGTCATGGCGGGAGTGATTGTTAACCCAGGCACTCGCATTGGTAAAGGTTGCATAATAAATACAGGAGCAACAGTAGATCACGATTGTACTATCGGAGAATTCGTTCATATCTCCCCCGGGGTCCATGTAGCGGGTAATGTAGCAATAGGTCCTAACGTGTGGTTGGGGATTGGATGCATAGTGATAAACGGTCTGAATATATCAGATAATTCCATTATCGGTGCTGGATCTGTAGTTCTCCGGGATGTCACTGAACAGGGGACATATGTGGGGGTACCTGCTAGAAAGCTTAAGTGACTTGATGTAAGTTACAGAAAATTGATTAAGCTTGTTTTGCTCGGTTAGATATCTCGGTACTGTTATGTGTGACTTTGAAGAAAATGAATAGAGTTGGTGGAGGAGTTAGTATTGGGCAACATTCTCTTTCTCACATTGGCTGATATGGAGAATCTAGATCGGCGAGATATCTACACAGATTTGGTAAGGGAGTTGGCACACCGTGGTATAAATGTGTACGGTGTCTCTCCCAGACAACGCCGTTCGGGTTTGAAAACGGAGTTATTTGTAAAAGGTAATATTAGAAGTCTAAGGGTGAAAACCGGGAATATAACACAATCCGGTTTTATCGAAAAAGGAATAGCAACATTGACTATAGAGAACCAATACTATCGTGCTATCAATCGATATTTCCATGAGGTTAAGTTCGATTTGATAATGTACTCAACGCCTCCCATAACTTTTGAGAGACTTGTAAGACGTCTAAAAAGCAGACACAAAGCAAAGTCGTATCTAATTCTCAAGGACATTTTTCCTCAAAACGCCGTTGACTTAGGTATTATCCGGAAGAACAGCCTTTTGTGGAGATATTTTCGAGGAAAGGAAGTAAGGCTGTATAGGATATCGGATATGATTGGGTGTATGTCACCTGCTAACGTCCGGTATGTACGGCTACATAATCCCTATTTGGATGAAGACAAACTGGAGGTTTTCCCCAACTCTATTAAACCAAGGCCGAAAGCTGCTTCGAAAAAAGACAGGACTTCTTTATCAAGACATGGTATACCAGATGACGCTGTCCTCTTTCTTTACGGTGGTAACTTAGGGAAACCCCAAGGAGTAAACTTTCTGATTAATGTTATAGACGAATTTGAGGCTTTGGATAAAGCGTTTCTTTTAATAGTTGGTTCTGGTACGGAGTTTACCAGAATAGAACGTCATATCTTGACAACCAAACCCAGGAAAGTAAAGTTACTACGGCACTTGCCTAAGTCTGAGTATGACGAGTTACTTGAATGCGCAGATGTTGGGCTCATATTTCTTGATTCTAGGTTTACCATTCCAAACTTTCCTTCACGCTTAATATCTTACATGGAGTTTTCTATGCCAGTCTTAGCAGCCACAGATGTAAACACTGATCTTAGAGATACTCTCGTGGATTCCGAAAGTGGCTTTTGGTGTGAGAGCGGCGATTTAGACAAGTTCATGGAATACGCTAGTAAATTAGCTCGGGAGCCAGAACTTAGGCTCAGAATGGGAAAGAACGGTCGAGACTATCTAGAGAAGCATTATGATGTTTCGTCGACCGTGGATATTATTCTAAAGCATATATAATGGAGATGTGTATATGTTTCAAGGGAAAACGCTTTTAATAACTGGTGGAACAGGTTCATTTGGAAATGCAGTACTTACCCGCTTCTTAAACACAAATGTTGGGGAGATAAGGATCTTTTCGAGGGACGAAAAGAAGCAGGATGACATGCGGAAACACTACACTGATGATCGACTCAAGTTTTACATCGGTGACGTCAGAGATCCAAGCAGCATTCGGAACGCGATGCATAACGTGGATTTCATTTTCCATGCCGCTGCTCTAAAACAGGTTCCATCGTGTGAATTCTTTCCTCTAGAGGCAGTGAAGACTAACGTTATTGGTACGGATAACGTGCTAAATGCAGCTATAGACTTTGGTATAAAAAAGGTGATTTGCCTATCTACTGATAAGGCTGCTTACCCGATTAATGCTATGGGGATTTCTAAAGCGATGATGGAGAAAGTGTTCGTTGCAAAATCACGAACAGTAGACC
>JAAYOJ010000151.1 GCA_012520405.1 Peptococcaceae bacterium
ACATAGATTTCTTTTTCCTGCTTTTCAAGATCATTGATACTTGTCTGAAGTTGGAAGATTTTAGTATTTGGATCATCCTGGGGCATAAAAGCAGCGAAATTTTTAATAAGGCCACCCAATCCCCCAAATAAATCATTAGACATGGCAAAACCTCCTTAAGAAGCTTAAATTATTAGAATTTTCACTGATCCGGGAAAGGTGTCCCGCAATTAGGACAGAACTTGCTATTACCGGAATTCTCTGTTTGACAGTTGGGACAGGTATTTGGAACGCTTACATCGTTGTCTGTTTTTATTTCAGCAATTTTGGCTTTTATTTCAGCAATGGTTTGTTGTGAGGCCAGGATTTTCCCTATTTGCTCTGCGACGGGACTGTTGGGGTTATCTTTTTCATGTTCGAACATTATTTTCCCGATTTCCAGGTAATACTGATTTATTTGTTTTTCTTCAGAGGAGATGGAAGCGTTTAGTTTCGTGGTTTCCGCCAGATCTTTTGCTTTATCCGCAGCACTTCCCGCCACGTTACCGATTTTTTTACCGATTTTATTTATGAAAGCCATTGAATTCACTCCTTTGAGTCTTATCAATAAATTATAGTCTGCCAGTGCCTAAGACATTACTCTTCCGACTCTTCGTCCTCCGACTCTTCGTCCTCCGATTCATCGGATGGCGGTTCCGCCATGGCAAAGTATAAGTTGACACCTGCTTTAAAGCCATCAGAGAAACCTATTAAATTCTGACCTATGCCCGCTTTGAAGCCATCTTTACTAACTTCACCGAAAAGCTTTATTGGTCCCAGGCCCTTACTCTTAGAAACTTTTTTGTCCTTACCTGCGCCGTAGCCTTTCATCACACTGTCCAGATTATCAGCCATGGCAAGGGCGGTTTCCTGAGCATCTTCCAGGATATCGTCGTAATCACTGAGTTTGAGAGCGGAAGAACAGACTGACCATAGGGCTACATCTGCACCGATTAAGGCGCCAACGATGAACTGTCCATAATCATCTTGACTGGGTTGTAGGGACATGGTGTAGCTGGCCATACCGGCATGTTCCCCTGTGTCAATAACGGAGATGGTTTCATAGGTATTCGGGTCGATCTCCAGCCAAGCCCAGCGTTTTTGTCCTTGGTATTCTCCGGCTTCCTCGGGAACGAGAATAATGGTATCGCTGTTTTCGATACGTTCCAGGAGACGATAGGGATATTTTTCGGCCTTTTTCATCTCCTCGAGAGCCAAATCTCGATCTTCCTTATCCAGGATTAGGATTAGGGATGTATCTTTGGGTGCGGAAGACCAAAGCTCCTGGTAACCCGCTTTGTTTTTCCCTGTCAAAACAGCACTTTCCAAAGAGGAGGCAAATAGTCCCGCAAAGATATTGTAGCCTGCTTGGAGAGTCTCATTTCCGTTGTGAAGTTCATTGATGACTTGTAGCAGGTCAATTGTAGAATACAAGGTGTTGTCTTTCCCCAGCCGGGAGGTAAGGACGATACAGCGCTCTTTATCGGTACGACCTAAAATTAAGCCCTTTTCTACCTGTTGCTCTATATCAAAGGTGGTTTGGTTGGCGATAAAACGTTCTAGAATGTTCCGGCCATACCATTTGAAAATTGAGTGGGAATCAGGATTATTTGCGGATTTATAAGCTTTTTCCGATGCTTCTTCCAGGACTTTAACAGATTCATCAGGCAAATCAGGAAGATTGATACCCAGAGTGTGATAGAGAGTGTTGAGAGCCTCTCCTTCCTTCAAAGAACTTTCGTGGGTTAGGGTTTTATCATTGGGGAGTTCGATTTCAATAGAAACCCCCAGCAGGGGATTTTCCCCTGAGTCGATGATTCCCGTGCCGGGCACAATTCCTTCCGTGGTGAAGAGAGCAGCGGTATAGCGTTTTCCTTTACCTGTACCTGCTTCCAGATAACCGATTTCAATGGCATCAAGGCTAAGGGAGGGTAAGGATACTTCCTTCTCCAGCAATGTAAAATATTCGTAGGGTTTACTGTCATTTTCTCCACTACCTCCGCCGCCTAGGACATCAGCAATATCACTTGCAGCATCCTGGAATAGGAGGCCTGAGGATTCTGCTTTAGC